>JBAPYK010000205.1:0-1817 GCA_049284695.1 Rhodoplanes sp. | reverse complement strand
GCCTTCGCGTCACTGCGAACGGCCAGATCGTCTATGACAATCAAAGCATTAACCGATGGCTTGAGGGCGACAGCAGGATTTTCACGGACGACGTGTAAGCGCGCACGCGGGACTGACCCCGCATCGTGGGGCGGTTACTGCTACCCCAACCGAGTACGGTCTGGTGTCCCGGCGCGCGAGACGCCAGTACATTGCCGAAATCCGACTAACTAATACGAGCGGGACTTTCTTTCCGTCTCTCGGGGGCCGGATCACAGCGGCAGTTCGCCGAGCGCTTAGGGCTGCTCATGGCACAATGCGTCGTTGGCCGATCGGCAGCTTTCGGCGAGTTGCGGCAATAGCCCTGCGCCAGCCGGCCGTGCGGGCCTCGGGCTCGGTGCAGAACCACCGCTCGCCGCGCCTGTCGTCGATCCTGGTCCGCTCGTCGTTCCGCATTTTCTGCCAAGGGCATAGATGCGGTCGCCGCGACTATTGATGTTGCCCTTGATCAAGTAACCCGCCAACGGCAACGCCCGGTGCCACCCGCGCGCGCGATCCCCCGAAATGTCCACTAGTATCTCTGCACGGTGGTTTTGACCGATTGAACCCGTGATCAGAGTAGCTCCGGCAGTTGTTTGGGATCAACGAGCAGTTCGATGCTGCGCGGGGTCCTTGGTTGTCTGCGGATGAAGCCCGACCGTTCGAGCGTCAACACCATCTGGTGAACCGAGGGCGGGCTGACGCGGAAGTATTCCTGCATGTCGGTTTCAGCCGGCGGCCGACGGTGCAGGCGGGTGTACAGGTGGATAAACGCCAGATACTGGCCCTGCTTGGGCGTAAAGGATTTCCCAGAGCGACTCACGCCGGCCATCCGATTCAGCTGTGCGTCCGTGCCTCGATCGATGAGGAGGCAGGGATGAACCTACGCTATCGGGTCGAACTCAGCCAAACCGAGCGCGCGGAACTCACCGCACTTCTGAGCGGCGGCAAGCATGCGGCACGCAAGCTAAAGCGCGCGCAGGTTCTGCTAGCAGCCGATGCCGGCGCCGGCGACGAGGAGATTGCCAGGAACGTCGGGGTGGGCGGGTCCACCGTGTACCGGACAAAGCGCCGCTTCGTGCTCGGCAACCTGCCGGCGGCGCTCGGCGAGCAGCCGCGGCCGGGGGCGAAACGAAAGCTCTCCGGCAAGGAGGAGGCCCTGCTGGTCGCCACCGCCTGTTCCAACCCACCCGCAGGGCGGGCGCGTTGGACGCTGGAGCTTCTGGCGGGTGAACTGGTCCGGCTCACCGAGCACGCCAGCCTCTCGCGGGAAACCGTGCGCCGGCGCTTGGCCGAAAACGACTTGAAGCCCTGGCGCAAGGACATGTGGTGCATTCCGCGGGTCGATGCCGAATACGTCGCCCGGATGGAGGACGTGCTCGATCTCTATGCCGAAGCCCCCGATCCAAACCGCCCAGTGGTCTGTTTCGATGAGAGCCCGATCCAGCTGATCGGCGAGGTCCGCCAGCCGATCCCGGCCAAGCCAGGCCAGCTCGAGCGCTACGATTGCGAATATAAACGTAATGGAACCGCCAATCTGTTCCTCTTTCTCGATGTTCATCGGCCCTGGCGCAAGGTCAAGGTCACCGAGAGCCGGGCCGCGGTCGACTTCGCCACCTGTATGCGCGAACTTGCCGACCTGCACTTCCCAAAGGCCGAGCGTATCCGCGTCGTCCTCGATAATCTGTCCACCCACTCCGCCGGGGCGCTCTACCACGCCTTCCCGGCGCCAGAGGCGCGCCGCTTGCTGCGCCGATTGGAGTTCCACTACGTTCCCAAACACGCCAGCTGGCTCAACA
>JBAPYK010000204.1:0-2895 GCA_049284695.1 Rhodoplanes sp. | reverse complement strand
GGCCGCGCGGGTGTCGCTGACGGAGGCGGCGCTAACGGCCGTGCCGGCGCGATCGGTGTGCCGACGGCGCTGCCCAGAGCGCGCCGGGCGGTTCGCTTCGCCGGTCCTGTCGTTCGCTTGCGGGCGTGGCGCGGAAGCGCTGACGCCGGTTTCGGGGCGGCCGGTTTTGCCGCCTTTGCTCGCGTGCGTCCTGTCGGAGCGGTGCCGGCGCCTTTCAGTTTCGCGACGCCTGCCCGCCCGTTGCCTTTCGTCGCCACGCCTGCGCGGGCAGCGCCCTTCTTGCCGGCCAGGGTTCGTTCGCTCGCGCCCTTTTTCGGCGCGGCAGCACCGACTCGGCTCGGTTTTCGCGCGGCCGCTTTCTTGGCGGCCGGCTTGGTCGCGCCGGCGCGCGCCTTTTTTGTCACGCGCACAGTGGGGCGGCTGGTCTTGGATGCAACCTTGCTCGCCTTGCGCCCGCCAACACGCTTCCCCTTGCGATTGGCTCCTGCCTTTTTGCCGGAGCCGCGTTTCGACGTCCCCACCATGTGCGCTCTTTCATTTGCAGTCGCGACTATTCGCTCTTGTCCGGTCCCGCCATCCGGATCGTGCCGCCTCCCGATGCGGGCGCCATCGGCTGCGGGGTTGGAGCGGCAGGCGCAGCAGGAGCTGGCGTGCTGGGCCGCGGGGCGAATCCGGAGGAGGCCGGTCGCGGCGCGGGCGCTGGCTGGGTCGCTGGAGCGGCGGGCTTTACCGCCGCCGGCGCGGGCGCTGGTCGAGCCGCTGGGGGAGCAGGCGCCGGTCGAGCCGCCGCCGGAGCTGGGGCCGGCTTGGCCGCCACGGGAGCCGGAGCTGGCTTTGCCGGCGCAGGCGTCGCTGGCGTGACGGATATTTTCTTGACCGTCACGATCGGAGGCGTCGCAACAGGCTTACGGGCCGGAGCTTTGGCCGCAGCGGCCGGTTTCTTTGGTGCGGCGCTTCGTCGAGCGGGAGACTTCGCAACCTTGGTGGCGGCCCGCGGTGTTTTGCGGGCGCTGGTCTTGCGGGCGCTGGCCTTGCCGCGAGACGCTTTCGCCTTGGCCGCCGTCATGCGCGTGGTGCGCTTTTTCGCCGTCGACTTAGCGCTGGCCTTGCTGCGCGAGGCAGCAGTCTTGCGCGTCTTGCTCGCTTTGGTCGTCTTTGCAGTCGCCCTTTTAGTAGTCTTGGCTTTCTTAGCCATGCTTTCCTCCAGTTATTTTGTTGGTCGACCCTCGGCCGCGGCGGGGGACAGCGGATCGCGGGTCAGAATTACGGTGATGCGGGCTGCCGGGATCGATCGTCCCCGCCCTCAAAACCGCCTTCAGGCATTCCCTGTTCGCTCCATCGCCGCCGGCGCCGATCCCCCGGTCGCCCAATCCGCGAGTTCTATCGGATGCACGACAGGGATCGAGGTCCCCGCCGCGATCTGCATCATGCAGCCGAGATTGCCGGCTGCGATCACGTCGGGCTCAGTCTTCTCGATATTTGTGATTTTGCGTTCGCGCAACCGATTCGCCAACTCCGGCTGCAATAAGTTGTAGACGCCGGCCGAGCCACAGCACAAATGCGCCTCCGGCACATCTTTCACCACAAACCCTAACTTGGAAAGTAACTCTTTCGGCTCGCGCGTGATTTTCTGTCCATGCTGCAGCGAGCAGGCGGCGTGATAGGCGACGCGCAAGGCGGGCCGCGGCGTAGCCTTCAGGTCCGCGATGCCGAAGACGAACTCGCTGACGTCGCGCACCTTGCCGGCGACCAGAGCTGCCTTCTCGGCATAGGCTTTGTCGGTGCGCAGCATGAAGCCGTAATCCTTCATGGTCGTGCCGCAGCCGGACGCGGTCGCAATGATCGCGTCCAACCCCTCGCCGTCGATTTCGGCCATATAGGCGTCGATATTGGTGCGGACGCAGGCGAGCGCTTCTTTCTCGTGGCCCATGTGATGCGGCGCGGAGCTGCAGCACCCTTCGCCTTCGGCAAGTACGACCTCGTAGCCATGCCGCGTCAGCAGGCGGATCGCAGCCTCATTGATGCGGGGGGCGAGCACGCGCTGGACGCAGCCGGCGAGCATGGCGACGCGGCCCCGCTGCGGGCCTTTGGCGCGGAACACGCCGCCGGAACGGCGCGGCGGAGCGACGAGCTTTGCCGGCGCAAGCTGCGCCATCGCGGCGAGCTGCCCCAGGCCGAGACGCTCCAACAGCGGCGCAAAGGGCTTGCCGAACCAGCCGGCGGTTATCGCCAGGTAAAACAGCCGCGGATCGGGGATGACGCGGGCGAGCGTCGCACGCAGCAGCCGGTCGAGCCAAGGCCGGCGATAGGTCTCCTCGATATGGACCCGGGCGTAATCGACGAGGTGCATGTAATTCACGCCCGAGGGGCAGGTGGTCATGCAGGACAGGCAGGAGAGGCAGCGGTCGATATGCTTGACCTCCTCCGCCGCGGCGGGGCGGTCATGCTCCAGCATGTCCTTGATCAGGTAGATGCGCCCGCGCGGGGAATCGAGCTCGTTGCCCAGCAGCAGATAGGTCGGGCAGGTCGCCGTGCAGAAGCCGCAATGGACGCAGGTGCGCAGAATCTTTTCGGCCTCCGAGAGGTCCGGGTCGGCGAGCTGGGCGAGGGTGAAGCTAGTTTGCATTGTCAATCCCGCTTTCCGAACGCGACATGCTATCTCCCTTGTAGGAGAGGAGGAGTCTCAACCTGCCCACAATCTCACACACCCGCCCACATGCGGCCCGGATTGAGCACGCCGCTGGGGTCAAAACTCTCCTTCACGCGCTTGGTGAGCGCAGCGAGCGGGCCCGGCTGCGGCTCGAACACCGCGACCGCGGCGCGCACGGCCGCCGGCGCCCGGATCAGCGTGGCATGGCCGCCGCATTGCGCGATCGCCGACCGCACGATCGCCGC
>JBAPYK010000203.1:0-7486 GCA_049284695.1 Rhodoplanes sp. | reverse complement strand
ACGATATCCTCGCCAAGGTCGATCGGGCGACCATGGCGGTCGGCCTCGAAGGGCGCGTGCCGTTGCTTGATCATCGCGTCGTCGCCTATTCCTGGACTTTGCCGCTCGACTTCAAGCTGCGCCATCGGCAGGGCAAATGGCTGCTGCGCCGCGTGCTCGATCGTTATGTGCCGCAACGGTTGATCGATCGGCCGAAGATGGGGTTTGCCGTGCCGATCGATTCCTGGTTGCGCGGGCCGTTGCGGGACTGGGCCGAATCGCTGCTTGCGCCGGCGCGTCTCGCCTCCTTCGGTCTGGTTCGCGCCGAGCCGGTGCGCCGCGCTTGGCAGGAGCATCTCGACGGGACGCGCAATTGGCAGTACCCGCTGTGGACCGTTTTGATGCTGCAAGCCTGGCGCGAACGATGGGCGTGAGCGAGCGGCCGCGAAAGGTCCTTTACGTCGTCACGCACCTTTGGGTCGGCGGCGCCGAGGCGACGCTGACGCGCCTCGTCACGGCCGAACAGAAGATCGCCGACGAGAGCATCGTCGTGGCGCTTCGGCCCGGCGGACCGCATGCCGACCGCATGCGCGCGGGCGGCGTCACTGTGGTGGAATTGAACTTCGGCGCGCTGTTCGGCATCCCGGCCGGCCTTTACCGGCTGGCGAAGCTGATCGTTCGGACAAAGCCGGACATCGTGCAAGGCTGGATGTACCACGGCGACCTTGCGGCGCTGATCGGGCTGATCCTGTCGGGGCGACGCCGAATGACCCGGCTCGGCTGGGCCATTCGCGGCTCCGATATCGATTTCAGCCGCTACAGCTTGCAGCTCCGGCTGGTGGTTAAGACTTGCGCGTTGCTGTCGCGACTTCCCGACCTGATCACCGCCAATTCTGCTGCGGGCCTCAAGATTCATTTTGGCTATGGCTACCGGCCGCGCCGCGCGGAGATCATCCCCAATGGCATCGATACCCGGCGCTTTCGCCCCGACTCAAGTTTGCGGGCTGAGGTCCGGCGCGAGCTCGGCATCCCCGCCGCGGCGATCGTTCTTGCCCATGTCGCCCGGGTCAATCCGATGAAGGACCATGAAGGTTTTTTCGAAGCAATAGCTGGATTGCCCGATTTACACGCCTTGCTGATCGGCGCCGACACTGAGAATCTGCCTGACCGGCCTAACCTGCTGCGTCTTGGCCGTCGCGATGACGTCGAACGGTTGCTGCCCGCGGCGGATTTCGTCGTGTCGAGCTCCGCCTTCGGCGAAGGTTTCTCCAATGCGCTCGCAGAGGGAATGGCCTGCGGGCTACCGGCGGTCTCGACCGATGTTGGGGACGCCGCGATCATCGTGGGGGATACCGGCATGGTCGTTCCGCCACACGATCCGCAGGCTCTGGCGTCAGCGATCCGCGCGCTGGCAAATGAAGAGCCGGCAGCGCATGCCGAACGGTCGCGGCGCGCCCGCGCGCGCATCGTCGAGCAGTTCTCCTTGGAGAGGTCTATCGCCCGATGGTCGGAGAGCTACGCGGCGATCTTGTCGCCGCGCGCGCGCTAATTGTCCTTTAGTGGTCGCATTTTCTGCCGGCGAACCGGTTCCCACTTCGCCGGGAAATGCTCTGATGCGTGATGGGCAACGCCTTCGCCGTCACCGCGACGCCTGCGCCGCGGCGGGCTTCCAACCGGACAAGAGCGCGCTGTGGAGCGCCGCGTCGGCGGCGAGAAGGTGCGCGAGGCCGTTCCAGTGTCCGTCCCTCGGGAATTCGAAGCGCTCGCCGGTCGCCCGGAAATGCGTGAAGAAGGCGGGGTCCATGTCGATCGCCTCGTAGCCGGCCCGCCGCGCCGCGGCGATGAAGAACTCACGCATCTGGACGAAATAACTCGCGGCAACCGCCGGATTGTCGCTCGGATAACGGATGCCATCGACCACGCAGAGCACGCTTCCCGGCGGCCAGCCGGCATACGCGGAAAGGTCGTGCAGGAAGGCAAGAACTGCGGCCTTCGACCAACGGAGCCGATCGGCGTCCGCCGAGGCCGAGGTGTTGCCGACAAAATTGTCGGCGCGCGCCGGGCGCACGACGCTCATGAATTCGTTGGCAAGCGCGGGCAAATGCTCGTGGGCCTGCAAATTGAACAAGACATAACGGGCGAGCGCGCTCTTGCGCGCGGCGAGGCGCAGCAGGCTCGGCTCGTAATCGAACCGCTGCAGGCGCAAGGCGCCGTCCGCTCCCGCGACGTAATGGTGAAATCCAGGGCCCTGCTTGTAGATCGCCAGGCTCTCGTCGAAATCGTTGCCGACGACGACGATGATGAGCGCTTGCGCCTTCCACTTCTCGCGCGCTTCGCGCGCCCAAGCGAGATATTGGCTGAGCGGCGCGCCGGAAGCGGCGAAGCTGTAGATGCGGATCGCCGGGGCGAGGGCCGTGGCCAGCCGGCCCTGCAACGTGTCCTGAGGGGGAACCATGGCCGCTTCGACATAGGAGTCCCCAACCACGGCCAATAACGGACGCGGGTCGTTGGCTTCGTAGTTTTGCTCGTTCACGTAGCCCGCATTGTTGACGCGAATGCGGTTCACGATGGAGAAGTTCCAGTCGCGCGACCAAGTCACGTTGCGGTTGGGCGTGAAATGAAAGACCGGCGCCGACGCGTTGACCGGCATCGCCATCAGGCCGTCATTGACCGGAAGAAAGCGGCAAACCGCTTCGCCGACGGCGAGCGCGAGCGCAATTCCGATCAGGATCGAGATCGCGGCGAAAAACTTATCGCGCATTTGACATCCCGGCGATGATGGCTCGAGGGTCCGAGCAAATCATGGACACTCATAGCAAATTCCGCGTCGATCTTGAGCGAAAGATGGCGGTGAGCGTTGCGCTGGGCGGCAAGAATTGCCGGCGTGGCGGCTCACGCCGCCTCGATCGCCTCAACGCCCATGACCACGCGGACCTTGCGGCCAAGCAGGTCAAGAAGAACGGCGACGCGCTCCCGATCGGTCATTCCTTCGAACAGGCCGAGACTGTCGCCGAACGCGCCGGACCGCACCCGCACCTTGGCTCCGGGCGCGAAGGTCGGACTGTCGAGGTTCACGAGACCTTCGGAATCCTCACGCTCCTGCAGTTCCGCAATCAACTTGTCGGGGACGACTGCAGGCTCATCGCCATGGCAGACCAGATGGGCGACGCCGAAGGTCGAACCGATGGCGCGCCATCGCTGCGTCGCCCGGTCGACCAGGACGAACACATAGCGGGGAAACAAGGGCGCAGATACGATTTCTATCCGCCGCGCATGCCGCCGGCGCTTGCGGTAGCGCGGAAAGAAAACCGCGTAGCCCTGACGACGAAGATTGAGCGCAGCCTTGGCTTCGGCATGCGCATGCGTATGCGCGACATACCATTTCGCACTGCCGGCGGTCATGACCAAGCGGTTCCCATCGTCGAGCTTCGCAGTAGCTTCGGCACCAGCACGTGCTCGGCGCCGAGCGCGGCGATGGCGCGCGCGTAGCTCTTCGGTCCATTCGCCATGTCGGTTACAACGATCGCGTCGAAGGGTTCCTTGATCCGCTCGAACGAATCGAAAGCGGGCACGCCCATGAACCGCGACCCGCGTGCCGCCTCATCGACGAGGCCGACGATCTCGACCCCGGTCTCAAGCGCGCAAATCAAGGCGATTTCCGCGAGATCGGAGCGGCCGACGAGCACGATGCGCGCCAAGCCGGCCCGGCGGGCCGTATCGAAGGTCTGCCGGCAATCGGCCTTCGCCTGGCGGAAGAAATCGAGCGAGAAGGACAAATACTCGATCGTCAGCCGGGACTTCTCGGCGAACCCGCGCGGCGTCAGGTAGTAGGCGTAGCGCCGCGCCGGCGCGCGCCGCATCTTGACCAGCCCCTTGCGGACGCAGCGCTTGAGATACGCATTGAGCAGGCCGAGCGCGATGCCAAGTTCGGTCGCGAGCTGGCGCTGTGACTGAGTTTCGTCGCGCTCCACCGATTCGAGCAGACCGAGCATGATGCGCGCCTGCTCTGCGTTCTGTCGCTGCGTCGTCTCGCGCAATGATTCCCGTCCTGCCTCCGCGCCCGCGATCCGCCCGTTCCGGCGGAGCTTAGCGTCGCCTCCGTGGTCGCGGCCGCAGCTGCGGCGACCGGCGATTCGATGTCGCCGACGAAGTGCTCTAGACCGTTCACGCCGTGAACGTCAAGGCGCGGTTGGGTTGGCTGAAGTAGGATTTAGCGTAAAAAAGCTAAGCGCCACGCCGCTTCAAGCCTCGCGAATGCCGCCGACACGGTGTGATCAAAACCTCTGCGGGCCTAAGGCCGCTTCGGGCGAACAAAGGCCTTGCTGGACGCCCGCACTTCGCGCGCGATGAAGTCCCACACCGCGCTCACCCGCGCGACATCCCGCAGGTCGGAGTGGGCGACGAGCCAGTAGCTGCGCATCGCGCCGATTTCCGGCAGCACACACACAAGTTCTTTATGCAGTCTGGCGATAAAGTCATGCAGCATGGCGACGCCGTGGCCGCGGCGCACCGCCTCGAGCTGACCGACGACGCTGGCGCATTCGAAGCGCCGGCCCGCCAATCGCTCGAGTTGCTTGGCGTAATCGAGCGCCTGGCTATAAGCGAGATCGTCCACATAGGTGATCAGCGTGTGGCCGCCGAGATCGTCGGGCCGGCTGATGCGCCCATGCCGCTTCAGATAGTCCCGCGACGCGTAAAGGCTGACGCCATAATCGATCAGTTTCATCGCCACCAACCGCCCTTCGCTCGGCCGGTCGATGGTGATCGCCATGTCGGCCTCGCGTTTCGACAGCGAAAACAAGCGCGGCAATGGCACGAGCTGGATGGTGAGTTCCGGATGATCTGCCGCAAACGCGGCAAGGCGCGCGGCGAGAAAATAGCTTCCGATCCCGTCAGGGGCGCCGATGCGCACGGTGCCGCCTAGAAGGCCTTGTTCTCCTTTGAGACGCTCGCTTCCGCGCAACATCTCGGTATCCATCCGCTCGGCTATTCCAAGCAGACGTTCCCCCGCCGGCGTCAGCCGACATCCGTCCGTGCGCCTCTCGAGCAAACGCGTCGCCAAGATGCGTTCGAGGCGATCGATGCGTCGGCTGACGGTGGTATGGTTGAGCTTCAATGCGCGCGCTGTCTGCAAGAATGTCCCTGCGCGCGCGACGGCAAGGAAAACACGGATATCGTCCCAATTCATCGCCGTTCTGCAATAATGCACATCGGTTATGCAATTCTTATATTTTGCTGTGCAAGGCGACAACTGCTTTGATGATGATCGACCTCATTGGCAGGCAAATTATGCGCGCAATCGGGAAACTCTGGCCTTGGCGGGCATGAGCAGCGTGAGGAGGCATTCGATAAAAGCACGCCCGCTCGATAGGTAAGGCGCGGGCGGAAGGCGGCGCCGGCCGGCGTCCAGAAATCGGTCAGGGCGCTCGCGAACGCGATGCAGGCGGCAGATCGACCGGCCGTTGGTAATGTGGCCTGTTCGTCACGCCCGAAAAGCCGAGCACCGCACCGCGAAGAAAAGACAACAGGGGGAAACGACAGGGAGCGCGGAGGATGCGCGAGATCGGGCATTTCATTGGCGGTCGAGAGGTGCGAGGCGCTTCCGCCCGTTGCGGCGAGCTGTTCAATCCCAACACGGGCGAGGTCAGCGCGAAGGTCGCGTTTGCCAAGCACGCCGAGGTCGAACATGCGATCGCCGTCGCCGCCGCGGCGCAGCCCGCTTGGGGCGCCGTGAACCCGCAGCGCCGCGCGCGCGTGTTGTTCAAGTTTCTCGATCTCGTACAAAAGGAATTCGACGACCTGGCGCTGCTGCTCGCCAACGAGCACGGTAAAGTAGTCGAGGACGCGCGCGGCGATATCCAGCGCGGGATCGAGGTCGTCGAGTTCGCCTGCGGCGTGGCGCAGCTGATGAAGGGCGAGTTCACCTCCGGCGCCGGTCCCGGAATCGACCTTTATTCGTTTCGCCAGCCGCTCGGGGTCGTCGCCGGGATCACGCCGTTCAACTTTCCGGCCATGATTCCGATGTGGAAATTCGCGCCGGCGCTCGCCTGCGGCAACGCCTTCATCCTCAAGCCGTCGGAACGCACCCCTTCGGTGTCGATGCGGCTCGCCCAGTTGCTGATCGAGGCGGGGCTTCCGGCCGGCGTCTTGAATGTCGTCAACGGCGACAAGGAAGCGGTCGATGCCTTGCTGACCGACCCGCGGGTGATGGCGATCGGATTTGTCGGTTCGTCGCCCGTCGCCGAATATGTCTACGCGACCGGCTGCGCCGGCGGCAAACGCGTCCAGTGTTTCGCCGGCGCCAAGAACCACATGGTGATCATGCCGGACGCCGACCTCGACCAGGCCGTCGATGCGTTGATCGGCGCGGCCTATGGCTCCGCCGGGGAGCGCTGCATGGCAGTGTCGGTCGCGGTGCCGGTGGGAAAGGCGACCGCCGACGCGCTGCTGGGCAAGCTTACGCCGCGGGTGGAGGCGCTGCGCATAGGTCCCTCGACCGATCCGCAGGCCGATTTCGGGCCGCTTGTGACCCGCGCGCATCTCGACAAGGTCAAGGCCTATGTCGATCTCGGCGTGAAGGAAGGCGCACGCCTCGTCGTCGATGGACGCGGCTTCAAGCTGCAGGGCTACGAGAACGGCAACTTCTTCGGCGCCTGCCTGTTCGATCGGGTGACGCCCGACATGCGCATCTACAAAGAGGAGATTTTCGGTCCTGTCCTCTCGGTGGTCCGCGCGGCGGACTACGAGGAGGCGGTTCGGCTGCCGTCCGAGCACGAATATGGCAATGGCGTTGCGATCTTCACCCGCGACGGCGATACCGCGCGCGATTTCACCGAACGCGTCAATGTCGGGATGGTGGGGGTCAATTTCGCCATTCCCGTCCCGCTTGCCTATTACACATTCGGCGGCTGGAAGCGCTCCGTCTTCGGCGATCTCAATCAGCATGGGCCGGACGCGATCCGCTTCTACACCAAGACGAAGACGGTGACCGCGCGCTGGCCCGCCGGCAGCAAGGCCGGCGCGGACTTCACCTATTCGAGATGAGCGGCTTCCAGAGCAAGGGTGACTCGTGCTTTGTTTCGCGCCTCGCGGTGCGATTTGGGTCTCTAAACGCCAATCGAGCAGTCGACTGCACAGGGTCCTGATCTAGAGAAGCCGGTAAACTACTGCGTGAAACACCAAGCAAACCAGTTCGCCATTGCGCCGATGATGGACTGGACGGATAATGTTAGCGCTTCAATAACTTAGTGGTGCTCATGTGCAAAAATTGCACACGTCCGTTTACCCTTTCTCTTATTTTCGTTCCTATCCGAGTACCGGTTCGCACTATCCTGTGCACGATCAGATGCGCGGGCTGCGTATTCCCACGCCTGGCCACGATCCTTCAAGAGCCGATAAATGCTGGCCTCGGACCGGAAGCTGCCCTTGGGTATCCGCGAAGTTGACGGCAAGGTCGCGCGGCGATAAATCCGGCTCCTTGAGGGCCAGGTTGACGATTGCCGCACAG
>JBAPYK010000202.1:0-24301 GCA_049284695.1 Rhodoplanes sp. | reverse complement strand
ACGCCCGGCCGACCGCCAATGCGGTCCGCACGATCACCCGACGGGCTGACTAATGGCGGCGGCCTGTTCGTTGGGCGTGCGGCAGAAATCGGCGAAGCGGCGCTGTCCATCATGGAGAGAGTGGATGGTCGACGTGCTGTTTAGCTCCTGCTTTCTAAACTGGAGAATGTTGCATTCCGGTTCGTGTCCCTCCGCCACCCGACTGCAACGAATATGTATAAATTAAATCAGTATCCTACAGTACGAGGCCTGCTTGGGCAGGAAGCCGCGATCGGCCGCATTGCCAACGCGACAGGCCTTAGCCGCCAAACGATCTACAGCCTCAAGGATGATCCAACGAGCGCGGAAGCTGCTCTTGCGGTTTGGGGCATGTGAGCAGGACGCGTCCTGAGAACGCCTCGTGCGAGGTTAAGGATACGTTAACACCGCTACGTAACTTCTCCCGCTGCCACTTCCTCCTGGTTGTGCAAAATTCATCCTTGCCTGTAACCGGGGGGTGTTGTCATGCTAAGCCTTACGGTAGCGGTTGCTGTCGCGGCGTTCTGCGCAGCTTGCTCTACTTCCGAAGCGGTTAAGTTCACTCCTAAGGCTGAGCAAGAGGCAATAGTTCGCGACGGGCAAAGCGCTTTGGTGTCGCGCAAAGCCAATTCAATTGTCATCGCGAGGCCGGCGACGCGAAAGTTCACCTCCGGTGATCGCCCTGTTTTCGCACTGGCAATCTACAACCTCAGCCGCGCTCCAATTGACTTCCGTGTTGCGAATATCGAAGCGGTGCAGATGCTCAATGGTGCCCCCGCTCGCCTGCAGGTCGTCCCTTACGAACAGCTTGTGAGCGAGGAAGAGACTAGACAGACGATCCGCAAGTTTGGTGCTGGTCTTGCCGTCGCCGGCAACGCCATGTCCGCAGCTAACGCGGGCTACGGAAGTTTTCAGTCGACCACATACACGCCTCGTGGCGACACCAACAGGTAGCTTTTACGATCCTAACGCTGCTTCAGCGGCTCAAGCTCGCGCTTCGGCTGAGAACGCGGCTTTGGTCGCCAATACCATCGAAACAGGCCAGCGCAACCTCGCCTCTCTTGAGCGAAGCGTTATCAAAGACAACACGTTATTTCCCGGCGAGTGGTATGGTGGCCAGCTTCACATTCAGCCGCCTGTATCGGATACATCGCGTGGACCAAAGCGCTATTCGCTGGCCGTGCTTGTGGGCAATGATCAGCACGAAATCGATATCCTTCAGTCGCCCTCGCGCTAACGCCTCCCGTTCCCGCGTCGATGTGCTGGCCGCTCACATGCGTTCGCCGGGCAAAAGGCTCGCTTGCTTCACCCAAGCGGCCAGCCGAGCTTCGTCGAGCTGGTCGTCCTCGCGGATGTCGAGGTAGCGCACGTCCTTGTGCTTGGACTCGCCGGGCGGGACAGGACGCAGCGACGCGCCGCGGAAAAAGGCCACTTTGACGTACGTCGTGAAGCAGTGAAAGCTGAGGAACCAGCCTTGGCCCTCGACGCCGTAGAAGGGCGAGTTCCATTTGACGGCCTTGCGTACGCCGGGGATGGTGCGTGCGATGAGCGCGTCGAGGCGGCGCCCGACGTCGCGTTTCCAACCCGGCATGGCCGCGATGTAGGCCTGCACGGGGGCGTCGCCGTCGGCCTTCGCGATCTGAGGGTTGCCGCCTGCGAGGAGAGCCGGCTTCGCGACCTTGCGGGACTGCGACTTCGGCGCCGTCTTGCGCGGCTTGGCCGCCTTCGCAGCGACCCGCTTGGCGGCGGCTTTCTTGGCGACCTTCGTTGACTTCTTGGACGTCTTGTTGGCCATTGCGTTCACCCGCAGATGCCTACGCTACGCACCTTTGCAAACAGGGCCTAGGCTCAAGCTGAGAGCCTTATCAGCACCAAGCCGCTGGTGCTGGAAAACATGGAGGTGCTCGCGCGGCGGCTCGATGAAGCCAGTCTATATCGATCGCGATCGCCTCGCGATCGGTCCGCAATGCCGGTTTGCGAGCACGGTCGCCGGCAACCCGCTCAGCGAGGCCGACCAACGCGCCAAACTGCTGCTGGTGACAGAGGCGGCGCAGAGATTCTTTAGTTAAAGCGAAATCCGACAAGATGGCGCCGGGTGGCGGAACAAGCGGTGTGGACGCGAATAGACCTAAGGTGGGCTTGTCGTCGCTGAATCGGTGGAGGGTCGAAGCTTCTTGAACTTGAATTTGTGCGAACGACCAAGCTGGTCGCTCACCGACACAACTGCCGTGATCGTCTTTCCCGGTCTGCCGATCGGCTTATCGACACGGAACGTGAAGCGAATGTCTCGCGTGTCGTTTGGCTCCATCGGAGGGGCTTGTCCGAATTGATTGGTGAGCGGATCGCGCGTTTCAACGCGCACTTCCGGCCTGCCGACGCGGGGTCTGAGCAAGCGTGCGAGAGGCATCCTGATTGGTCCCGACGAAATGTTCGTCGCCCGCATATGGAAATTGAAAGCCGTGACAGTTTTGCCGCCCGGCTCGACCGTGCGATCCCAATGGCTCTGGTCCGCGTCGCCGATAAGATGGATCGTTGGATTCGCGCGCTTCTCCCAGCTACGCGCGCCGGCGACGATGGCGAATACGAGCGTCGAGAGGAGTATCCATAATCCGTAGGACGCGAAGGCTGCGCGTACGCCGCCCCAACCGAGGTAGGCGCCCGCGAACAGGAAGGCGTAGCCGGCCACGCCGGCTACAACCAATGACCAAGCAATTGCCTCGCTCCGATCCCACAAGCGCATGCCGATTTCGATAAATTAAGCCGTTGCGGATATTCAGGCCTGTTCCCTAACCGATTCCGCTTCATTAGGCGAAATTTCGCTATGCGGAAGCTTCCGGTCCGCCCGGATCGGGGCAACCGCAGAGCGAAATGTAGCGTGCGTGCTCCCCCGGGCAACAAGGGCTCCGACTTGGTTGGGTCGGCTGACCGGACCAGGAGTGCAGCCCGGACAAGGCCGTACGCCTGTCATCGTTCTTTCATCTCCGGGCAATAGTCATCGGCTTAGCCGGGCGTGCTGAGCTGGAGCGCATTCCTCGGCCTTCGCTCCTTGTTCCGCCCAGTCTCGTCTGCGCTCTCCCTGTTGCGACTGAATGCGCTACGAGGAATTGCCATGCGACCAATTTGGATAGGAATCGTTATCGCGGCGGCGTCAATTTACTCGATAAATGCGAAAACACTGGAGTCCGGTCGAAATGAATACGTGAAGTCGTGCCAACCATGTCACGGGAAGACCGGCGAAGGGGATGGGCCGCGGGGAAAAAATCTCACGCCGCGCCCTTCTGATCTGACGAGACTCTCGGAAGCAAACAAGGGCGTGTTTCCGTTCGTGCACGTCTACGAGGTGGTCGACGGCAGCATTGACGTTGTGATGCATGGTCCAAGGGATATGCCCGTTTGGGGTGATGTCTACAGGCGTGACGTGCAATCCCGGCTACCAGGGAATTCAGCTAATCACGTGATTGATGCGATGGCGCGGCGACGGATTCTGGAACTCATCGAGTACATCTCGACAATACAACGCAAGTAGGCTCAACGCTTGAACCGGGCATCGATCCGATCGTCTTGCAGGCAGGCCGCAGCGTGCGGAGCCCGACCACGAAATACATCGCCAGAACGGCGGGCGAATGGCGGCAGTGCCCGGGCTCGCCAAGAAGATTTTGCTGACCGAGCAGGGCTTGGATGCCGCCGGCACGCTGACGCAGTTGATCAAATCGCTCCCCACACCTCCGTCGCGCAGCACTAGCATCAGTAATGGCCGCTCCAGATGACTCGGTGGTGAGTTAGAAATTTCTTTTAATTCAGACGGTTATTTGATGGAGGAATATTATCCTGGATTCTATCCGAGGCATGTGATAGGAATTAAGTCAGCCTCAGGTGAGGTTAACACATGATTCGTTGGACACCGACAAGGCCTGCGCCGCCATCCAAACGCTGGCAGTCGCGGGAAGAGATTTTAAAGGCTCATCTGGACGGTCTCTCTCCAGACGAACTCCTGTGTGTACGGCCGGACTACTGGGCGCTCCGCTTCGGACCATCTGCTTCGAGGTCATACCATGTAGGCAAGTATGATCCCAATCAGCCGCGTGACGACCGCGGTCGATGGGTTGATGCAGGTGGTGATGGCACGGCAAACCGAAACAGGCCGCTTTCGCCAATCACCATCGCCGCTCGCCGAAACATAAACGAAGCTGAATGCGACGCTCAATACAAGCTCGATACCTTCAAATGCAATTTGGTTTAGGACACCGCTGTGTTGGGCGTCAGCCAACGAACGTTATGCCGCTTGCCTCAGCGGTCGCCCAATTCCGCAACTCAGATTCTAACAGCAGGCATTATGAACGCCATATCGCGCGTGTTGAAGATAAGCAGTGGCGGTCGGGAGCTCGACGTTCCGGTTCGAATATACTGGCCGGTCGAAGATAAGGCCGCGTGGTCCTGTCGATGGGAAATTCACTGGCCGGGCCGGATGAGATCAAACGCCGCGCACGGGGCAGACGCCATCCAGGCTCTGATCAATGCTTTTCAGATGATTGGCTCCGAATTGTATTGCAGCGAGGAGCACAAATCAGGACAGCTCTGGTGGGCGAAAAAATGGATCGGTTACGGATTTCCAGTGCCAAATAATATTCGGGACTTGCTTGTGGGTGACGATAAGAGGTCGCTCTAGGCGCCGGCCCGTTAGCCGGCCGTACGCCGGTCCTCGGCGATCATGCGCGCCGCCTTCTCGGCGATCATGATGGTCGGCGAGTTGGTGTTGCCGCTGGTGATGTTCGGCATGATCGAGGCATCGACCACCCGAAGCCCCCGAAGTCCATGGACCCGCAGCCGGGCATCGACCACCGCCATCGGATCGGCGGCGAAGTTGTCGCCCATCTTGCAGGTCCCGACCGGGTGGAAGATGGTGCTGGCGATGTCGCCGGCGGCGCGGGCCAAGTCCGCATCGGAATTGCCGTAGGCCGGGCCGGGTTTGAATTCCTCGGGCTTGTAGCGCGCCAGCGGCGGACGCGAGACGATCTCGCGGGTGATGCGGATCGCCCGTGCCGCCACCGCGCGGTCGCCCTCGGTGGCGAGGTAGTTCGGCTGGATCGCCGGCGCGGCCAAGGGATCGGGACTTTTCAGCCGCACGTAGCCGCGGCTTTCGGGCCTGAGGTTACAGATACTGGCGGTGAAGGCTGGAAAGGGGTGCAGCGGCTGGCCGAAGGCCTCCAATGTCAGCGGCTGTATATGATATTCCAGATCCGGCGTTTCCAGGGCCGGATCGGACTTGAGGAAGGCGCCCATCTGCGATGGCGCCATGGACATGGGGCCGCTTCTGAACAGCAGATATTCGAGGCCGATGCCCAACTTCCCCAGCAGCGAGTTGGCGCGCTGATTGAGGGTGGTGACGCCGGAAACCTTATAGGCGCAGCGTACCTGCAGATGGTCCTGCAGGTTTTCGCCGACACCGGGCAATTCGTGCTGCAAGGCGATGCCGAAGTCCTTGGCGACAGCGCCGGGGCCGATGCCCGACAGCTGCAAGATCTGTGGCGAGCCGAGCGCACCGGCGGCCAGGATCACTTCCCCTCGGGCGGTCAGTCGGCCGTCCTCGCCCTCGCGCCGCATGATCACCGCGCTTGCCCGTTTGTCCGCCAGCTCCAGCCGCTGCACGTGGGCCTTGGTGAAGACGGTCAGGTTGGGACGGCTCAAGACCGGCTTGAGGAAGGCTTTGGCCGTGCTCACCCGCCAGCCCGAGCGCTGGTTGACGTGGAAATAGCCGACGCCTTCGTTGTCGCCGGAGTTGAAATCGTCGGTGTGGGGCAGGCCGTAGTCCTGGGCGGCGGCCATGAAGGCATCGAGGATTTCCCAGGACAGGCGCTGCTTTTCGACCCGCCATTCGCCGCCGGTGCCGTGCACGGCCGGGTCGAGCGCGGGGCCGCTCAGCGCCGCCTGATCCTCGGACGCGCGGAATAGCGGCAGCACGTCGTCCCAAGCCCAGCCGGGATTGCCAAGCTGCCGCCACCGGTCGTAGTCGCGAGCCTGGCCTCGCATGTAGATCATGCCGTTGATTGCCGAACAGCCGCCCAACACCTTGCCGCGCGGATACATCAGCGAACGGCCGTTCAGGCCCGCGGACGGCTCGGTGGAATAGCCCCAATCGGCGCGGGGGTGGCCCATGCAATAAAGATAGCCGACCGGAATGTGAAACCAGATCCAGTTGTCGTTGCCGCCGGCCTCGATCAGAGCCACCGTGACGGAAGGGTCGGCCGACAGCCGGTTGGCCAGCACGCAGCCGGCGCTGCCGGCGCCGACGATCACATAGTCGAAGGCTCCCAGATCCTTGTGGGCCATGGCGGCGATATCCTCCCGAGGATGCCGGAGAAAACTCTCCGGCCCGTGGCCGTGATTTCAGCACATCAAGGCTGACGGGAAAAAGCGCTTTCCGCGGGTTAGCCCGCGCGGGCGATGACGGGGCGAGGACGCCGGCCGGTGCGGGCGCGACCCGCGCACCCTCATTATCCTCCCCCGCTTGCGGGGGAGGGGGACTGTTTTCGTCGTCATGCGCGGGCTTGACCCGCGCATCCATACGACTGCTCCGCACGTGCGGCTCTTCAGAATGGACCGCCGGGGCACGTCCAACGGTGACGAGGGGAAATATGAAATCACTACGAGCGAGTTCAGTCTTCAAGAATATCGCGGGCAGCCCTGGGAGGTTTTGATGACGATTCCGCTCTGGGTTCTGCTCGGCTTTGCGGCGTGGACGCTGCTGACCCTGTTCACGACCGTCGGTATTTACCGCTGGACCCGCATCCTTACCGGCCGCGTGGCCATTGCCGAGTGGCGCGCCGACGAGCCGCAGGGCAGCGAGTGGTACCGCCGCGCCGTGCGCGCCCACATGAACTGCGTTGAGAACCTGCCCGTTTACACGGCGCTCGTGGTCGTCCTGCTCGCCATCCATGCCGACAACCCCGTCCTCGATGCGCTCGCGATCATCATCCTGGTCGCACGAATCTTTCAGACTGTGATCCACCTCGCGCTGGAGCAGACGAACACGGTGGCCGCCCTGCGCTTCGCGTGCTTTTTCACCCAGGCGCTGTGCATGATCGCGATGGGCGTGATCGCCGCCGCTTCGGCCACAAGCTCCTGAATGTAGGCGCGCGCCCTTGCCCGCCCTCGGATGCGCGGGCGGAAGGATCGCAGCGCCCGGACGCGCGCGCTGCGATCCCTGGCGACGGCCCCGAGCTCCCCAGGCCGGCCAAAGCGGCTCACGCGACGCGCATGCTGGAATTGGCGAGCAAGACCCAATACAATCGCCCGCCCACGCACGGAATATCTCCCCGGGGAACGCGATGCGATACGTGAGTCTTGCAGGCTTTCTGTTTGCGTTTTGGCTGGCCTTGTCGGGGCATTACACGCCGGGCCTGATCGCCGCGGGGGCCGCTTCCGCGGTCCTGTGCGTGCTCGCGGCGATCCGCATGCGGGTCTTGGATGCGGAAAGCCATCCGATCGAGTTGTTCGGTCGAGCGCTCACTTATTTTCCCTGGCTGGCCGGCGAGATCGTCAAGTCGGCCGTGAGCGTCACCAAGATCATTCTCAACCCGCGGCTGCCTATAACGCCGACCATGACCGTCGTTCGCGCGAGCCAGAGGACGCCCGTGGGCGTCGTCACCTACGCCAATTCGATCACCTTGACGCCGGGCACCATCACGGTCGGGCTCGACGGCGACGAACTTACCGTGCATGCGCTGACCCGGGAGGGGGCGCTTGATCTCGAGGCCGGTGGCATGGACCAGCGCGTGAGCCAGTTCGAGGGCGCCGCATGATGTTCGCTGCGGCGGCTGCGGCCATCCTGACCGCGCTGGCGCTCGCGATCGCGCGTGCGATCGGAGGCCCGACCGTGTTCGACCGCGTGCTCGCCGGCAACTCGGTCGGCACGCTCGCGATCCTGCTGCTCGCCGTCATCGGCTTCCTGACCGAACGCCCCGAGTTCCTCGACATCGGCCTGACCTACGGCCTGCTCAATCTCATCGGCACGCTTGCCGTGCTGAAGTTCTTCCGCCACGGCGATCTCGCTTACGATGTCGATACGGAGACGAAGCCATGACCGTCGCCGTCAACGTCGCAAGCTTCGCGCTGATGATGGTGGGCTCCTTCTTCATCATCGTCGGCGCGTTGGGGCTGGTGCGCATGCCCGAAGTCTTCACGCGCATGCATGCGGCTGGCATCATCGACACCGCCGGCGCCGGCTTTCTGATCCTCGGCATGTGCCTGCAGGCGGGCGTCAGCCTGGTGACGTTGAAGCTTCTGTTCCTGTTGGTTCTGTTCTTCTTCGGCAGCCCGATCGTGACTCACGCGCTCGCGCAGGCGTGCCTGCACGAGAATATCCAGCCGCGGCTCGCCGAAGATCGCCGTGCAATCACCTCGCCGCCTGCGGCGAGTGCAGATGACGGGAGGCGGCCATCATAGCGATCATCAACATGGCGCTGCTCACGCTGCTGGCGGTCGTCACGATCGCCATCGTGCGCCAGCGCAGCCTATTCGGCGTCGTCATTCTCAGCGGCGTTTACAGCTTCCTGATGGCAACGGTGCTCGTTGCGCTGGACGCCGTGGACGTTGCGATGACCGAAGCGTCGGTCGGCGCCGGAATATCGCTCGTGATCTTCCTCGCCACGCTGCACCTGATCAGGACGACGACCGAAGCGCCCCCGGTCCATCGGCAGTTGCTGCCGTTGTTCGTCTCCATCGCGACCGGCGTGGTTCTGGTATGGGGCACGCTCCTCCTTCCTCCGTTCGGGACGGCCGACGCGGTCATCCATCAGCACGTCGTGCCGCGCTACATCGCGGATACGATCAAAGAAACCGATGTTCCGAACGCCGTTACCTCCGTGCTCGCCGACTACCGCGGCTACGACACGCTCGGGGAAACGACGGTGATCTTCACGGCCGGCATCGGGGTGATGCTGCTGCTGCGCGGTGCGCGGCGAAAGGGCGGCGATCAGGGGAGCGCCTCGTCATGAGCCTCGATCCGATACTTCGCATCGGCACCAAGCTGATCCTGCCTTTCATGCTGATGTTCGCGTTGTATGTGCATTTCCATGGCGATTTCGGCCCGGGCGGCGGCTTTCAGGCGGGCGTCATAACGGCGGGCATGGTCATCCTGCTGGCGATCACTTTCGGTCTCGAGACGGCGCATCGCATCGCTCCGCAGGCCGTCGTGCAGCGCATGGTTCCGCTCGGCGTGCTGATCTATGCCGGAACCGGAGTGGCCGGACTATTCATGGGCGAAAAATATCTCGACTATTCCGTTTTCTCGTCCCATCCCGCGGAGGGACACGCGCTCGGGATATTCCTTGTCGAGGCGGGCGTGTTGATCACGGTGGCCGGGACCATGACGGCGGTGTTCTACGCCTTCGTTGAACGAGGCCGCTGATGACGAGACTGATGACCCTGATCGACCACTACAATTACATCATCACGATTTTCTTGATGATGAGCGGCCTCTACATTGTCGTCGCCCGCGGCAATATGGTGAAGAAGCTCGTCGGTCTATCGATGTTTCAGACCTCGGTGTATCTGCTCTATATCGCGCCGGGAAAGATCATCGGTGGCACGGCGCCGATCATCGATCCAGCCTTTACCGTCTATTCAAATCCGCTCCCTCACGTTCTCATCCTGACCGCGATCGTCGTCGGCGTCGCGACGCTTGCGCTCGGCCTCGCCTTGGTGATCCGCATCAACGAAGCCTATGGCACGGTGGAAGAGGACGAAATCTTTGGGCAGGACCGCGACGCATGACCGCGGTCTGGACAAACCTTCCAGCCCTTCAAGTCGTCATCCCACTGATCGGAGCCCTGCTCACGGGTTTCATGCGCCGGGGGGCGACGGCGTTTGCGGTCGCGCTGGTCGTCAGCTGGATGATGCCGGTCATCGCCGGTGCGATGCTGTGGCAGGTGTTGACCGCTGGCCCGATCTCGTACCACCTCGGCGGCTGGGCGTCGCCGTGGGGAATCGAGTACCGGGTGGACCTGCTGAACGCCTTCGTGCTGGTCCTCGTGTCGACCATTGGCGCCGTGATCATTCCTGCGGCGCGCCGCTCCGTCGCCTTCGAACTCGAGGAGAGGCGCGAGGCGTGGTTCTATTGCATGTACCTGCTTTGCCTGACCGGGCTGCTCGGCATCGCGGTGACTGGAGACGCTTTCAACGCCTTCGTCTTTCTCGAAATCTCGTCGCTCTCCACCTACGTGCTGATTGCGCTCGGTGCCGACCGGCGGGCGCTTCTCTCGTCGTTCCAATACCTCATCATGGGCACGATCGGCGCGACATTCTACGTCATTGGAGTGGGCCTGCTCTATCTGCTCACCGGCACGCTGAACATAGCGGACATCGCCTCTCGCCTCGGGCCGATCGCGACGCAGAACTTTCCGGCGATGGTGACGGCGCTGGCGTTCCTGACCGTCGGCATCAGCCTGAAGCTCGCACTGTTTCCCTTACATGTGTGGTTGCCGAACGCCTACGCTTACGCGCCGTCCTGGGCGACCGTGTTTCTTGCCGCAAGCGCAACCAAGGTCGCGATCTATCTGCTGATCCGTTACTACTTCTCGGTATTCGGCGTCGCGATCAACATCGATGCGCTGCCGATGAGCGAGATCATGATCGCGCTTTCGCTCGCGGCGATGTTCATCGCCTCCTTCGTCGCGGTATTCCAGACCAACGTGAAGCGGATGCTCGCCTATTCGTCGGTCGCGCAGATCGGTTACATCACGCTCGGCATCGGGCTCGCCAACCAAGCCGGACTCACCGGCGGGCTCGTCCATATCGTCAATCACGCAATCATGAAGGCGGCGCTCTTTCTTGCGGTCGGCGCAGTTTTCTATCGCGCCTACACGGTGCAACTCAGAGAGCTCGCGGGCATCGGCCGCAGCATGCCGATCACGATGGCGGCGTTCACGATCGCGGGCTTCGGCCTTGTCGGCACGCCCGGTACCGCCGGCTTCATCTCCAAATGGTATCTGGCGGTCGGCGCGCTCGATAAGGGCTGGTGGGTATTGGTGTTCCTGATCGTGGCGAGTTCGGCGATCGCGCTTGTCTATGTCGGCCGTGTGCTCGAAGTCGCCTGGCTGCGCGAGCCCTCGCCAGCCATTGCGAAGCTGCGCGACCCGCCTCTCTCCATACTGCTGCCACTCATCGTGCTGGCCGCTGCAACGATCTATTTCGGCATCGATACCGAGTGGACCGTAGGCATCGCAGCAAAGACCGCCAAGCTCCTGCTCGGAGGGCTGCGATGACGAGGATTTTTTCGTCCGAACAGCTCGTGCTGCTGGCGGTGCTGGTGCCGTTCGCAGGCGCCTTGATCATTCCGCTGTGTCACAAGCTGCCCAATCTGCGCGAGACCGTGACGCTGATCACCGCGGTTGCGCTGTGCGTCGCTGTCGTCGGCCTGCTCGCGCCGGTGCTCCACGGCGGCCGGCCGGAGGCGCAGATCATCCAAGTCGTGCCTGAGCTCGAGCTTGCCTTCAAGGTCGAGCCACTCGGCATGCTGTTCGCGCTCGTCGCCTCGTCGCTGTGGATCGTCAATTCGATCTATTCGATCGGCTACATGCGCGCCGGCAACGAGCCGCGCCAGACCAGCTACTATGTCTGCTTTGCGATCGCCCTCGGGAGCACGATCGGGATCGCTTTCGCCAAGAACCTGTTCACTCTGTTTCTGTTCTACGAAGCGCTTACCCTCTCGACCTATCCCTTGGTGACGCACAAACACAATGCGGAGGCGATCCGCGCCGGTCGCATCTATCTTCTTCTTCTCCTTGGGACGTCGCTCATTCTGTTCCTGCCGGCGATCATCGTGACCTGGGTGCTCGCCGGCACGCTCGATTTCACACCCGGCGGTATCCTTGGCGGCAAGGCCGACGCGACGGTGATCGCCGTGCTGCTCGCGCTCTATGTCTTCGGGATCGGCAAAGCGGCGGTAATGCCGGTGCATTTCTGGCTGCCCGCGGCGATGGTGGCGCCGACGCCGGTCAGCGCCTTGCTGCACGCCGTCGCGGTGGTCAAGGCCGGCGTATTCAGCATCGCCAAGATCGTGCTTTACGTCTTCGGACTCGACATGCTGACGGCGACCGGCGCCTCCACCTGGCTGATCTATGTCGCCAGCGCCTGCATTCTGCTCGCCTCGCTGATCGCGCTGAGCAAGGTGAATCTCAAGGCGCGCCTCGCTTATTCGACGGTGAGCCAGCTTGCTTACGTCGTTCTCGGTGCAGGACTTGCGACCACGGCCGGACTGAACGGAAGCGCCGTGCAGATCGTCATGCACGCAACCGGAAAGATCACGCTGTTCTTCTGCGCCGGCGCGATCTATGTGGCGACCCATCGGACCGAGGTGAACGAGCTCGACGGCCTCGGACGCACCATGCCGTTTACCTTTTTCGCCTTCCTGCTCGGCTCGCTGAGCATCATCGGCATTCCGCCGCTGGGCGGCACCTGGAGCAAATGGCTGCTGGCCCTTGCCGCCGCCGACGCCGGTCACCTCATCGTGGTTGGCGTCCTGATGATAAGCTCGCTGCTCAACATTGCTTATCTGCTGTCGATCGTCGGCCGCGCGTTCTTCCTGCCGCCGCGCGCCGGCGATGTTGCGACGAAGCCCGGAATCAGGGAAGCGCCGCTCGCCTGCGTCGTGCCGCTGTCGCTGACCGCGATTGCCTGCGTCGTCCTGTTCTTTGAGATCGACAACATCGAGGCGTTGGTAGCCGGAGCACTGACCGGTCGTTAGAAATAGTTTCAGGGTAGCGCCTGCGCGCTACCCTGAAACTGCGTCACTGAAGGAGAAATGGATCGAGTTTCATTTCCACTGAGATGAAGCTCGCTGCGGGAGTGGTCGGCAACGGAAGGAATCCGTGCGCTGCATTAAGCGCCACGCAAAGAGAACCAAAGCGAATTCCAATCCGCGGATGGGATTCGCCAGAGAATGCGAGGATATGACATGGCCCATAACGATGCCGCCGGCGAGACGCAATCGTCCGGACGAGCCTATTGGCTTGATGATCCGCACAATGTCGATCGCATCGTCTGGGCCCTGTATGCCGTCTGCGCGTTGCTTCTCGGCGCTGATCTTCTGATCGAGCCGCACGGGCCGTTTGCCATCGAGCATGAATTCGGATTCTACGGTTTCTACGGGTTCGTCTGCTGTTTCGGCCTGGTCATCGCCGCCAAGGGCCTTCGCATCCTTGTTGCACGACCGGAGGACTACTATGACCGGTGAGCTGTCGCCCGGTCTGATCCTGATCATTGGCGCATTGCTTGTGCCGTTTCTGCGCGGACGCCTGCGCGCCGCTTACATACTCGCTTTGCCGGTTGTAGCCCTATGGCAGTTGGTCACTCTGCCCAACGGCAGCTTCGGCGAAATCCATGTCCTCAACATGACCCTGATCACGCTGAGGGTCGACGAACTCAGCTTCGTATTCGGGCTTATTTTCCTGATCGCAGCGTTCCTCTGTTTCATTTACGCGCTGCATATTGACGACACGGTGCAGCAGGTCGCAGCCCTGATCTATGCCGGCAGCGCCGTCGGCGCGGTGTTTGCCGGCGACCTCATCACGCTGTTTATTTTCTGGGAAGGAACTGCGGTCGCGTCCCTGTTTCTGATCTGGGCGAGTCGCAATGAGCGCGCTTACGGCGCGGGGTTGCGCTACATCGTTATCCAGGTGACCTCGGGCGTGCTGCTGCTTGCCGGCGTCGTTGTGCACTACAGCCAAACCGGCGAGATCTCGTTCGGGCATTTAGGGACGGAGTCGCTGGCGGGCGTGCTGATCTTCCTTGCCTTCGGCATCAAATGCGCCTTCCCGCTCCTGCACAACTGGCTGCAGGACGCCTATCCCGAGGCGACGGTCACCGGAACGGTGGTCCTTTCCGCCTTCACCACCAAGCTTGCGGTCTACGCACTCGCGCGCGGCTATGCCGGCACTGAAATTCTGGTGGCGATCGGCGCGACCATGACGGCGTTTCCCATCTTCTATGCGGTCATTGAGAACGACCTGAGGCGCGTGCTCGCCTACAGCCTCAACAACCAGCTCGGCTTCATGGTGGTCGGGATCGGGATCGGCAGCGAGCTGGCGCTTAACGGAACAGTCGCCCACGCCTTCTGCCATATCATCTACAAGGCGCTGCTCTTTATGTCGATGGGCGCCGTCCTGTTCCGCACCGGCACAATCAAGGGCTCGGAACTCGGAGGGCTTTACAAGTCGATGCCGTGGACCACGGGTTTCTGCATTGTCGGCGCGGCGTCGATCTCAGCGTTTCCCCTGTTCAGCGGCTTTATCAGCAAGTCGCTGATCATCGCCGCGGCGATGGACAAGGGCTACTTCTGGACTTGGCTCGTGCTGCTGTTCGCCAGCGCCGGCGTGTTTCACCATTCCGGGATAAAGATTCCGTACTTTGCTTTTTTCGCGCACGATTCCGGCAAGCGGTGCGCCGAGGCGCCCGCCAATATGTTGATCGCGATGGCGATCAGCGCCGTACTGTGCATTCTCATCGGTGTCTATCCGCGCCCGCTGTATGACATCCTGCCCTATGGTCCCGTCACCTTTCACCCTTATACCGTCCATCACGTCGTCACGCAGACGCAATTGCTGATGTTCTCTGCTCTGGCCTTCACGGTGCTGATGCGCACCCGCATCTATCCGCCGGAGCTGCGTATGATCAATCTCGATTTCGACTGGTTCTATCGTCGCGCCGGCTACACCGTCGCAGTCGCCACCGGACGATGGGCGCAGCACGCGTGGAACGGGTTTGTGCGTGCGACCAAGCGCGGCGCCCGCGGCGCCGCCCTCGCCGTCGAACGCCACCACGGGCCCGAGGGCATCCTTGCCCGTACCTGGCCGACCGGCAGCATGGCGTTCTGGACCACGATCATGCTGGCCCTCTACTTGATCTTGTCATACCTGTGAACGCATCAGGTCGGTGATTTCAGGTTCGAGAGGGGCGTCCGAAAACCTTCCGGCGCAAAGAGCGATTGGCTCATGGTTCCGGGCGGTCGCGCGAAAGCAACCGCCGGGAAGCGGTTTCTCGTCGCTTCCGAGGGCGCTTCACGCTCCGCCCGATGTGACAGGGATGATCAGACCGTTACAATGCCGGTATGCGCCATGTATTGAAACGTCATCCGGACTCGCCCTGCTCGGCAGCGACGCATATCGAAGTGGAGGTCGCGCGCCCGCATGCCGGTAATTTGCTATTGTCCTATGTCGTGGCCGGCGAGATCGGCGGTGTGCGCATGCCGCCGGTCACGGTGGCTGGGCGCAGCGACGGGCTTTGGCGGCACACCTGCTTCGAGGCATTTGTCCGTGCTCCCCCCGGGGACGGCTATTACGAATTCAACTTCGCGCCTACGACGCAATGGGCGGCCTACCGGTTCAGCAGCTACCGAAGCGGCATGGTGGTGGCGACCGAAATCGCCGCGCCCACAATCGACGTGCAATCAAGTCCCGACTGTTACACCTTGCGGGCCTCGCTCGCGCTGGATCGCTTGTCGGCTTTTCCACGTTTGGCATCATGGCGTCTCGGCTTGTCGGCGGTGATCGAGGATGTGACCGGCGGCAAGTCGTATTGGGCGTTGGCGCATCCACCGGGGGATCCCGACTTCCATCACTCCGTCTGCTTTGCACATGAGTTTTCCCCGCTTCGAGCATGAGGTTCGAGAAGCGGAATCGGCTTTCGAAGCTCATGCGCCACCGGAACGATTATGGTCATGAAGTTTGGCGTCGATCGACTAATTGCTGAACCCGCCCTGCGCGCGCCACTCAAGGGCCGGCGCGTGGCGTTGCTTGCGCATCCCGCTTCGGTCACGGAGGATTTGACGCACACGCTCGATGCGCTCGCCGCATGCAGTGACTTGAAGATGAGTGCGGCCTTTGGTCCGCAGCACGGCCTGCGCGGCGATAAGCAGGACAACATGATCGAGTCGCCAGACTTCAACGATCCGGTGCATGGCGTCCCGGTCTTCAGCCTCTACGGAAAGGTGCGCAGGCCGACCGATGCGATGATGGATACATTCGATGTGATCCTCGTCGATCTGCAGGATCTCGGCTGCCGGATTTACACGTTCATCACGACGCTGCGCTATGTGCTCGAAGCGGCGTCACGGCATCGCAAGGCGGTGTGGGTGCTGGATCGGCCTAACCCGATCGGTCGGCCCGTTGAAGGCCTGACGCTGCGCGACGGCTGGCAAAGCTTTGTCGGCGCTGGCCCGCTGCCGATGCGTCATGGGCTCACGCTGGGCGAGCTGGGTCTATGGTTCGTCAGGACGCTCAAGCTTGATGTCGATTATCAAGTCATCGAGATGCAGGATTGGCGGCCCGATGCTGCGCCAGGGTTTGGCTGGCCACTCGGCGAGCGCATTTGGATCAATCCCAGTCCTAACGCTCCGAATTTGTGGATGGCGCGCGCCTATGCGGGGACGGTGATGCTCGAGGGCACGACCCTCTCGGAGGGGCGCGGCACCACGCGGCCGCTCGAAATGTTCGGCGCTCCCGACATCGATGCGCGGGCGGTCATGAAGGAAATGGATCGCCTTGCTCCGCAATGGCTCCGCGGTTGTCGTCTGCGCGAATGCTGGTTCGAACCCACGTTCCATAAACACGCGGGCCAGCTATGCCACGGCGTGCAAATACACACCGAGGGTCCCGATTACGATCACCAGGCGTTTGCGCCCTGGCGCATCCAGGCGCTCGCCTTCAAAGCGATCCGCCGTCTGTATCCGGACTATCCGCTGTGGCGCGATTTTCCCTACGAGTATGAGCGCGGCAGATTAGCCATCGACGTCATCAACGGCGGCCCCCTGCTGCGAGAATGGGCCGACGATGCATCGGCGACGCCGCAGGATTTCGATGTGCTGGCGCTGGCGGACGAGCAGGCCTGGTCGAACGAGCGCCGAGGATACCTGCGCTACGGAAAGGCGGCGGACGCAGACGCTCGATAGAATGCAATGAGGTCAAGCGATCGGCAGGCTGCGCTGCTAGCGCGAGAGCGCTGTTACACCTGCCCAGCCGCCGTGGAACGGGATAAGCGCCTTGATATAGGTAAGGAAGACGTTGCGGTCGGTGACCGCGAGCCCCCAGGTTCCGCGTCCATCCTTCGGCGCGCCGAAATGGCTCGCCAGTTCCGGACGCGCCGGATTCTTGACGTCGACCGCCAGCAGTTCGGAATCGCCGGCCGACAGGAAGACGAGCTGCCGGTTCGCATCGAGCGCGAGCTGGTTGGTGTGGCCGGGGCTGTTGAACCAGTTGTTGCTCATCGTCTCGCAATGCCACGGATTCCACCAGCCGGTCTGCCGGATCGCCTGAGGATTGCCGATGTCGAGGATCTCAAGGCCGCAATAATCGACGGCGGCATAGGCGAGCCGGCCGTTGATGACGATGTTGTTGTAGGCCTGTTGCTTGTTTCTGATCGCTGCGTTGATGTAACGCGCGATTTCGCGCGGCTTTGCCTTGTCGGCGACATCGATCACGCGGATCCCACCCGAATCATAGGCGACGAACAGCAAGTCGCCCTTGATCGCCAGGCCGCGCGCGTTCGGATGCTGCACGCGGTTTGGGTTGGGCCGCGGGAAGTTGACGTCGGGCAGAATCGACGCCACCGGCACGATGGCGCGTGGATTGGAGACGTCGAAAATGAAGACGCCGGCGCGCATCGCGCCAAGATAGGCATAGCGGCCGGATACCAGCACGACGGCGCCGCCTCTCAGCGTCGTCGCCGAGGTCCACACCGACATGACGCGCGGCTGCGTCGGCTGACTGACGTCGATGATCGCGAGCCCGGCCTTTGATCCTGTGGCCGCGAACAGGTCGCCAAGCGCGACATACAGGCGGTCGCCGTCCTGGACGAGGTTCATCGCGTGCAAGCCGCCGAACGCACGGATCGGTAGCTGCGCCACGGCCTTCGGACCGCCGGCGCCCTGGGCCAAATCGAGCACGACGAGACCGCCATCCTTTTGCGCGAGATAAAGGTAGGATTTGCCGTTGCGGTCGGCGACGAGCGACTGCGGCAGCGCCGAGGTGGTCGGGAAATCCCATACGCGCGCGAGCGGCGCGGCAGTGGCAAACTCGGCAAAACCGAGGAGGCAGAGGACGCCGATTGCCGCCATTTTTCTGATTTGCGTTGCTGTCGTCATGCGCGCGGCGTCGCCTCCATGACAATGATCCGTTGTGTGTCAGGACAAAAATACTGAACGATAATCGCTAATTCCAACGGCGGGCCACCGCTGGCGCACACGGAGCGTCGCTCAAAATATGGCAAATATTAAGGGCGGCTCTCGGCTTCCTCGCCGGGTTGGGTCATGTCGTGCTGCGGTCGGTCAATAGCTAACCGCGGGTCTTGGGCAGGGCCACTAAGAAATTTGATGCCCCGACGGGGACATGGAATTTCTTCGCAAGCGGCGATCTGAATAAGCGCAATAAAGGCGCGTCCGCCGAATTTCGGTACGCGGCACGCCCGATGAGCGGCTTACGAAAGACAAGATCGAAGGGCTACATGTCGTCGCGTTCTGAATGCTATGCGGCGCTGCGGCAATACACGCTCTTGTAATGGGTCGATCGGCTACCAAAGTATTTCGCAGGCGGCGTGGCAGGGAATGCAGGAAAGCTCACTTATCTGTCGGGACTTCGTCATGCCGCAGTTTGACCCCGAGCTCATCCAGATCATGAGGAACGCCCTCGACGACGCCATGACGCGGGTTCCCCTGGAGCATTCGACTGTCGAAGTCAAAGCGCGCCTCGCGGAGTACATTCTCAAGGCGGCGGCTCAAGGTCAGACGAGCTATGATGCGTTGGTCGCCGCCGCCGCCGATCAGATCAATGTGATCCTATCGCTATTCAGCTAGGGGCTTCTGCTTCTCGAACTGCGAGAACGCCGCAAGCGCGTGGCTCGCATACATGACTGACGGGCCGGCGCCCATATAGATCGCCATCGCCAGCGCTTCGAAAATCTCCTCGCGCGTCGCGCCGCGGTCGATCGCCGCTTGAACATGAAATGCGATGCAGTCGTCACATCGGATGGCGACCGAGATCGCGACTGCGATCAGTTCCTTGGTTTTGGTGTCCAACGCCTTGGGCGCCAGCGCGGCCTGCGCGACCGCGGAAAACGCTTTCATGACTTCCGGCGCGCCGCCACGCAGCTCTTTGAGGGGAGGGCGCAGCGTATTGACCAATTCCGACCAGTTCTCGTGCATGTTTCGTCTTCCTTATCGCTTGCAGTCGCACGCGAGCCCATCAGGCCGCCCGACATGCCATGTCGTCGGCGTTTTCGCGGGCCGTCCGCTCGCGCCGGGGAGAGCAGTTACGGAGCCGCCGAGCGCGAGGGCGAGCCCTCGCGGCGCCTTGTGATCAGTTGAAGGCGCAGCCCGACTTCATCCCGAGCTTGTTGAAGATCATTGCGGCCGGGCAGAAGCCGGTAAAAGACGCCTGGATCATATGGAGGCCGACAAACGCGGTCAGCAGCAGCCAATAGGGGCTGACCAGCCAGGCGAGCACGGCGCTCAGCAGCACCATGGCTCCGGCGAAGGCCAACACGGCGCGATCGATATTCATAGCGGTCTCCTGTTCGATGACTCGCGCCGGAATTTCAGGCCGGCGCCTGATTGACGACATATATGAAATATTGTATATACGCAAGTATGAATATAAGTCCAGAGGAAATGCAGGCGGCCGCGGGCGAGGCGAGCGATCTGTTGAAGGCGCTGGCGCACCCGCATCGGCTGATGATCGTTTGCCAGTTGCTCGAGCGGGAGCGCTCCGTGGGCGAGCTAGCCGGCCTGCTCCGACTGCGCGATTCAACGGTGTCCCGGCATCTTGCGTTGCTGCGCAAGGACGGATTGGTCGAACCGCGGCGGGATGGCCAGACCATCTGGTACTCGATCGCCAGCGCCGCTGCACGCGCGCTTCTCGACACTCTCTACAGCGTTTATTGCGGGCCTGCGCCGGTATGCGCGATCGCCGCGCAGCAGGCGTCGGGCCGCAAACGCCGCCCGCGCGCACGGAGCGGACCATGACGCGGCCAATGCTGATGATCGTTGCCGCGGCGTGGGCGGCCATATCCGCGCCTGCCTGGGCCGCCGACGTTTTCACGGTCAAGCCGACGACGGTCGGCGACGAGAAAGCCGTATTCGCGACCGTCGAAAGCGCCAATGTGGTTCCGGCGCGTGCGCGGATCGGCGGCACGGTGGCGCGGCTCGCGGTCACCTATGGCGATCATGTCGAACGCGGCCAGACGCTTGCGACGATCGGCGACGAGAAGCTCATCCTGCAGATGAAATCGCTCGATGCGCAGATCGCCGCGCTCGACGCTCAGCTCGCGCAGACGCAGACCGATCTCGACCGCGCGGAAAGCCTTTTCGAGCGCGGCACCATTCCGCGCACACGGCTGGATGAAGCGCGCACGGCTTTCAACGTCGCGACGAATTCCCGCCGCGCCCGCGCCGCCGAACGCGCGGTGATCGAGCAGCAGCTCGCCGAAGGCGACGTGCTCGCGCCGACCTCAGGGCGCGTGCTCAAGGTGCCGGTGACGCCCGGCACGGTCGTGCTTCCGGGCGAGCCGGTGGCGCTGGTCGCCGAGCAGAATTTCGTGTTGCGGCTGCGCGTGCCCGAGCGGCATGCGCGCTTTCTCAAAGCGGGCGACCCGGTACGGCTGGACGGCGAGGAACTGGGCAAGGAGGGCGCGCAATTCGGCGTCATCCGGCTGGTCTACCCGCAAATCGAGGACGGCCGCGTGGTCGCCGATGCGACGGTGCAGGGGCTCGGCGATTATTTCGTCGGCGAACGCATCCGCGTCTGGGTTTCCGGCGGCGAACGCATGGCGATAATCGTGCCGGCGCGGTTCGTCACGACGCGATTCGGCGTCGATTATGTGTGCGTGCTGCGCGACGGCGACGCCGTGGACGTTCCGGTGCAGCGGGGGCGTGCGCATCCGCGGCCGGACATGCCGGACGGGCTGGAAATTCTATCCGGGCTCAAGGCGGGCGACCGGCTGGTGCAGCCATGAAGCTCGGTCTGTCCGGGCGGCTGACCGCCGCGACCATCCGTTCGCCGCTGACCCCCTTGTTCCTCCTGGCGGCGCTCGCCGTCGGTCTGATTGCGCTGCTGGTCATTCCGCGCGAGGAAGAGCCGCAGATCAGCGTGCCGATGGTCGACATCCGCGTCGTTGCCGATGGGCTCAAAGGGCCGGACGCGGTCGAACTCGTCACCAAGCCGCTCGAAGCGATCGTCAAGGGCATCGACGGCGTCGAACACGTCTACAGCCAGACGCAGGACGATCGCGTGATGGTGACGGCGCGCTTTCTCGTCGGCACCAAGGCGGAGGACGCGATCCTGCGCGTGCACGAAAAAATCCGCGCCAACTACGATCGCATCCCCGTCGGCATCCCCGAGCCGCTGATCGTCGGACGCGGCATCAATGACGTTGCCGTCGTCGTGCTCACGCTCTCGCCGAAGCCGGAGGCGGCGGCGCGCTGGACCGACAAGGATCTCTACGAGCTTGCCGACAAGCTGCGCGCCGAACTGATGAAGGTCGACAACGTCGGGCTCACCTACATTTCCGGCGGCAATCCGCAGCAGATTCGCGTCGAGCCCGACCCGGAAAAGCTCGCGCTCTACGGCATCACGCTGCAGCAGCTCGTCGGCAAGGTGAAGGACGCCAACCGTTCCTTTCTCGCCGGCCAGGTGCGCGAGGCGGGGCTGACGCGCACGGTCGCGGCGGGCCAGACGCTGTCCGGCGTGCCTGACATCGGAATGCTGATCGTCACCAGCCGCGACAACCGCCCGGTCTATGTGCGCGATCTCGCTTCCGTGGTGATCGGACCGAGCCCGCAGGAGCACCGGGTGTGGAACGAGGCGGCGGGCGCAAACGGCGCTTGGCGGCGCACGCCGGCGGTGAGCGTTGCGCTGGCAAAACGCGCCGGCGCCAACGCGGTGGTCGTCGCCGAAGACTTGCTCGCCCGGCTGGAGAGCGTGAAGGGCCGGCTCATCCCCGAGGACGTGGACGTCACCATTACCCGCGACTACGGCGAGACCGCAAACGAGAAGGCGAACGAGCTGCTCTTCCACCTCGGTCTTGCGACGATTTCAATCGTGGTGCTGATCGCCTTCGCGATCGGCTGGCGCGAGGCCGTGGTCACGCTGATCGTGATCCCCACGACGATCCTGCTGACTCTCTTCGCCGCCAATCTGATGGGCTACACCATCAACCGCGTCAGCCTGTTCGCGCTCATCTTCGCCATCGGCATTCTCGTCGACGACGCTATCGTCATCGTGGAAAACATCGCCCGCCACTGGGCGATGAACGACGGCCGCAGCCGCATGCAGGCGGCGATCGAAGCGGTCGCCGAGGTCGGCAACCCGACCATCGTCGCCACGCTGACGGTGGTCGCCGCGCTGCTGCCGATGCTGTTCGTGTCGGGTTTGATGGGACCCTATATGGCCCCGATCCCCGCGAATGCGTCGGCGGCGATGCTGTTCTCCTTCTTTGTCGCGGTCGTGGTCGCGCCCTGGCTGATGTTGAAGCTTGCGCCGCGCGAAGGCGCGGGCGGCGCTGGCAGCCACCACGGCGAAGGCGCGCTCGGACGGCTCTATCGCCGCTTTGCCGCGCCGATCATCCGCACGCGGCGCTCGGCCTGGATATTCCTGATCGGCGTGGGGCTCGCGACGCTCGCCGTCTGCGTTCTGTTCGTGACGCGGAGCGTCACCGTCAAGCTTCTGCCGTTCGACAACAAGTCTGAGATCGCCGTCGTCGTCGATCTCCCCGAAGGCGCGACCCTTGAAGACACCGAGCGCACGCTGTTCGCCGCCGCCGAGATTGCGCGGGGGCTGCCGGAAATCCGCTCGGTGCAGACCTATGCCGGCGCCGCTGCGCCGTTCAACTTCAACGGATTGGTGCGCCACTATTATCTGCGCGCCGCCCCCGAACTGGGTGAGTTGCAGATCAACCTTGCCCCGCGCAGCGAGCGGAAGCGATCGAGCCACGCGATCGCGCTCGACCTGCGGGAGCGCATGAAAGCGCTGTCGCTGCCGTCCGGCGCGGTCGCCAAAGTGGTCGAAGTGCCGCCCGGGCCGCCGGTCCTCGCGACCCTCCTCGCCGAAGTCTATGGCCCGGATTCGGCGACGCGCAGAACCGTGGCCGCGGAATTAAAGAAGACCTTCGCCGCCGTTCCCTACATCGTCGACGTCGATGACTCGATCGGCGAGCCGCGCCCGCGGCTGCGTATCTCGATCGATCAGGACCGGCTGGAGTTCTTCGGCGTCGAACAGCGCGACGTTTACGATACGTTGCAGGCGCTGCTCGGCGGCGTCACCGTCGGCTATTCGCATCGCGGGGAGGGGCGCAATCCGATCGAGATCGCGGTGCGCCTGCCCAAGCGCGATCTCGCCTGGAGCGAGACGCTCGCCTCGACCCCGATCCCCGCCAATACTTTGCCGGGCAATCGCACGGTCGTCGAGTTGGGCGACGTCGTGCGCGTCACCAAAGAGGCCGGCTCGCCCGTCATTTTCCGCCGTGATGGCAGATTCGCCGACATGGTCATGGCCGAGCTCGCTGGCGCGTTCGAGGCGCCGATCTACGGCATGCTCGACGTGGCGAAGCGCATCGATGCCCATGATTGGGGCGCGCTGGGAAAGCCGGTGATCCGCCTGCATGGCCAGCCGGAGGACGAGTCAAAGCCGACGCTGTTATGGGACGGCGAGTGGGAAATCACCTATGTCACTTTCCGCGACATGGGGGCGGCGTTCGGCGCGGCGATCCTCGGCATCTATGTGCTGGTGGTGGCGCAGTTCGGCAGCTTCCGCCTGCCGCTGGTGATTCTCACGCCCATTCCGCTCACGCTGATCGGCATCGTGCTCGGCCATTGGCTGCTGGGCGCGCCGTTCACCGCCACCTCGATGATCGGCTTCATCGCGCTCGCTGGAATCATCGTGCGCAACTCGATCCTGTTGGTGGATTTCATTCGCCACGGGGCGGGGCGGGGCAAGACCCTGCGCGAAATTCTGCTCGAAGCCGGCGCGGTGCGCTTCAAGCCGATCCTCCTGACCGCACTCGCCGCGATGATCGGCGCCGCCACCATTCTGCTCGATCCGATCTTCCAAGGGCTCGCGATCTCGCTTCTGTTCGGGCTCGCGTCTTCGACGCTGCTGACGGTGCTCGTCATCCCGGCGATCTATGTCGTCTTGCGCGACGCCGACCAGGTGGTGGCGGCGTGACGCCGAGGCGGCAGTCGCATTCATTCGTCGTCATCGAAAATGCCGCGCTCCGCATCCGCGTGACAAGCCTTGCAGTCGCC
>JBAPYK010000201.1:0-3489 GCA_049284695.1 Rhodoplanes sp. | reverse complement strand
ATCGACTGCGCGGTTGCGCAGGTCGCCGAAGCCGTTGAACGGGATCTGCACGACGCGAGCGCCGAGCCGCGTCGCAATCTCCGCGGTAGCGTCGGTGCTGCCGGAATCCGCCACCACGATCTCGTCTGCCCACAGCACGCTCGAGACGGCGGCTTCGATCTTTTCCGCTTCGTTAAAGGCGAGGATATAGGCCGAAATCCTCGGCATCGTCGCAGGGCGTGGTGGCGCGTGGTCGGGCAAATCCCTGCGGCCTAATGGCTTGCCGCCTTCGGGCCTTGCCCATGGGTCGCCTCGGCCGGGTGCTCGACGTCGTGCCAAATCCGCTTCTTCGTGAAATAGAGAAGGCCCGCGAGCACCACGAGGAAGACCATCACCTGGAAGCCGAGCCGCTTGCGTGCTTCAAGATGCGGTTCCGCCGCCCACATGAGAAACGCCGACACATCCTTGGCGTATTGGGCGACGGTGGTCGGTGTCCCATCGGTGTAGGCGACCTGCCCATCGCTCAGCGGCGCCGGCATGCCGATCGCGTGGCCGGGGAAATACTTGTTGTAGCTGCTGCCCTCGGGAAGCTTGAAGTCGGCGGGCGGGTCCTCATAGCCGGTGAGAAGCGCGGCGAGATAGTCGACGCCCGACTCCTGGTATTGGGTCACGATATCGATCACAAACCAGGGGAACCCGCGCGGAAAGGTGCGCGCCTTGGCGATCACCGAGAGATCGGGCGGCACCGTCCCGCCCATGGCGGCGCGCGCCGCCTCGGCGTTCGGGAACGGCGGGGGGAAGCGATCCGCCGGACGGCCCGGCCGCTCGAACATCTCGCCTTGATCGTTCGGCCCGTCCTTCACCCTGTACTCCGCAGCAAGGGCCGCGACCTGCGCCTGCGTGTAATCGAGCCCGCCCGGTTCGCCGAGATTGCGGAAAGCAACGAGCGACAGGCCGTGGCATGCGGCGCAGACCTCGCGATAGACCTGGAATCCGCGCTGCAGTTGCGCGCGGTCGTAAACGCCGAACGGGCCGGCGAAGGACCAGCTCTGCAAACTCGGCGTCGGCCCTTCCTCGGCGGCGCGTGCCGGCGTCGCTACGAACAGGCCGGATAGCGCCGCGAGGACGGCGATCATCGCCGCCACGCCGATTTTCTTGCGCTTGAGCGCGTCCTCGGTGATCGAGGCCGGAAGCGGCTTCGGCTTTTCGATCAAACCGACGATCGGCAGAATGATGAGGAAGTGGAGGAAATACCAGACGGTGAGGACGCGGGCGGCGATGACATACCCGCCCTCCGCCGGCTTGGCGCCGAGCCAGCCGAGGCCGATGCACACGGCAAGGAATATCCAGAAGAACTGGCGGTAGATCGGCCGGTAGCTCGCCGACTTGACCCGCGACGTGTCAAGCCAGGGAAGAAAGGCGAGGATCCCGATCGAGGCGAACAACGCGAGCACGCCCAAGAGCTTGTTCGGGATCGCGCGTAGAATCGCATAGAAGGGCAGGTAATACCATTCCGGGACGATATGCGCCGGGGTCACGCTCGGATTGGCCGGGATGTAATTGTCGGCATGGCCGAGATAATTCGGGATATAGAACACGAACCAGCCGAACAGCAGCAGAAACACCACGAAGTAGAAGATGTCCTTCATCGTGGCGTAGGGCGTGAACGGCACCATGTCTTTGTCGCTCTTCGGCTCGACGCCGGTCGGATTGTTCTGCCCGACAACGTGCAGCGCCCAGACGTGCAAACCGACGAAGCCGACGATTACGAAGGGCAGCAGATAATGCAGGGAGAAGAACCGCTGCAGCGTCGGATTGCCGACCGCATACCCGCCCCACAGCCACGTGACGATGGGCTCGCCGACGATGGGAAACGCGGAGAACAGATTGGTGATGACGGTCGCCGCCCAGTAGCTCATCTGCCCCCAGGGCAGCACGTAGCCCATGAAACCGGTGGCGATCATCAGCAGGAAAATGATGACGCCGATGATCCACAGCACCTCGCGCGGCTCCTTGTAGGAGCCGTAATAAATCCCGCGAAACATGTGGATATAGACCGCGAGGAAGAACATCGACGCGCCGTTGGCGTGCAGGTAACGCAACAGCCAGCCGTAATTGACGTCGCGCATTGTCAGCTCGACGGAATTGAAGGCCATGTCGACATTCGGGGTGTAATGCATGACCAGAACGACGCCGGTCACGATCTGAATGATGAGGAAGAAGCTGAGAATCGCGCCGAACGTCCACAGAAAATTCAGATTGCGCGGCGTCGGGTAGGAGACAAAGGACGAATACAACAGACCGATGATCGGGAGCCGCGCCTCGAACCATTTCATGACTTGGTTCTTCGGCTCGAAGGTGGAATGTCCACTCATGATGTTTCTCTAATTGGAGGGCGCGTCAGCCGATCTGGATTTTGGTGTCGGACACGAATTGATAGGGCGGGATGGCAAGATTGGCCGGCGCGGGGCCACGGCGGATGCGTCCGGCATTATCGTAATGGGATCCGTGGCACGGGCAGAACCAGCCGCCGTACTCGCCCTGGTTCGCGATCGGAATGCAGCCGAGATGCGTGCAGATGCCGATCACCACGAGCCACGCCTCATGGCCGGGCTTGGTGCGCTCCTGATCCGTTTGCGGATCGGGCAGGCTGCTCAAGGGAACGGCGCGCGCCTCCTCGACCTCCTGTTGGGTGCGATGGGAGATAAAGATCGGTTTGCTCCGCCAAGTGACCTTGACCACCTGCCCCGCGGCGATCGGGGCAAGATCGACCTCGATGGGAGCGCCGGCAGCGACGGTGGAGGCGTCCGGATTCATCTGGGCGATCATTGGCACGAGCGCGAAGCCCACGCCGATCGCGCCGGCTGCGCCGGTCGCGATATAAAGAAAATCGCGGCGAGTCGGCGAGGCTTCCAGGATTGTGTCGAGCGTCACGGTGTCAGTCCCTTTTTTCTTTTGACGGTGGGCGGTTCACCTAGCGGGTCGATTCACCTCAAGGAGGGCCGAGCCGGCGGCAAGCCGGGCGAGCAAGACCACAGCAGCGGGCGGAAAGGCAGGTCTGCGCCATCACTGTCTGCGCGTTTTATTGGCACCCTTGCGGGGGGAGCGCAAGCCCGCTGAGCAGGTGCAGCATCGGCCGGTCAAATTAAATTTCGGCCATAGGCGCCGGGCCTGCCGGAGCGGCCCATGGCGGCGGATCGGAGAGCGCGCTACCATGCGTATCGCCCTGTTCCAACCGGATATTCCACAAAACGCCGGGACCGTTCTGCGGCTCGCGGCCTGCCTTGGGCTCGACGCCCATATCATCGAGCCGGCCGGCTTTCCGACCACCGACCGGGCCTTCCGCCGCGCCGGCATGGACTATCTCGATCGGGTCGCGCTCACCCGGCATCCCTCGTGGGAGCGTTTCGAGGATTGGCGTAGGGCCGCGGGTCTGCGCCTCGTCCTGTTCACCACCCACGGCGATACGCCCTACCTCGCGCATCGCTTCCACACGGACGATATCCTGGT
>JBAPYK010000200.1:0-8410 GCA_049284695.1 Rhodoplanes sp. | reverse complement strand
GCGCATGGCGACTCGGGTGATGCGGCGGACGGCAAGGATAGCGCCGGCAGCCCGCTAATATAGGGCGATTCGCGTCCCGAACGCCGTGGCGCGCGCTTGTCCCGGTTTTCCACAAGGGATCCACAAGGGAAGAGAGGGGCTTCGCAACCGCCGCCTTTGACCGGCGGTCCTTCCCCCTCCCGCGTCGCTTCGCTCCGCTCCCTCCCTCCCCCGCACGCGGGGGAGGGTTGGGGAGGGGGAAACGGCCGCATGGATGCGCGAGACAAGCCCGCGCATGACGGGGCAACAGGTTCCGAGACCTCGTCTAGGATTGCTCCTTCACGCCCGCGCCTGTGACACAGCGGGACAGCGGAGGCTGGCCCTTACGCCGCGCGCCTCCGATAACGAGCGGAGCAGCGCTGAATTGCCCCCTCACACCGCGAGCCTGCGGTGCAGGGCGTCGTCCCAATTGAAAGTGAGGTAGCGGTAGATCCAGTTGCCGCGCCGCTTGAGCCGCTGGTAGGCGGCCTTGAGGTCGAGCACCATGGTGATGCGGCGGTTGCGGCAGTTCAACTCGCCGACCTCGTGGGTGGCGACGGGATGGAAGCCCATCACCCGGGTATGGAAGCCATAGGGGCTGTGGGCTTCGTCCTCGAACACGTCGGTGATGAAATGGGTGTAGCCGCGCTCCACCGTCTCGGCGCAGGCGGCGCGAATGAGGGCGGCGGCGACCATGAAGCGGCGGCGATAGCGCGGAACCACGGCGAAGCGGCCGACCTCGGCGATGCGATGCTCGCGCAGAAAGCTTTCCACCGGCAGGTTGGGATCGAGCAGCTTGAAGCCGTATTTCGCGTAAGCGGCGACCGGCGGGTCGTAGCGGACGCGCAGCACGCCGGCCGGCCGCGAACGGCGGCTGACGACGAACCAGGAGATGTCCTCGCACTGCAGGTCTTCCGGCGGGATTTGCCCCTCCGGATCGGAAACCCAGCGCTTCTCCCGCAGATAGGTCGCCCGCAACACTTCGATCACCTGTTGACGCCCCGCCTCGTCGACGACGCGTTGCACGGAAAAACGGCTTTCAATGTTCATGATGGGCCTCCGTGTCCGGGGTCCAGGACTTGCCCGACAGGCGGGCGATCTCGGTCATGACGGCGGCGTGCCAGTCGCGCAGCGCAGCGGACCGAAGGCGCGCCGCGGCGGGCGGCGGATACAAGGGCGGCCCGATATGGACCTCCATCGGGTCGCGGTCGCGAATGGGTTGGTCCGGCGCGGCGCACGGAAACCTTATGCCGACCGGCACGACCGGCACGCCGGTCTCCAGCGACAACAGCGCGGCGCTGCGGCGGCCGGCAAGCAGCCGGCGCGGGTCGCGATTGATCCTGCCCTCGGGGAAAACGCCGACCGACTTGCCAAGCGCGAGGCAGAGGCGGGCGCGGTCGAGCACGGAGAGCGAGTGCCGATAAAACGGCTTGAGCGCGTCGAGCACGCGCGGCCGCGCGTGCTTGGCCGTCACGGTGATGGTCTCGGCGCGGCGATAGAGCAGGCCAATGCCGGGGATCAGCCGAAAATTCCAGTCCGCCAGGAAATGGATCAGCCGGCCGCCCCGATGCAGCATGATCAGCGCGGGGACGAGCAGCGCCTCGGTGCGCGTGTTGTGATTGATGGCGAGGATGAACGGGTCAAGCCCGGGGCGGACATGCGGCAGGCCGGACACCGCAAGCACGCGTCCGCGCGCAAACAGCGCCAGACCGCGGACCAAGGCGCGGTTGACGAGCTTTTGGTAGGGCAGCGGCCAGCGCAGAAGCTCGTGCGCCGCCGGGGGTTCCCAGTTCAGCGGACTGGCCTGAAGCGACATCGGCCCAGCTTTCGCGGGCGGTCAGCGCCGCCGCACCGGTGCGGCCCGCGTGCATCCCGCCCGCGCTAGAGCATTTTCGGGCGAAGTGGAAACCGGTTCGCCGCAGAAAATGCGACCACAACAAGAAACCTAGAGCAAAATTCCGATTCCACCCGACCGGAATCTGCTCTAGGTGCGCGATTCTTGTTGCGAGACGATGAGGGTTGAGTGACAGGCCGGTGACATCAGTCAAAGCGCGCGCGGAGCGTCACCGGCTTCCAACGAGGCGCAGCGGGGCGCGGAGGTCCATCGCCGCCTGCGCCGCAGCGTCGGGCTCGATCGCGAGCGGGCGGCCGCCGCAGCTTCGGAACGCGCGGCTGCGGCAGGTGAGCACGATCACCTGTTGTTTCTCCGCCGCCTGCATCAGCACGTCGAACATGCGCTCGATGCGTTCGTCGTCGGAGAAGACGAGCGAGTCGTCGAGCACCACCGGCGTCGGCTGGCCGCGCTCCGCGAGCAGGCGGCCGAAGGCGAGACGCACGATGATCGCGATCTGCTCGCGCGTTCCGTCGGAGAGCGAGCCGAACGGCTCGATCTCCGTGCCGCTGCGCTGCACGCCGCCGATGGAAAAATGCTCGTCGAGTTCGGCGTCGGCGCCGGGGAACAGCGTCTGCAGATAGGGCTGCATCGCCCGCTTCACCGGGGCGAGAAAAGTCTCGCGCGCTTCGCGCCGGCACGCCTCGATCGTGTCACGCAATAGACGCAACGCCGCTAGCCGCCGTTCGATGCGCGCGCACTCCTTCTCTGCAAGCAATAGCGCGTCGGCAAGCTCGCTCTCGCGTTCGCCAAGGTCTTCGCCGCCGCGGCTTTCAATGCGGCCGCGCAGCCCGGCGATATCCCGCTCGACCTCCTGCAGCCGGTCATGCCGTGCCGCGATCGCCTGCGTGAGGCGCTTGACCCGCGCTTCGATCGCGTCGCGTTGTTCGCCGCTGGGGACGGCGGCGCGCAAGCGCGCCGCCTCGGCCCGCGCCCACTCGAACAGCGCATGCCCCTGCGCGGCTTCGGCTGCGAGGGTGATAAGCTTGTGCGGCCGTTCCGCGTCCGGACACAGGGCGATAGCCTCCGCGAGCGTCTCCTGCGCCGTCTCCCGGTCACTGCGGAACATATCGATCCGCATTTTCTCCGCCGCGACATTGTTGCGCGAAGCAAGCAGCGCCGTTTGCAATTCGTGATGCTCGCGCCTGAGCGCGTCGCGGGCTTGCTCGGCTACGCGACGCTGCTCGCCCAGCGTCTCGCGGTCGGAGCAGGCGGGCATCACGTCCGCGAACGCAGCGAGCTTCGCTTGCGCCTCGCACAGCGTCTTTTCCAACAGCGCCCCGCCATCCTTTCCATTCGCTGCGGGCGCGATCATCGCAAGTTCGGCGGCAAGCCCGCGTTGCTCGGTCACGATATCGTCCGCCTTCACGCGGCGCTCGCGCGCCTCAGCGAGCGAAGCTGCGCCTACGGCGACAAGCTCGCGCTCCAGTTTTTCCCGCGCGTGATTGACGCTTTGCGCATCCTCCGGCGTCGCCGCCGGCACGATTTCGATCGATGCGATCTCGGCGACGTCGATGCGCAGCGGCTCGAGCGCGGCGATGTCCCGCGGCCCTGTAATCGCTTCGCTCCCGCAGGTGACGCGCCCGACGCCATCGGGCCGCAGCCGGATGGCGACTTGCGGGGCTTTCGCCGCGCGGCGCGCCTGCGCCGCCTCGAGATCGCGCGCAGCCTGTTCAATCCGGCGCAGCGCATCGGGCGCGACGTTCACCAAGGCGAAGGTCTGTTGCAGAAGATTGATCCGATCGCGCAACTCACGCGCTTGTTTAAGCCGCGCATCCAGATCGGCGAGGCGCTCGGCGTCTTGCGCGGCAAGCTCGCGGGCGCGCGCCAAATCCGCTTCGCGTTCCGCCGCGGCCAGTCGCACGCCGAGCTCCGCAAGCGCTCTTTCCTGATCCGCAAGCGCGGCCAGCTGGCCGTTCAGCGCCTTTTCCTCTTCTTGCGCCCGCCGATCGAGTTCGCCGATGCGGGTACGCGTTGCCGCGATGCGCTGGTCAAGCGCGATCAGCCGCTGGTGCTTGTCGCTCGCGCGCTCGTGCGCCAGTTCGCAACGCGCGGCCTCGGTCTCGACCTTTTGCGCAGCCTGGTCGAGGCTGACCGCAGCGTCGCGTTCGCGCATGGCAAGAGTGAGATCGGCTTGCATCTGCGCAAGCGCCGATGCATCGGCGAGCCCGTCGCGTTCGCGCAGTTTTGCCGCCAAGGCGTCGCGGTCCGCTTCGAGCGAAGCGAGAATCGCGCGCACATCGTCGAGCGCGCGGCGCGCCGCTTCGGCTCGCTCAAGCGCCGTTTTCCAAGCGCCTCCCGTCTTCGCCTGCCCCGTTTTGGTCTCTTCCAGCGCAAGCTTCGCTGTCACGCTCGTGAACACGCGCTCGCCGCGCGCGCCGCCGAGCACCTTGCCGACCTCGGCTTCGATCATGCGGCTGAGCAGCGCTTGGCCTTCTCCGCTCGGCTTGACCGGCTCGAACGATTGGCCCTGGCGCACCCATAACAGGCCGAAGGCGGAATCCTCGAAGCTGCGCGCCCCCGGAGACAGATCGAGAGTAGACCAGAGCGCTTCGTCGGCGGCGCGGCCCTCGGCGATCAGCCGGTCGTTCTTATAGAGCCGCGTTGCATTGCTGCGCAGAAAGGCTTTCTCGACGCGATAGTCGGCGTCGCCACAGCGGAACCCAACCTCGACGCGGGCAGAGAGCTGCGCGCCGATGTAGCCGAGCGCGCGCGTTTCCTTGGTGTTGGCGTCATGACGGGCAAACAGGCAAGCCTGCACGGCGCGAAATATGGTGGACTTGCCGGCCTCGTTCGGCGCGCACAGGAGGTTCAGTCCGGGCCCGAGGCCGCGCACGACATGGCGTCCGCGAAACCGCCCGACGCCTTCGACCGCGATGTGGGTGATGATCATGCGCTCGGACCGCTAAGCCACAGCTTCGAGATACAGTTCCATCAGCGCATCCTCCGCCGTCTGCCGCGCGGCGGAGGAAACCGATGGATCGACCGACTGCTGCTTCAACGTTTCGGCGGCGCGGCGCAGCACGCCGTCGAAATCGATCGTCTCCAGATCGTCGCGGTCGGGGCGGATGCGCAGGTCGATGTCGGCGTCGAGATGAAAGACCAAAGCCTGCAGCCGCTCGAGCCATTGATCGAGCCTGCGGCGCTCCGTGATGGAGACTGCGCCGCTGATCGCAAGCGCAAGCACGAGCTTGGAGACCGGTTCAGCGGTGGCTGGCAGGGCGGCTTCGGGCCCTGTGAGTTGGTCGGGCTCGGTGAGCGCCATCGCTTCGCTGCGCCAGTGATAAGTCCCGACGCAACGCGGCTCGACTTGCGGAATGGCGCCCGCGCGCGGAATTGTCACGATCAGGGCGGTGCCGACGGCCTGGCTGTCATAGCGGTCCGGCTCGGGCGTGCCGGCGTACCAGGTGCGCGCGTTGACCGGTTGCGTGCGGTGCCAGTCGCCGAGGGCAAGGTAATCGAGCCCGGCGCGCTCGGCGCGGGACGGATCGATCGGGTTCTTGGCCTCGCCCTCGCCCCCGCCGAATTGCGCAATCGCGCCGTGGGCGAGCCCGATGCGGATCGCGCCCTCCGGCGTCGCCATCGCATCCATGCGGGCGGTGAGATCGCGGGTCTCGGCTTTGCCGGTCAGAGGAGCAGGCAAAAGAAAACAATGGTCGCCGAGCGCGACCGGCTCAGAAATAAGGTGCAAGCGCACATTGGGCGGCGCGCCGAGCGCGCGCAGCCGCTCCCAAAGGCCGCTCGGCCGGTGCGGATCGTGGTTGCCCGGCAGTAGGTGCCAGGTGACGCGCGCGAAGCGGTGCATGCGCTCGAGCGGGCCGCGCAAAGTCACATTGGCGGGCGTTTCGGAATCGAAGACGTCGCCGGCGACCAGAATATGCGCAACGCCCTCGGCCACCGCGAGGTCGCCGAGCCGCTCCACGGCATCGAGCCGCGCCGCGCGCAAGGCTTCGGCCTTTTCGCCGAACCGCAGGAACGGCTTGCCGATCTGCCAATCGGCGGTGTGAAGAATGCGCATTGGCTTTCGATTGATGACGGGCTGCGAGTCATGCGCTCACAGCCGCGAATCGCTTGCGCAATGTTAGCGGAAAACGCGCGGCGAGGGACGGGTCCGTTTGTGCATCTCGCGCCGGGGAGAAGTGGATAACTAAGCTAAGTTGCCGCCTTCGCCAACGGATGTTCTCGTCCTACTCCCGCAACTCGCCGAAAGCCGACGATTGACCAGCGACGCTCTGTGCCAATTGCCGACGCAGGACAACTAGCCTTGGCCGCCTTTTTCAAGCAATCCGAGCGCGTGGCGCAGCGCATCCGCCGCCGCCTTGCGCTCGTCGTCGGACATGCGGCCGGGGTCGAGTTCCAGGCGCAGATGCGCCGTGCCGGCTTGTTCCGCGTCCCTCCTCAGCCCGACCACCGCATAGGTCGCGACCGGCTGCGCGATGCCTTTGACCTGCACGTGGCCGCGTTCCTCGCAGCGTACGTCATCCTTCACATGTGCGTAGGTCTCGAACGAAATCAGCACGCCGCCGGGCGGCGCTTCGTGCTCAAGCCGCGACGCGAGGTTCACGGTGCCGCCGACCATGGTGTAGTCCATGCGGTCCTCGCTGCCGAAATTACCCACGGTGCAATAACCCGTGTGAATGCCGATCCGGCAGCGCAAGGGCGTCTCGATGCCGCTGTTACGCCATTCCTCAGCCAGTTCGCCGACGCGCTGTTGCATGGCGATCGCCATTTGGACGCAAGCTAACGCATCCTGTTTGACACCCAGCGTCGTCGGATCACCAAAGAACATGACAATGGCATCGCCGACATATTTGTCGATCGTTGCTCCGTATTGTAGCGCAATCTTCGACATTTCGGTGAGGTAGTGGTTGAGAAGTTGAGTGAGGTCTTCCGACTCCATCTTGTCGGTGATCTCGGTGAAGCCGACGAGGTCGGAGAAGCAGACGGTGAGCTTCTTGCGCGTACTTACGATCTTAACGTCCTGCTGGCCGGTGAAGATCGAGTCATAGACTTGCGGCGCCAGGTATTTTGCAAGCTTGGACGACAAAGCGGTCATCGCTACAGACTTCTCAGTGAGGTCCTGCTCGCGCCGCTTGAGCTCGGTGATGTCAGAATAGACCGCGACGGTGCCGCCGTCCTCGGTGCGGCGCTCGCTGACCATTACCCAGCGGCTGTCGCCGCGCCGCTGCACCTGCGGCTCGCTTGGATGGCGATGCTGCTGCAGCCGTTCCGCAATCCACTCCTCAACGCGGCCTTCCGCATCCTTGACGTAGCCGCGCTCAGCGGCCCGGCGGATAATGCTTTCGAACGTCGTGCCCACGCTCAGATCGATTTCCAGACCGGGGTAAAGCAGATTGCGGTAGCACGAGTTGCAGATGACCAGCCGATCCTCCCCATCGTAGCAGACGAAGCCTTCGGAAATGCTCTCGATTGCCTCCGCGAGCCGCCGCTCGCTGCGCAGCCGGGCCTGTTCGGCGCGGCGCAGCGGCGTGATGTCGTAGAGCCAGGCGAGGCGCTTGCCGCCGGAGAATCCGACATGGCCGCCGTGGTAGGCAACCTGGACGTAGGAGATTAGCAGATTGAGCGGCTCCCCCTGCTTGGTCTTCCAGATCACCTCTTCGTTGAAGATCTGGCCGCCGCGCTTGCGCAACAGATCGACGATCCGCTCGCGATGGCTGAGGTCTTGCCAGAACTTCCGGGTGTCGAACAGGTGGAGTTCCTCCTTCTCATACCCAAGCAACTCCCGAAGCCGCCAGTTGTGAAACAAAAGCCGCCCGTCTTCGTCGACGATACAGAGGCCGGCGGGGCAGAAATCCAGAATTTCACGAAGTTGATGCTCCTGCTCGGCGACCCGCGCCTGATGCTCGGTCAGCGCGGTGATGTCGTAGACCCAGGCGATCCGCTTGCCGCCGACGAAGCTAACATGGCCACCGCGATAGGCCACTTGAACGTATGACATGAGGAGGTGAACCAGTGTCCCCTTCCTGGTTCGCCACGTCACCTTTTCGTTCAGGATCGCGCCGCCCTGTTGCCGCAATCTATCAATGATGCGCTCCCGCTGCGCGAGGTCATGCCAAAACATGCGGGTGTCGGACAGATCGAGCTCGTCCTTGCTGTACTCTAGAATTTCGCGAAGCCGCGCGTTGTGGAACAGCAGGCGGCCGTCTTCATCAACCACCAACAGCGCCGCTGGGCAGAATTCCAGCATCTCACGAAATTGACGCTCGTGCTCGGCCGCTTCGACTCCAGGAGCGGTGCTGCCATTGGTTGGCGTAGCTCGGCTTGCTGTCGTGTCGGAACACATGCGGTTTCCGCGGGACTGAACCAGGCTTTATCCTAGCATCGAAGCTCCCAGACTTCGAGTTCGACTGATGTCGCCTTCGGGTCACGTGTGGACGGCGCCCTGGCAAGGACTTTCTGACGCTTTTGCAGCATTGGTCGGGTGCGGTCACGTGTCCGGCCTGTTGTTGCGGCACGTTTGGCCGCTGGCCCTAATGCTCT
>JBAPYK010000199.1:0-7120 GCA_049284695.1 Rhodoplanes sp. | reverse complement strand
ACCGCCGGGTCAAGCCGGGCGGTGACGAGGAACGGCAAAGCAGTTAGCCAGCCATCGCGCGAACGCTCCGATCCCGCAAGCGACGGGCTTGCAAGCCCTCAGGCGGCGTGTTTGCGGTCGACGGGATGCTGGGCGCGGAACCCGATGGCGAGCCGGTTCCACGCATTGATCATCGCGATGGCGATCGACAGCGCGACCAGCTCCTCCTCGGAGAACACGCCGCGCGCGCTCTCGTAGACATCGTCGGGCGCATGAGTATCCGCGATCCGCGTCAAGGCTTCGGTCCAGGCGAGCGCGGCCCGTTCACGTTCGTTGTACATCGCCGACTCGCGCCAAGCGTCGAGCAGCAATAGCCGGCTGTCGTTTTCGCCCAGCTTGCGCGCTTCCTCGCGGTGCATGTGCAGACAGAAGGCGCACCCATTGATCTGCGAGGCGCGAATCTTCACAAGAGCGAGCAATTTGGGATCGAGGCTCTTGTGAAGCCACGCCTCGACGGCGCTCATCGCCTCGACGCCCTCATTCTTCTGACCCATCCAGTTCAGTCGCTGTTTCATCGGTATCTCCCCTATGAGAACTATGAAGACGAGGGCGGACCGTGCCTGTGACATGGGCGGTCTTTGTTCGATTGCAAGCAAGCCGTCTGGCGCGGCGGTTAAGGCGCGCCGTTCCCAATGCTTTCGGCGCCGGTTGGCGCACCTGTTCGGCGGCGCTCACGATCTAAGCTGTTGCGTCGCGGCGCTGGTTCGGAGAAACCAGCGTCCACGCAGTGAAGCCCAGCCCGCGAAGGAAAGCGGATATGGCCCCCGACGAGGCGCTCTACAAAAAGATCGCGTTGCGGCTGATCCCGTTCATGATGCTGCTCTACCTGGTCGCGTTCCTCGACCGGGTGAACATCAGCTTCGCGGCGCTCACCATGAACGCCGATCTCGGCCTGTCGCCCACGATTTATGGCTGGGGCGCCGGCATCTTCTTCATCGGCTATTTCCTGTTCGAGGTGCCGAGCAATCTGATCCTGGAGCGCGTCGGCGCCCGCCTGTGGATCGCCCGGATCATGGTGACGTGGGGGCTCATTTCGGCCGCCATGGCCTTCGTGCAGGGGCCGGTGAGCTTCTTCGTGTTACGCTTTCTGCTCGGCGTCGCCGAGGCCGGCTTCCTGCCCGGCATGATCCTCTATCTCACCACCTGGTTTCCGCAGGCGCGGCTGGCGCGGTTTGTCGGCCTGTTCATGATGGCAGTGCCGCTCGCGAGCGCGATCGGCGCGCCGATCTCGAGCCTGATCCTCTCGACCCACGGGTTTCTCGGGCTCGCCGGGTGGCAGTGGCTGTTCATCATCGAAGGTTTGCCGGCCTGTGCGCTCGGCCTCGTCGTGCTGGTCCTGCTGCCCGACCGCCCCGCGACCGCCCCCTGGCTGACCGCGGAGGAGCGCGCGACCGTAGCGGCGCGCCTCGCCGAGGATCGCGCCCGCCATGGGCACAAAGTTCAGGCCGCGCTCGGCCCGGCCATGGTCGACGGCCGGGTATGGCTCCTCAGCCTCACCTATTTCGGCATTGTGGTTGGGCTGTACGGCGTCGGCCTGTGGCTGCCGCAGCTCATCCGCGGGCTCGGTTTTTCGATCGCGCAGGTCGGCGTCCTGACGGCGCTGCCCTATCTCGCCAGCGCCGTGGCGATGCTGGTGTGGGGCCGGCGCAGCGACCGCAAGGGCGAGCGCGTCTGGCACGTCGCGCTGCCGACGCTTCTTGCCGCCGCCGGACTCATTGCCGCGATCGCCGTGCCTTCGGGCTGGCCGGAGCTCACCGCACTCGGCATAGCGACTGTCGGCATCTATGCGACGCTCGGTCCGTTCTGGGGCCTGCCGCCGATCTTCCTCACCCGCACGGCCGCCGCCGGCGGCATCGCGCTCATCAATTCGGTCGGCAATCTCGGCGGCTTTCTCGGACCGACGATCGTCGGCTGGACGCTTGAGCTCACCCACAGCTTCGACGCCGGACTCGCCGTCATCGCGGCGTGCGTCGGATTGTCCGTCGTCGCCGTTCTGCTGGTCGGATACCGTATCCGCGGGCCCGCGCCCGCCGCCGTCGCCGGCATCCGCCCCTGACAGTGACGCGCCGAAGCAGTGGGCACCTCGCGTCTTTCCCAGGCCGTCGCAAACATCCTATAAGTCGCAAGCTTCTAAAGAAGACCCCAGGCCAGGATCCCGCCATGAACGCCCCTGTAACGCCGCCTACGCTCCCGCCCTATCGCCATAACCCGTTGTTTCCGCTTGCCAAAGACACGACGCCCTACCGCAAGCTGACGGCCGAGGGCGTGCGCGTCGAAAAAGCGTTCGGCAAGGAGTTCCTCGTGGTCGAGCGCGAGGCGCTGCGGCTCCTGGCCGAGACCGCCTTCACCGACATCAACCATTTCCTCCGCCCGGCCCATCTCAAGCAGCTGCGCAAAATCATCGACGACCCGGAGGCCTCCGACAACGACCGCTTCGTCGCCTATGATTTCCTGAAGAACGCCAACATCGCCGCCGGCGGCGTGCTGCCGATGTGCCAGGACACCGGCACCGCCATCGTCATGGGCAAGAAAGGCCGCCTGGTGTGGACCGACGGCGAGGACGAAGCCGCGCTGGCGGAGGGCGCGCGCGACGCCTACCACAAGAAGAACCTGCGCTACTCGCACCTCGCCCCGCTCTCCACGTTCGAGGAGGCCAACACCAAGAACAACCTGCCCGCCCAGATCGAACTCTACGCCGAAGGCGCCGGCGACTACGACCAAGCCTACAAGTTCCTGTTCATCGCCAAGGGCGGCGGCTCGGCCAACAAGTCGTTCCTCTATCAGGCGACACCGTCGATGCTCACGCGCGACCGCATGCTCGCTTTCCTCAAGGAGAAGATCCTCACACTCGGCACCGCCGCCTGCCCGCCCTATCACCTCGCCATCGTGATCGGCGGCACCTCGGCCGAACTCAACATGAAGACGGTCAAGCTCGCCTCGGTGAAGTATCTCGACGGCCTGCCGACGCAAGGATCGATGGACGGCCATGCCTTCCGCGATCTCGAACTGGAGGCCGAGATCCACAAGATGACGCAGGCGACCGGCGTCGGCGCGCAGTTTGGCGGCAAATATTTCTGCCACGACGTGCGGGTGGTGCGGCTGCCGCGCCATGGCGCGTCGCTGCCGATCGGCATCGGCGTGTCGTGCTCGGCCGACCGCCAGGCGCTGGGCAAGATCACGCGCGACGGCGTCTATATCGAAGAGCTGGAGCGCAATCCGGCGCAATATCTGCCCGAGGTGGACGAGGCGCAGCTCGGCGGCACGGTGGTGAAGGTCGACCTCAACCGGCCGATGCAGCAGATCATAGCAGAACTGACCAGGCACCCGATCAAGACGCGGCTGTCGCTGTCGGGCCCGATGATCGTCGCGCGCGACCTCGCGCACGCCAAGTTGCGCGAGCGCGTGGAGAAGGGCGAACGTTTGCCCGACTATTTCCTCAACCATCCGGTCTACTACGCCGGGCCGGCGAAGACGCCCGACGGCTACGCGTCGGGTTCCTTCGGCCCGACCACCGCGGGGCGCATGGATTCCTTCGTGCACGACTTCCAGGCGCTCGGCGGCTCGATGGTGATGGTGGCGAAGGGCAACCGCTCCTCGGCCGTGCGCGAGGCCTGCAAGAAGCATGGCGGCTTCTATCTCGCCTCGATCGGCGGGGCTGCGGCCAATCTCGCCGAGCACTGCATCAAGAAGGTCGAGTGCATCGAGTATCCCGAGCTCGGCATGGAGGCGATCTGGCGCATCGAGGTGGAGAACTTCCCCGCCTTCATCGTCACCGACGACAAGGGCAACGACTTCTTCACCGAGCTGAATCTCGGGTAAGCGCCGCCACTATGCGCCATTGACTTACTAAGCCAATGGCGTAGCATGGTCATGCGGCGTCGGCTCCATACGGTTGCGGAATTGCCGCGTTTCATTCGTGACGCCGCAGCTGCCGGCGTTACGGAAGACGAGCGACGCCGGATCGTCGAGTTGGTCGCGGCCGATCCTTTGTTAGGAGATGAAATCCGTGGATCGGGCGGCGTGCGCAAATTGCGCATCGCCGGGCGAGGCAAAGGCAAGAGCGGTGGATATCGAGTGGTGACGGCCTATTTCGGTCCCGATGCGCCGGTCTGCCTCGTCGCACTGCTGAGCAAAGGTGAACGCGCCAATTTCTCCGCGGCGGAAATCGCCGCGTTTAAGCAATGGACGGCGCAGATCGCGCAATCGTGGCGCAGAAGGCGAAGATGAGCAAAGCAACTGAGAGAATCATTCAGGGGCTCAGCGAAGCCGCTGCGCATGCGCGTGGCGAAAGGGTGCCGGGACTGAGGGTTCACATCCCGCGCAAGATCGACGTTTCCGCGATCCGACGAAAGACCGGGCTATCGCAGGAAGCTTTCTCATCGCGCATCGGCGTGTCGACCGGGACGCTCCGCAACTGGGAGCAAGGACGGCGGATGCCTGAGGGCCCGGCACGCGTTCTACTCGCATTGCTCGCGCGCAATCCGCGGATCGTCGAAGATATGTTAGCGAAAGACCGGCCGATCCTGGGGAGTCGACGAGTTGCGGTCGGACGATCCCGCTAACGTCTGCTTTGGCGCGCGCGCGGCGGCTTCGCCGGCTTCGCAGGTTCCGGATTTGCCGGCGGCGAGAAGTAGAAGTCGTCGACCAGCGCCGAAAACACCGCGGGCACCTGCTCGCCATTCGAGGCGCGCGCCACGGTCACGCGGGTGCGATTGAAAATATCCTCGGCGGAGCCGCTCGAGGTGCGAAGCTGACCAAGCAGTTCGTTGACCAGCAGGCTGTTGGGCGTCTGCGTGTCGGCGGCGACCTTGCCCGGCGCAACCCCGTAAAGCACGAGCGTGCCCTCGGGAGCGGCAATCGGCGCGAGCCCGGAGGAGAAGCCGCGCAGCCGTCGCTCGAACGGGTTGCGCCGCGAGGCGTCGACGATGACGAGCTTGCGCTTCGCCCCGCGCGCGTTCAGCTCGGCGACCAGCGGCTCGAGCGCGACGCCGTCGCGCCGCACATCCTCGGGACGCCAGATCTGCGCATTGACGGGAAGCAGGAAGCTCTCGCGGCCGGTCTGCACGCCATAGCCGCTGTAGAACAGCAGCGCCGTCGCGCCCGGCGTGATCTTTGACTCGAACCGCTCGATCGCGCGCTCCATGCCCTGCTTGGGCAAATTCTCGCCGAGCTCGACATCGAATCCACGCGCGCGCAGCTCCGCGGCGACCGCGCGGGCGTCGTTGAGCGGCTGGGCGAGCGCGGCCTCTCCGTCGGGATAGGCGGCGTTACCGATCACGAGCGCAACAAGCGGACCGTCGGCGTGCGACGAGTCCGAAGCGGGGCGCCCGTCTTGCGCGGCTGCGAGGGCCTTGCCCGGCTCGTCAGCGAGCGCGGCCACGCGGATCCCGTCCGTGCCGGTCGCGCTGCCCGTCGTCACGGCGGCCGTCTGCGAGGCGGGCGCGATTTGAAAGCCGACCGTCTTGCGCATGACCTCGGCCGACACCAACGAAACGCTCACGATGGCAAGTGCGAGCGCGCCAGCGAACTTCGCTGTTCGCATGAAACCTCCAGCAAGGGAACGTGCGCGAGTCCGGCTCGTCGTGCCGAATCCCCGCTCCATTGGTCCGTGGCTCATCCTACGCGGCGGACCGGCTCCCCCACCCGCAAGATCGTAATGCGCCACATACAGACAATGCGGGCCAGCCGCAAGCATTATCTAAATCTTGTCGGGAATGCGGCCAGCAGCGGCGCGAAATGTGCTGAATATCAGTACATTAAACGCCACAGGCGGTTACGAACTACGATCCAGTGTCACGAATGATTTCGCACCGGGAAGAGGCGTGAACCGTTCTTCGATATTATGCTTCATTATACCTTCGGATATACATGCCAAAGTCCACCCATGCGTGCACCCGCTGCGCATACGGAGCGCTGCCGCAGACGGCGGGCCGATGCTGGCGGCGAGCTTTGCCGGGCGAGCGCGGAAAATGCGCGCCGATACCGTCACCACGCGGTCTTTCAGACGGAATGATTGGCTGTAACAACCGTCGCGAGGGGCCGTTGCCCGTCGATCGGCTTTGAACCAGAGCTTATCGACGACGCGGCACGGCGGCATAGACCGCGGCTTCGGCGAAATCGCCATCCACGTTTGGGCGCAGCGCGATGGTCCGAGCGGCGTGCTTTTTCCGCCATTTCGGGCCCGGCCCGCGCATGTAATGCCGCTCGGGACGATAGGCGCCAAAAAGATCGTTGAACAGAGAGACCGACGCCGCGACGATCGTCTCGCCAAGAGGTCGATTGGTTGGACTAAAGCGCTTCATCACCCCACCACGCTCCTGTCAGAGGCGAACTTGAGCCCGGATTTTCGCCAATTGTTGGGCATAAGCTCGTCTTTCATTGCCTCTCATCGTCCGGATAAACCCTTAACAATCCGTGCAAATCGTCGCAGTCCGCGCGCTTCTTCGACTGTGTGGCTTAACGCACGCGCAAAGGTACAAAGCCCCAGTCGAGGACGATGTGATCGAGATCACGTTGCGCCGTTCAGCCGGACGTCGATCCCGCAGAATTTCGCCGCTCCGTAAGCAAAGACCCAACTCGCAAAAGATTACTGCGCGCAACTTCAATAAAATAGGTCGCTCCGGACTTATCGAACTCCTCAAGAGCGTCGCGATAGGCGGCGACCGCCTCTTCCAGCCGCGCCACGCCGCTCTCGCGTTCGCCGAGCGTCTGCAACCTCCACCATGCACGCAGCCCAAGCCTGCGCAGGCTGCGCAAACTTGCCTGCGATGCATGGTTCCCCTCCCCCGTTTCACGAGGGTAAAAATCGTAGGAGGGGCGGTGGTCGATCAAGCCCAAAAACCCGCATTGCGCTCCGCTCCATGCGGGCTACGCTTGCTTCCTTCCTCCCCTGCGCAGCGGGGGAGGGGGTTGTTTCTGTGTCATCGCGACGCCCGGACGTTTTTGATCTAGCTGCCGCGCCCCCTCCACCATGCACGCAGGCAAGCCTGCGCAGGCTGCGCAAGCTTGCCTGCGATGCATGGTTCCCCTCCCCGTTTCACGGGGGAGGATGAGAATCGGAGGAGGTCGGGTAACCGTAGCC
>JBAPYK010000198.1:0-6857 GCA_049284695.1 Rhodoplanes sp. | reverse complement strand
GCCGCTTGGCGCGGGGGCTGGGTCGGCCCTGGCTGGCGCGGCGGCTGGCGTCCGGGGCTTGCCCTTGGAGCAGCCGCGGTCGGCGTTGGTGTCGGCCTGGCAGCCAGTTCGGCCTGGGGCTATCCTGGCTACGGTTACGGTTACGGCTATGGTTATGGCTACCCCGGCTATTACGGGGCCTACTCCGGCTGCGTGCGTCAGGTTTGGTACGCCGGCGCGTGGCGCTTGGTCAACGTCTGCTGAAAACGGCCCCACACGCACGCGAACGAACCTTCTCACGGCCCCGCCGGAGAAGGTTCTTTCGTTTTGAGACTCGGTGGCGGGCGCTTAGTGGTCTGGATTTTGCTGTTCCGGACAGCGGACATATCGTGAGGCAAGCCTTCTCGTGAGGCAAGCCTTCGCGTCGCACAATGGCCCATTCGCGCCGCAGCGATATTCTGATTTGTTTTCATGTGGCTAACGGTCGCGGCCTTGACTAAAAATTGACCTGATTGGGCTGTCATGAGGCACTGACGTCACTATCATGAGTCCCACATGATCATTACGCCCGCTTCTTGCGCGGACGCTTAGGCCCCCAATGAAACCAACAAACATCTCGAACCCGGACTATTTCCACAAAGTCGTGGATTGTCAGTGGGCTTGCCCGGCGCACACACCCGTTCCCGAATACATCCGACTGATCGCCGCCGGCCGTTACAGCGACGCTTACCTGATCAACTGGCGATCCAACGTTTTCCCAGGAATCCTTGGCCGCACTTGCGACCGTCCCTGCGAGCCTGCCTGTCGTCGCGGGCGCGTCGAGAGCGAGCCGGTCGCGATCTGCCGGCTGAAGCGGGTCGCCGCCGACTACAAGGACGACATCCGCGCGCGTCTGCCCAAGCCCGCCAAGCGCCGGAACGGCAAGCGGATCGCACTGGTCGGCGCCGGTCCCGCCTCGTTGACGGTGGCGCGCGACCTCGCGCCCCTCGGCTATTCATGCGTCATGTTCGATCAGGATCCCCAAGCCGGCGGCATGATGCGCACCCAGATTCCGAAATTTCGCTTGCCGACGGCGGTGATCGACGAGGAGTGCGGCTATATCCTCGATCTCGGCGTCGAGTTCGTTGGCGGCAAGCGAGTAGATAGCCTGCAGGCCCTGCTCGCGGAAGGCTACGACGCCGTGTTCGTCGGTTGCGGCGCGCCGCGCGGACGCGATCTCGACATTCCCGGCCGCAAGGAGGCCGCCGCCAATATCCATATCGGCATCGATTGGCTCGCGAGCGTCTCCTTCGGGCACATCAACAAGATCGGCAAGCGCGTGATCGTGCTCGGCGGCGGCAACACCGCCATGGATTGCTGTCGCTCCTCGCGCCGCCTCGGCGGCGAGGACGTGAAGGTCGTGGTCCGCTCCGGCTTCGAGGAAATGAAGGCCTCGGCGTGGGAGAAGGAAGACGCGATGCACGAGGGCATCCCGATCTTCAACTTTCTCGTGCCGAAGGAATTCACCCATGCGAACGGCCGCCTGACCGGCGTCGTGTTCGAACAGGTCAAGGCCGAGTACGACGCCGAGGGGCGGCGTCGCCTGGTGCCCTCCGGCGAGCCCGACCAGCACCTTCCCTGCGACGACGCGCTGATCGCCGTCGGCCAGGAGAACGCGTTCCCGTGGATCGAGCGCGACATCGGCGTCGAGTTCGACCGCTACGGCATGCCCAAGGTCGATCCCGGCACCATGGGCTCGACCCATCCAAAGATTTTCTTCGGCGGCGACGCCGCCTTCGGGCCGAAAAACATCATCTGGGCGGTCGCGCACGGCCACGAAGCGGCGGTGTCGATCGACAAGCTCTGTCACGGCGAGGATGTGCACGATCGGCCAACGCCGTCGGTCGCCGTGATCAGCCAGAAGATGGGCATTCACGAGTGGAGCTACGACAACGCCATAGCCCCGGACCGGCGCTATCGCGTGCCCTTGCGCGACAAGGTCGTGGCGCTCGCCGACATCAAGGCCGAGGTCGAACTCGGATACGACGTTGCGCTCGCTCTCGCCGAGGCCGGCCGTTGCCTGAATTGCGACGTGCAGACGGTGTTTACGACGTCGCTCTGCATCGAATGCGACGCCTGCGTGGACATCTGTCCCATGGATTGCATCACTTTCACGGCGAACGGAGCTGAAGCCGAACTGCGAGGGCGGCTGAAGGCGCCCGCCGCCAATCTCACGCAAGACCTCTATATCTCGGACGTTCTCAAGACCGGCCGCATCATGGCGAAAGACGAGGACGTCTGCCTGCATTGCGGGCTGTGCGCCGAGCGTTGTCCGACCGGCGCCTGGGATATGAGGAAGTATCTGATCGACATGACCCATGCGGGACGCTCATGCCAACAACCAGCCCAATCAGCAGCGTAAACAACTTCGTTGTCCGCTTCGCCAACGTGAACGGCTCGGGTTCGGCGAGCGCCAATGAGATGTTCGCGCGCGCGGTGCTGCGCATGGGCGTGCCGATCGCCGCCCGCAATATCTTCCCGTCCAACATTCAGGGCCTGCCCACATGGTACGAGGTACGCATCTCGCAGGCCGGCCACCTCGGAACCCGCGGCGGCGTCGATCTCATGGTGGCGATGAACCCGCAGACCTGGGACAGAGACATCGCGGCGATCGAGCCGGGCGGCTATCTCCTTTACGATTCGACGCGGCCGGTTCCTGCGAGCCGGTTCCGCAACGACATCACCGTCATCGGCGTTCCGCTCACGGCGATCTGCAATCGCGAATATGACGAGCCCCGCGCGCGCCAGCTCTTCAAGAACATGGTTTATCTCGGGGCCTTGACCGCGCTCATCGGCCTCGACCTGACGGCGGTCGATGCGCTGATCAGCGAGCAGTTCCGCGGCAAGGAGAAGCTGATCGAGCCGAACACCCATGCGGTGCGCCTCGGCCGCGACTGGACGCTCGCGAACGTGCCTTGCCCGCTCGGGCTGCGCCTCGAACAGACGAATGCGGTCGGCGACCGCATCTTCATCGACGGCAATGCCGCGGCGGCTCTTGGCGCGGTCTATAGCGGCGCCACCGTCTGCGCCTGGTATCCGCTGACGCCGTCGACCTCGCTCGCCGAAGCATTCAGCCGCTACTGCAAGCGGTTCCGCGTCGATCCGGCGACCGGCAAGAACAAATACGCGGTGATCCAGGCCGAGGACGAGCTTGCTTCGATCGGCATTGTCATCGGCGCCGCCTGGAACGGCGCGCGCGCCTTCACCGCCACCTCCGGTCCCGGCATTTCGTTGATGCAGGAGATCTTCGGGCTTGCCTATTTCGCCGAGATTCCGGCGGTGATCTTCGATGTGCAGCGTGGCGGTCCCTCGACCGGCATGCCGACCCGCACGCAGCAATCCGACCTGCTCGCTTGCGCCTACGCCTCCCACGGCGACACCAAGAACGTGCTGTTGTTTCCCGCCGACGCGAGCGAGACCTTCGAGCTGAGCGCGCAAGCCTTCGACCTCGCCGACCGCCTGCAAACGCCGATCTTCGTCATGCTCGATCTCGACCTCGGCATGAATCGCCAACTGTGCAGGCCGTTCGTCTGGGATGACACACGCAGATTCGACCGCGGCAAGGTGGCGACGGCGGCCGACATCGAAGCCGGCCAATCGTTCATGCGCTACGACGATATCGACGGCGACGGCATTCCGTTCCGCTCCTACCCGGGCACGCATCCGAGCAAGGGCTCGTTCATGACCCGCGGCAGCTCCCACGACCGCAACGCGCGCTATACGGAGGACGGCGGGCTTTATGTGGAGAACATGGAGCGGCTGCGCAAAAAGTTCGAAACGGCGAAGAACCTGGCCCCGCGGCCGGTGCGTTCCGACAGCGGGGCGCCGACGCGATGCGGCGTGATCTATTACGGCTCGACCACACCGGCGATGGACGAAGCGATCACCCTCCTCGAAGCCGGCGGCCATCGATTGAACCGGCTGCGCGTTCGCGCTTTCCCCTTCCACCAGGATGTGACCGACTTCGCGGCGGAGCACGATGTGGTTTTCGTCGTCGAGCAGAACCGCGACGCGCAGCTGCGGACCTTGTTGGTGGCCGAGGAAGGCCTCGAACCGTCGCGATTGGTCTCCATCTTGCATTATGACGGCGTGCCGATCACTGCGCGCTTTATCGCCGGCGCCATCGGGAGCCGTCTCGATGCGCGCAAGGTCACGCCGCTGCGGAAACGGGGGGCGTAACGAAAGCTCGAGCGATGCACTGGCCTGCGGCTAGCCCTGCAATATACTGGACTGCTGATGCGGACGATTGTTTCGGTTCAAATCCTGCGTGCTGTCGCCGCCAGCGCCGTCGTGGTCGCCCACGCGCAATCTTGGATTTCCAAGATGACCGGCGCGCCGCAAGCGCTGCTTGATCTGCATTTCCTCGGCGGCTTTGCCGTCGACCTGTTTTTCGTCATTTCAGGCTTCATCATGGTTTATACCTCGGAGCCGATGTTCGGCCGGCCCGAGGGACCGAAGACCTTCTTCTTGCACCGGCTGGTTCGCATCGTCCCGCTCTACTGGATCGTCACGGCGGCCTATGTCGCGCTGTCCTTGGCGTTTCCGCAGTTCGGCAGGAGCTACGGCCTGGATTTCATCATTGCGTCCTTCTTGTTCATCCCGATGCTGAACGCCGACGGCGAGGTCATGCCGATCGTCGGCCATGGCTGGACGCTCAACTTCGAAATGGTGTTTTACGCGGTGTTTGCGCTTGCGGTGTTCGCACCCCGAAGACTCGCGGTGGCATTGGCGTCGGCGGCGCTCGCGGCCATGGTCGTTATTGGCCAGCAGCTCGTCCCCACATCGACCGCTCTGGCGTTCTGGACAAACCCGCTCATCCTGCAATTCATCTACGGGATGCTGATCGGCCTCCTCTACCGGGAGGGGCTGAGATTGCCGAAGCCGCTGGCGGTCGGGCTGACCGTCGCTGGCTGCGCGTTGATCTACGTTTTCCGCGCCTCATCGATCGACGCCCCGCCGCTGACGCTCTGGGCCAGTTTTTCCGCCGCGCTCCTGGTCGCCGGCGCGACGTTCGGAGACTTCTCCCTGGAGGGTCCGGTCTGGCGTTCGCTCGCGATCGTCGGCGACGCGTCCTATTCGATCTATCTGCTGCACTCCGCTCCCATTCGCGGCGCCCTGTTCCTGTCGCGCGCGACGTCTCTCGATTTCGCGAGCGCGCCCTGGCTCTATGTCGGTCTCGCCCTGGTGGGCGCGATCGCGCTCGGGATCGTGACTTACTATATGTTTGAGCGGCCCTTGACGCGGTATCTCCGCGGCCTGCTGAAACCGCGGAAGCTCGCGCCAGCGTCGGCGGCGTAGGCTGCTCGGCGCGGGCGACGATGAAAGACCGCCGTACGGATCGAAACGAGAGGATGGCATGACCTATCTCGCGAAGCCGAAGTTCCACCATCCCGGCCTGCCGAAGAATGCGCTCGGCTACACCAGGCGCGACTACGAGGGCTCGATCTCGACCTTGTGCGCCGGCTGCGGCCATGATTCGATCTCGGCGGCGATCATCGAGGCTTGCTTCGAGCTTGCGATCGAGCCGCATCGGGTGGCGAAGCTCTCGGGCATCGGCTGCTCCTCGAAGACGCCGACCTATTTCCTCGGCAATTCGCACGGCTTCAATTCCGTGCACGGCCGCATGCCCTCGGTGCTGACCGGCGCCAACCTCGCCAATCGCGATCTCATCTATCTCGGAGTGTCCGGCGACGGCGACTCCGCCTCGATCGGTTTCGGCCAGTTCGCGCACGCGATCCGGCGCGCCGTCCGCATGGTCTACATCGTGGAAAACAACGGCGTGTACGGCCTCACCAAGGGCCAGTTCTCGGCGACCGCCGACCGCGGCTCGAAATCGAAGCGCGGGAACGTCAATGCCGACAGCCCGATCGACCTGGTCTCGGTCGCCCTTCATCTCGGCGCGACCTTCGTCGCGCGCTCATTTTCCGGCGACAAGGAGCAGCTCGTTCCCCTCATCAAGGCGGCGATCGAGCACGAAGGGTCGGCCTTCATCGACGTGCTCAGTCCCTGCGTCGCCTTCAACAACCATCCCGGCTCGACCAAGAGCTACGATTATGTGCGCGCCCATAACGAGGCGGTGAACCGGCTCGACTTCGTCGCCCCGCGCAGCCCGATCGCGGTCAGCTATGCGCCCGGCAGCGTCGAGCTTGTCGAGCAGCACGACGGCTCGATCATCGCGCTGCGCAAGCTCAACGACGAATACGACATCCACGACCGCCTCGCGGCCATGAACTTCCTGGCGGTGCACGCCGCGAAGGGTGAGATCGTGACCGGGCTGCTCTACCTGAACCCTGCGCCCGAGGACCTGCACGACCACACCCACACGGTCGAGACCCCGCTCAATTCGCTCACCGAGAAGGAATTGTGTCCGGGATCGGAAGCGCTGGCGAAAATCAATGCGAGCCTGCGCTGACGGCAGGCGCAATGCCGAACGCTCGTTTTAGGCGAGCTTGACCGCCGCGCGATGATCGGCTTCGGCTCTCGATTCAGTTCCGCAGAACGAAGCAGTTTCCACCCGCGGCCTTGAGTTCCTCGCACAGTTGGATCGCGTCTCCGCGCGCGGTGAACGGCCCGACTTGCGTGCCGTAATAGACGCCCTTGCTGGATTCCTTGCGCTGAATGATCGGCTGCCGGCCGCCCAGCACGGAAGGATATTTCGCCTGCATGACGCGGAACGAAGCCTCCGCATCTGTCTGACTCTTCTGTGCGGAAATCTGAACCACGTAATTGCCTGCGCTCGGCCGCGGCGGCGGCGTAACGACCGCGGTCTGGGTGCGCGCAGGCGCCTGCTGGGGGGCGGTGGACTGCGGCTCGCCGGGCGCGGCCGGCGCGGCCGGACG
>JBAPYK010000197.1:0-2300 GCA_049284695.1 Rhodoplanes sp. | reverse complement strand
AAGATCAAGGCGAGCAAGAAGGTCGCGTTCCGCGCATCGAAGGACCTCAAGGAAGCAGTCTAGTTTATGCTAGCGGTTTTCGAGATTGCCGTGCCTGTCGAGGAGGCAAAATGCTTGGTTTCGTTCGTCTCTCGTGGAAAAGAATACGGTGCTTTTTCCGGTGCCGGTTTGGGCGATGAGGCCGATGTGCGCTCTATAGCGAAGCGAATTCTACATGGCAAAGGAGCGACGATTGCAGCCGATGCTTCATGTCAGCATAATCGTCCGTGATCCCGCCGAAGGGTGCGCTGATTCTCAAGTAATAGATGCTCGTATCGCTCTCGGTCTCGCGTGTGGTCGTGACGGAGAACACTTCCTCATAGCGCGTGCCCTGTAGGGTCGCTTCGATCGCATTTTGTATTTCTTCGATATCATTCCCATCGAGGCCGGAGCCCACGACTAGTTCAATTGTGCCTTTCATGGCGGCCCCCCCTTGGCCGTAGCGTGTGTAGACGCTATGCTCACGTGAGGGCGAGGCGCTTGCATTATGCTCTCCGGCCGCTCGAACGTACCGCAGGGCAGCCTCTTGGCCACAAGTCCAGGCTTGCGCTTCGAATTCTTTTCCCGGCGACCCATCGTAGGGATTGTGGTGCAATCCGTGCTCAAAATCGAGGAAGCCCTCGTGGAACTCCTCGAACTGGTCATAGGGAGTGTAGTCCGAAGCAATCGAAAAGAAGAGCTCCCGGTCGATGTTTGTCATCCCAACCTCCCGATACGGCGGCGAGGTCCGAGCGAAGAAACGGATTAAGGGCGGCGCAATGCTACGCACTATCCCTCGGGCAGGTCAGAACCGCCACTGTATATCTCCCACCACAATAGGAAGCGCCCGAATGATCTCGCAAAGCGCGTGAAGTTCAGATTCAACATTTTTCCACACATACGTTTGGAGAAGCTTGGACACAGTTCCATTCGGCCTTTTCGTCGGCGTTCCTCTCTTGCCAGAGCTTCGCCCTAGTCTTACTGAGTCAGAAAGTCGCGACCTTTTACGTTGAGAATCAGGTATTTGGCGAGATTCTTAATCAGCAGGGGGCTGAGATGGGTCTGCCAAGATCGAATGACGGTAAGGCGCGGTTTTCGGCGTACGTGGAAGGGCTCACGAGCGTGATCGGACATGCGGACCGGGCCAAGCCGCTTCGCGATTATTGCCTGGGTTTGATCATGCCTTGTGAGCGCAAGAGCGTCGAGCCGATGGCAGCAATTACAGCGCCTGAGCGGACGGCCGCCCAGCATCAGTCACTGCTGCATTTTGTCGGCGAGGGAAAGTGGTCGGACGAAAAGGTCCTGGCCAAGGTGCGTGAATTTGTGCTGCCGAAGATGAAGCGACATGGACCGATTGAAGCATGGATCATCGACGATACGGGCTTTCCGAAGAAAGGGCAGCATTCGGTCGGAGTGGCGCGCCAATATTGCGGCGAGCTTGGCAAGCAAGACAATTGTCAGGTCGCGGTGACGTTGTCGATCGCCAATCGCGATGCAAGCTTGCCAGTGGCCTATCAGCTGTATTTGCCGAAGGACTGGGCGAGCGATCGCAACCGTCGTCACAAGGTCGGAATTCCTGACGAAATCAGTTTCAAGACCAAGCCCGAGATCGCGCTGGCACAGATCCGTTGGGCGTGTGAGGCCGGCCTGCCGCGTGGCGTGGTGCTGATGGACGCTGGCTACGGGGTCGACACTGATCTGCGCATGAACATCACGGCCCTGGGCTTGAGCTACGTCGCCGGAATCCAGTCACATACGACAGTATGGGCGCCTGGCACGAGGCCGCGGCCGCCAAAGAAATGGTTGGGACGCGGGCGTCGACCTAAGCTGCTGCGCCGCGACGACAAGCACAAGCCGGCCTCGGTCAAGGAGCTTGCGCTTGGCCTGCCGAGGCGTGCCTGGCGCAAGATCACATGGCGGGAAGCCACGGCGGAGAAGTTGTCCTCGCGATTTGCCCGCGTGCGCATTCGTGTCGCGCATCGGGACTACTGGCTCGCCAACAGCCGGCCGGAGGAATGGCTGCTGATCGAATGGCCCGATGGCGAGAAAGAACCGATCAAATACTGGTTGTCGACGCTTCCAGAAAATATCGCGCTCCGTCAGCTCGTTGATATTGCCAAGCTGCGCTGGCGGATCGAACGCGACTACCAGGAACTCAAACAGGAAGTCGGGCTGGGGCATTTCGAAGGGCGGGGATGGCGCGGCTTCCACCATCACGCCACGCTGTGCATCGCCGCTTACGGATTCCTGATCTCCGAGCGAGCGACGATTCCCCCCTCAAG
>JBAPYK010000196.1:0-24629 GCA_049284695.1 Rhodoplanes sp. | reverse complement strand
GCGCCGCTCCGGGCGCTGCCGCGGCTCCGGCGGCGAGCGGTGGCGGGGCTGCCGAGAAGGAAAAGAAGTGAGGCGATCGGCGCGCTAGGTCTTCCGATCGGGGGCGTCCATGCGGCTTCTGGTTGGGCTCGGCAATCCAGGCGAGCGCTACGCGGGCAACCGCCACAATATCGGTTTCATGATCGTCGACGCGATCGCACGCTGCCATGGCTTCGCGCCTTGGCGGCCGCGATTCCATGGGTTCACTGCAGAGGGCAAGGTGGGGCGCGAGCAGGTGCTGCTTCTCAAACCTGAGACGTATATGAACGATTCAGGCCGCGCGGTGGCTGCTGCGATGAACTATTACAAGCTTAAAGCGAGTGACGTTGCGGTAATCCAAGATGAAATTGAACTTCCGCCCGGCAAGGTCCGGGTAAAGGTCGGCGGTAGTACTGCCGGTCACAATGGAATCCGTTCTGTTGAGGAATATATTGGCAACGAGTTCCACCGTGTGCGGATCGGTATCGGCCGTCCGCCCAGTCGCGAAGACGTGGAGCATTATGTCCTTCAGAACTTTGCTAAGGCGGAGCGCGATTGGGTCGCGGCCGTATGCGAAACAATTGCAGATAATTTCTCTCTAATTATCAATAAAGAAGACGCGAGTTTTCAGAATAAAGTTCATCTCGCGATGCAGGCGAAGGGGTTCCTTAAGACGGATAAAGAACTACACGAAAGTGGTCGATCTATCGGACTTCGAGGATGGTTGAAGCATCCGGGTTGGCCCTCAATCGAGCAACCGATTCCCCGTCGCTCCGAACTCTACGAGAGCCGCTATGAACGCTCTGGTTTTCCTGGACACTAGAATAGCGCTTTATCTGCTGGATCAACGCGATCTTGTGAAAACACAGCGAGTGCAGGAGTGGGTTGGGCGGCTCATCGATCTTAGGAGCCTAATCGTTAGTCCGCAGGTCCTGAATGAGGTCTACTGGATTGGGCGGAAAAAGTTCCCGAATGTTCCCATTGAAGAGCTGAAACGTTTCGTCAGGGATTTCATGCCGAATTGTCGTGCACCGCTAAATGCGACGATCACGCGGGCAGCTTTCAAAATCGAAGAACAGTACGGCTTGTCCTGGTGGGACTGCCTCATTGTCGCGTCGGCCCTTGCCGCGCGTTGTCATCTGCTTCTCACCGAAGACATGCAGCACGGAATGAGGATTGACACGCTGACGGTCCTCAGTCCGTTCCGCACCACCCCCTCGCAAGCACTCTCACAGAGCTGACAGAAACCGCCCATGGGCTTCAAATGCGGCATTGTCGGCTTGCCCAATGTCGGCAAGTCGACGCTGTTCAACGCGCTGACTGCGACCGCGGCGGCGCAGGCGGCGAACTATCCGTTCTGCACCATCGAGCCGAATGTGGGAGAGGTCGCGGTGCCCGATCCGCGCCTCGATGCCCTCGCCCGCCTCGCCAAGTCGGCCGCGATCGTTCCTACGCGCCTTGCCTTTGTGGACATTGCGGGCCTCGTGCGCGGCGCGTCCAAAGGGGAGGGGCTGGGCAACCAGTTCCTCGCCAATATCCGCGAGGTCGACGCCATCGCCCATGTGGTGCGGTGCTTCGAGGATGCCGACGTGACCCATGTGGAAGGACGCATCGACCCGATCGCCGATATCGAAACCGTCGAGACCGAGTTGATGCTGGCCGATCTCGAAAGCCTGGAGCGGCGAGTCGATCTCCTGGAGAAGAGGGCAAAGGTCGGCGACAAAGAAGCCAAAGAGACGCTCGACCTTGTCAACCGCGCGCTCGCCTTGCTGCGCGCAGGAAAACCGGCGCGGTTCGTCGAGCGGCGCCCCGAAGAGGAAAGAACTTTTAGCCAGCTTGGCCTGCTCACGGTAAAGCCGGTGCTTTACGTCGCCAATGTCGACGAGGCTTCCGCGGCGACCGGCAATGCCTATTCGCGCGTGGTCGAAGCGCGCGCGCATGCGGAAGGGGAGGGCGTGGTGGTCATCTCAGCGCAGATCGAAGCCGAGATCGCCGTCCTGCCGGAGCATGATCGTGCCGAGTATCTCGCCGCGATCGGGCTTGCCGAACCCGGCCTCAACCGCCTGATCCGGGCAGGCTATGCGCTGCTCGACTTGGTCACCTTTTTCACGGCCGGCCCCAAGGAGGCGCGCGCCTGGACGGTCAGGCGCGGAACCAGGGCGCCGCAGGCGGCCGGGACGATCCATACCGATTTCGAGCGGGGCTTCATCCGGGCAGAGACCATAGCCTATGACGATTATGTCGGACTTGGCGGCGAGGCTGCGGCTCGCGAGGCCGGTCGGTTACGTCTCGAGGGGAAGGACTATGTCGTCGCGGACGGCGATGTCATGCATTTCCGCTTCGCCACCTGAGGCCGCCGCCAGAAGCAGCCGCCGCCGTCAAAAACAATAACTGAGTTTGGTGAAGCGGCGCAGCCGAGCCTTGTGCAGCTTCGGCCCGCTCCCTAATTACGGCTGAGCAGGAGGGCTGCCATGGATCCGCTCAAACTCATCGCGGTCGACCGCGAGGACCTCCACGTGGTTTCTACCCATCTTCAGGACGCGGTGGTCAAGGTAGGCGACATCCATTGGCGACCAGCTGAAAAGCGGTTTGTGATGGGTCTTAACCGGTTCGACTGGGAGTGCGCCTTGTGCGGCCAGCCTCATTTCCAACGCCGCCGCACCGCGCTCCGGTTTGAACGGGTCAATGCGTGCAAGTGCCGGAACATGCAGGCCGAGAACAAGGACATCGTGCTCAATCTGCTGACAATCGAGTTTGATGAAAAAGACCCTCCCGGTGGCAGCATCATGCTGCTGTTTTCTGGCGGGGCGGAGTTGCGGCTGGACGTCGAGTGTTTGGAGGCGGAGCTTGCCGACCTCGGCCCGGTGTGGGATACGACCTGTTGTCCGGCGCACGGCGACGATTTGACGGTCGCGTAAAGCCTTCCGTCGTCTCTCAGCGCGTCCGACCGGTCCGGTAGGGGGCCGAAGGTCAAGCCCTCACCGCCCTTGCCGTCCGGCTGCGGCGACCTGGGTATCCTGGCCTGGGTTTTGTGATTAGTCTTATCCATTGGGCCATGCCGATCCGACTAAACACGCGCGAGGCTGGCTTCGATCAGCGTTTCCGCGCCTTCTTAGCGACCAAGCGCGAGACCTCGCAGGACATCGAGGCGATGGTCCGCGCGATCATTGCCGACGTCGTCGCGCGCGGCGACCGAGCGCTGATCGACCTCACCCTGAAGTTTGACCGCGTCAACCTGTCCGACCGCGGCATGCGCATCCTGCCGGCGGAGATCGAGGCCGCGGTCGATGCATGCGATCCCGCCCAGCTTGCGGCGCTTCGCCTCGCGCGCGACCGGATCGAGGCCTACCATCGGCGGCAGCTCCCCAACGACGAGCGGTTCACCGACGCGATCGGGGTCGAACTCGGCTACCGCTGGCGTCCGGTTGGTGCCGTCGGTCTCTATGTCCCGGGCGGGACCGCGGCCTATCCGTCCTCGGTGCTGATGAATGCGGTGCCGGCGCAAGTCGCCGCCGTCCCGCGGCTGGCGATGGTCGCACCGACGCCCGATGGCGCGGTCAATCCGCTGGTCCTGGCGGCGGCGCAGCTTGCCGGCGTTGACGAGATTTATCGTATCGGCGGCGCCCAGGCGGTGGCGGCGCTCGCCTACGGCACCGAGACGATCGTCCCGGTCGACAAGATCGTCGGTCCCGGCAACGCCTATGTGGCGGCGGCCAAGCGGCTCGTGTTCGGCAAGGTCGGCATCGACATGATCGCGGGGCCATCCGAGGTGCTGATCGTCGCCGATCGCGACGCCAATCCCGACTGGGTCGCGGCCGATCTTCTCGCCCAGGCTGAGCACGACACCGCGGCGCAGGCGATCCTCATAACCGACGACGACGATCTCGCGAATAGCGTGGAGCGTGCGGTCGCAGCGCAGCTTGCGACGCTGCCGCGCGGCGATATCGCTGCGGCCTCCTGGCGCGACTACGGCGCGATCATCCGCGTCGGCAGGCTCGATGAAGCGCCTGCGCTAGTCGACGCGCTCGCGCCCGAGCATCTGGAAATCGTCGCGCACGACGGTGAACAGCTTGCCGACGCCATACGCCATGCGGGTGCAATCTTCATCGGACAGCATACGCCGGAAGCGATCGGCGACTATGTCGCCGGATCGAACCACGTGCTGCCGACGGCGCGTTCGGCCCGCTTCTCGTCGGGGCTCGGCGTTCTCGATTTCATGAAGCGGACGGCGATTCTAAAATGCGGTCCTGATCAGCTTGCGGCCCTCGGTCCCGCCGCGATCACGCTGGCCGAGGCCGAGGGGCTTTCGGCGCACGCCCGTTCGGTCGCCATGCGGTTGAACCGACGATGACCGGCGAAGTCCAACAAGCCAAATCGCCGAAGCGGCTCGTCGGCATCGAGCTCGACGAGGAATCGCTCGATCCCGGCAGCCGCGATGTCGAGCATGAACGGGAAGTTGCGATTTACGACCTGCTCGAAGAAAATACGTTTGCCCCGGTCGGCCACGACGGCGGGCCTTATCGCCTTCACCTTTTGCTTTCCGGGAATCGCTTGGTGTTCGACGTGCGGCGCGAGGACGAATCGCCGGTCATCGCCCACTACCTCTCGCTTACGCCCTTTCGCAATATGGTGAAGGATTATTTCATGATGTGCGAAAGCTACTATCAGGCTATTCGCACATCAACGCCCAGTCAGATCGAGGCGATCGACATGGGCCGGCGCGGATTGCACAACGAAGGCTCGGAGCTCCTGATGGAGCGACTGAAGAACAAGATCGACATGGACTTCGACACAGCGCGACGGCTATTCACCTTAATCACCGTGCTGCACTGGAAGGGCTGAGCGGATATGGACGCGCCGACCCGCGCTGGGCTTCCCCACGCGGTGCTGTTCGCCTGCGCCCAAAACTCGGTGCGCTCGCCGATGGCGGCGGCGATGTTTCGACGGCTGTTCGGCCAGATGAGCTATGCCCGCTCCGCCGGCGCGCGCAAGGGCGAGACTGATCCTTTTGCCGTCGCCGTCATGGACGAGATCGGCATCGATCTCACCAAGCATCGGCCGCGGACTTTCGAGGAGCTGGAAGACCTGGACGGGCTGAATTTCGATCTTATCGTCACGCTTTCGCCCGAGGCTCACCACCGTGCGCTCGAGCTGACGCGCACGCTCGCGGTCGATGTCGAGTATTGGCCGACGGTTGATCCGACCAGGACCGAAGGCAGCCGCGAACAGCGCCTGGACAGCTATCGCGAGCTACGCGATCACCTGATGACGCGGATCAAGCAGCGTTTCGGCTGGCGGCCCGGCGCTAACGAATAACATGCCTGAGTCGAAGGCCCGACGACGTGCAAGGGTTCGCCGTTGTCGTCGCGCATAGTTTCCGGTAGGGTCCGCGCCCGACCTTCGAGAGGCTGCCCGCTGCGGCCGCAAGGCGCGTAGGCAACCGCTTCAATCCGCCTCGAGCAATGGAAAGCGTATGGCGAAAGAAGAATTGCTGGAGTTTCCCGGCGTCGTGTCAGAATTGCTCCCGAACGCCACTTTCCGAGTCAAGCTCGAGAACGGCCACGAAATCATCGCCCACACGGCAGGACGAATGCGCAAGAACCGTATCCGCGTGCTCGCCGGCGACAAGGTGCTTGTCGAAATGACCCCCTACGACCTCACCAAAGGCCGCATCACCTACCGCTTCAAGTAATCGGATCGCCCGGTCGCAACGGCGGCCGGCGACCAGGCCACGGAACGCCGCAAATTTAACTCCATCTTGGACGTCTCTCGAACGACATCCCATGATCGGCCGGCCAAAATTCGTGCTCGCCTCGGGTTCGCCCCGACGCCTCACGCTCATCAACCAGGCGGGAATCGAGCCGGACGCATTGCGACCGGCCGACATCGATGAGGTGCCAAAACGCGGGGAACTGCCGCGCGCGTGCGCGAACCGGCTCGCCCGCGCCAAGGCGGAAGTCGTACTCGCCGCCGCGCGTGAGGACCCCGAGCTGCAGGGGGCTTATATCCTTGCGGCCGACACGGTGGTCGCCGTCGGCCGCCGCATCCTTCCCAAGGCCGAATTGCTGGACGAGGCGGCGCAGTGCCTGCGCCTGCTGTCGGGGCGCAACCATCGGGTCTATACGGCTATTTGCCTGGTGACGCCGAACGAAGGCTTCCGCCAGCGGCTGGTGGAGACACGGGTGCGGTTCAAGCGGCTGTCGGCGGAGGACATCGAGGCTTATCTCGCCTCCGGCGAATGGCGCGGCAAGGCCGGCGGCTACGCCGCGCAGGGGCTGGCCGGCACGTTTATCGTCAAGGTCGTCGGCTCGTATTCGAGCGTCGTCGGCCTGCCGCTCTATGAGACGATGACGATGCTCGCGGGCGAGGGCTATCCGGTGCATTTCGGCTGGCTTAACCCGGCCTGACCGACCGCAGCGCTCCTTGGCGCTTGCCGATCTCGCGCAACGGGCGGAGCGCGCCTAAATACCGGTCATGTCCAAATTAACGGCTCCGGAATCGACCCGCCGCGGAGTTTGCCCGATCTGCGCCAAGCCCACCGTGGAGCAGTTCAAGCCGTTCTGTTCGCGGCGTTGCGCCGACATCGACCTCAACCGGTGGCTATCCGGGGTCTACGCCGCGCCCGCCGTCGAGGCGGAGGGCGATGTGGAAATCGAACCGACCGACGACGAATCTCCGCGCCGGCACGAGTGAGACGAAGAGGTGCGCCGGCCCCACATTGGACGAATGGGGAAGGGCGCTCTGCGCTGGGGCTCTGCTATGGATGCCGCGCCCCGCCGGGCTTCCCTCAGCGGCCGTTATGGGATAAGCATCCCGCGCCGCGCCGGCCCAGGGCGCGCGCGTGCGGAGCGACAGGCGGCGCGTAAACGACGCCTTTTTTTATGCCCGATTTCGGGAACGCAATGCCCAAACGCACCGACATTTCCTCGATCCTGATCATCGGCGCGGGGCCCATCGTCATCGGGCAGGCCTGTGAATTCGACTATTCCGGCACCCAGGCGGTCAAAGCCCTTAAGGCCGAGGGCTATCGGATCATCTTGGTCAATTCCAATCCGGCGACCATCATGACCGATCCGGAGATGGCGGACGCGACCTATGTCGAGCCGATCACGCCGGAGATCGTCGCAAAAATCATCGAGAAGGAGCGACCGGACGCCCTGCTTCCGACCATGGGCGGACAGACTGCGCTCAACACCGCGCTGTCCCTGCGCCGGATGGGGGTGCTCGACCGCTTCGGGATCACGATGATCGGGGCGACCGCCGAGGCGATCGACAAGGCCGAGGATCGCGAGCTGTTTCGCGAGGCGATGAAGAGGATCGGCCTCGAGACGCCGAAATCCTGTCTCGCCAACGCCTCCGACCTCAAGAAGGCCGACCGCGTCCAACGCGCGGCGGAGATCGAGAAAATCAAGCTGCTGGGCCTGCCGGCCGAAGAGGAACACCGGGCGCTCGACGCATTCGAAGCGGGGTGGGCGGCGGGCGAGGGCGATCGCAAACGGCGCTACATCGCCATGGGACTGGTCGAGGCGCTCGCGGCGCTCGACGATATCGGGCTGCCCGCGATCATTCGACCCTCCTTCACGCTCGCCGGCACCGGCGGCGGAATCGCCTACAACAAGGCGGAGTTCATCGCCATTGTCGAGCGCGGGCTCGACGCCTCTCCCACCACCGAGGTGCTGATCGAGGAAAGCGTGCTCGGGTGGAAAGAGTTTGAGATGGAGGTCGTCCGCGACAGGAACGACAACTGCATCATCGTCTGCTCCATCGAGAATCTCGACCCCATGGGCGTGCATACCGGAGATTCGATTACGATCGCCCCGGCGCTGACGCTGACCGACAAAGAATACCAGATGATGCGCGACGCCTCGATCGCCGTGCTGCGCGAGATCGGCGTCGAGACCGGCGGATCCAATGTTCAGTTTGCCGTCAACCCGGCGGACGGGCGGTTGGTCATCATCGAAATGAATCCGCGCGTCTCGCGCTCCTCGGCGCTTGCTTCAAAGGCCACGGGGTTCCCGATCGCCAAGGTCGCGGCGCGGCTTGCGGTCGGCTACACGCTCGACGAGATCGCCAACGACATCACGGGTGGCGCGACTCCCGCCTCATTCGAGCCCACCATCGACTATGTCGTCACCAAAGTGCCGCGCTTCGCCTTCGAGAAATTCCCCGGCGCCGAACCCGTTCTCACCACGTCGATGAAATCGGTCGGCGAGGCGATGGCGATAGGCCGGACTTTTCAGGAATCGCTGCAAAAGGCGCTGCGCTCGCTGGAGACCGGGCTGACCGGGCTTGACGAAGTCGAGATCGAGGGCATCGGCGAGGGCGACGACAAGAACGCGATCCGCGCGGCGCTCGGCCGGCCGACTCCGGACCGCATCCTTGCGGTCGCCCAGGCAATGCGGCTCGGCGCCTCCGACGAGGAGATCCACCGGTCTTGCAAGATCGATCCCTGGTTCCTCGCGCAGCTCCGCGACATCGTCGACATGGAGGCCGAGATCAGGATCAAAGGTCTGCCGGATACGCCGGGGGCGCTGCGCAGGCTGAAATCCATGGGCTTCTCGGACGCGCGCCTTGCGGCGCTCACGGGGATGAGCGCGGACGAAGCGACGCGCCGGCGGCACGCGCTTGGCGTTCGGCCGGTGTTCAAGCGCATCGACACTTGCGCCGCGGAATTCGCGTCCCCCACCGCGTACATGTACTCGACCTACGAGCCTCTCTTCGCGGGCGCGCCGGCCGACGAAGCCGCGCCCACCGACCGGACCAAAGTCGTCATTCTCGGCGGCGGACCGAACCGGATCGGGCAGGGGATCGAATTCGATTATTGCTGTTGCCACGCCTCTTTCGCGCTGCGTGACGCCGGATACGAGACCATCATGGTCAATTGCAATCCGGAGACGGTGTCGACCGACTACGACACGTCTGACCGGCTTTATTTCGAACCGCTGACGGCGGAGGACGTGCTCGAAATCATCGACAACGAGCGGCGGAACGGCACGCTGCACGGAGTGATTGTCCAATTCGGCGGACAGACCCCCCTCAAACTCGCCGAGCCGCTCGAGCAGGCGAATGTCCCGATCCTTGGCACCTCGCCCGACAAGATCGATCTCGCCGAGGATCGCGACCGCTTCAAACGATTGCTCGATAAACTGAAGCTCCGCCAGCCGCTGAGCGGGATCGCCAAGAGCCTGAAAAAGGCGCGCGCGATCGCGGACAGCATCGGCTACCCGATTTTAATCCGGCCTTCCTACGTGCTGGGCGGACGGGCGATGGAGATCGTCCATGACGCCGCCCATCTCGATCGCTACTTCGCCCGCCTCGTCGTCGATCTCGGCCGCCCATCCGAACTCGCCGTCTCGGACAAGCGCCCGCTCCTGATCGACCGTTACCTCTCCGACGCGATCGAGGTGGACGTCGACTGCATCGCCGACGGCAAGCACACTTATGTCGCCGGCATCATGCAGCACATCGAGGAAGCCGGCGTCCATTCCGGCGACTCCGCGTGTGCGCTGCCGCCGCATTCGCTGTCCGCGGAGACGATCGCCGAACTCACGCGACAGACGGAAGCGCTCGCGCTCGCGCTCGACGTGCGCGGCCTGATGAACGTGCAGTATGCGATCAAGGATGGGGACATCTACGTGCTCGAGGTCAACCCGCGCGCCTCACGCACGGTGCCGTTCGTCGCCAAGGTGATCGGGCTGCCGGTGGCGAAAATCGCCGCGCGGATCATGGCGGGGGAAAGCCTCGCTAGCTTGGCGCTCGCCCCGCCGCAATTCACCCATGTCGGAGTTAAAGAAGCGGTCTTCCCCTTCGCGCGCTTCCCCGGCGTCGACACCATACTGGGTCCGGAAATGCGGTCGACCGGCGAAGTGATGGGGATCGACAGCAGTTTCGAGATCGCCTTCGCCAAGAGCCAGATCGGCGGCGGCGCGCGCCTGCCGCGCGCCGGCACCGTGTTCGTGTCGGTGCGGGATGTGGATAAGTCGCGCATTCTCGAAGCGGTCAAGCTGCTCGCGCAGCTTGGATTCAAGGTGATCGCCACCTCGGGTACCCAACGCTTTCTCGAAGCGCATGGCGTGCCCGCGCAGAAGGTGAACAAAGTCTTGGAGGGACGGCCGCACATCGTCGACGCCATCAAGAACGGGGGAGTGCAGCTCGTTTTCAATACGACCGAGGGGGTCCAGGCGCTCGCCGATTCGGGCTCGCTTAGGCGCGCCGCCCTCTTGCATAAAGTTCCTTACTACACCACTCTTTCCGGAGCCGTAGCGGCGGCCCTGGGCATCAAGGCCTATCTCGGGGGCGACCTCGAGGTCCGCGCGCTGCAGAGCTATTTCGCCGGCCGCGCCTGATACAAGGGCGGGCTGAGAACGAGGGCACGGACGAAATCGCCGTGACGGTTGCGCGCCGGGCATCCGCCGGCTCGCGATCAAAATTTTTTCTGCCGGAGGAACCGATGGACAAAATACCGATGACGGCCGCCGGCTACGCCGCGCTCGAGCAGGAGCTGAAGCACTGCCAGCAGGTCGAACGGCCTCGCATCATCCAGCAGATTACGGAGGCGCGCTCGCACGGCGATCTCTCGGAGAACGCCGAATATCATGCGGCCAAGGAGGCCCAGTCGATCAATGAAGGGCGCATCGCTGAGCTCGAGGACAAGCTCGCGCGCGCCGAGATCATCGACGTCTCCAAGCTGTCCGGCGAGACCATCAAATTCGGCGCGACCGTCACCCTGATCGACGAGGACACCGAGAAGAAGACCGTGTGGCAGCTCGTCGGCGAGCCCGAAGCGGACGCCAAGGCGGGCAAGATCTCGATCACCTCGCCGCTCGCCCGCGCCCTTGTCGGCAAGAAGAAGGGTGCGCAGGTCGAGGTTGTGACCCCCGGCGGGGCCAAGGCCTACGAGGTTCTCAAGGTCGAATGGCGCTAGAGCATTTTCCGGCGAAATGGAAACCAGTTCGCCGCAGAAATGCGATCACCGAAGGACAACTGCGGCGAGAATTCCGATTCCACCGGACCGGAATTCGCCCAGTTCACGCAGGGTCGGCCTCGAGCGGAACGGTCGGCGCGTCCTTGGAATTGCGCAGCGTCAGCGAGGTCTTCACGTTGCGCACATGAGGCGCGGCCGTGAGCTCGACCACGAGCGCTTGAAAGGCGGCGAGATTGGGCGCCACGCATTTCAACAGAAAATCGATCTCGCCCGAGAGCATCCAGCATTCCCGCACGAACGGCTGGTCGCGCACGAAGGCCTCGAATGCGGCGAGATCGGGTTCGGCCTGGCTCGCGAGGTGGACCATGGCGAAGGCGGTGACCTCATAGCCGAGCGCTTTCGCATCGAGCAGCGCCCGGTATCCGGTGATGAAGCCGGCCTCTTCCAGCGCCCGCACGCGGCGGAGGCAAGGCGGGGGCGACATGCCGACGCGGCGCGCGAGCTCCACGTTCGACATCCGGCCATCGTCTTGAAGCTCCCTCAGAATTTGGCGGTCAATGGCGTCGGGACGCATGGACACGAAGAATCTCCGCAGGATTGGGAGGCAAGCAAGCTTTACACGACAACGCGCATCGCGGAAATAATATTGCGCGCCCTGTTGCTCGCTTCATTCGGGGGAAAAGCGCGGACCGAGGATTGCACAGCTTGCATAGCTTTTCTCGCATTCGCTAAATAGCGCGAGTTTTGCGCCTGCGCCGGCCGATGGTGGACTGCGGGCATCGATTTGATTGAACTGGCTGTTCGGACGGAATGATATGCGGAAGCCCATCCACGCCAAGCTCGTGATCATCGGCTCCGGCCCGGCCGGCTACACGGCTGCGATCTATGCTGCGCGCGCCATGCTGGAGCCGATCCTCATCCAAGGCATCCAGCCCGGCGGCCAGCTCACCATCACCACCGATGTGGAGAACTACCCGGGCTTTGCCGAGGTGATCCAGGGTCCGTGGCTGATGGAGGAGATGCAGAAACAGGCGACCCATGTCGGCGCCAGGCTTGTCGCCGATCATGCGACGAGCCTCGATCTCGGACGACGGCCGTTCCGCGTAGGTTGCGATTCCGGCGATGTCTATCTTGCGGAGACGGTGATCCTTGCGACCGGCGCCCAGGCGCGCTGGCTCGGACTTGCGTCCGAACAGGCCTTCAAGGGTTTCGGGGTTTCGGCGTGCGCCACCTGCGATGGCTTTTTCTACCGGAACAAGGAGGTCGTGGTGGTGGGCGGCGGCAATACCGCGGTCGAGGAGGCCCTGTTCCTCACCAATTTTGCTGCCAAGGTCACGGTGGTGCATCGCCGCAATGCGTTTCGCGCCGAACGCATCCTGCAAGACAGGTTGTTTAGAAACTCGAAAATCTCGGTCGTATGGGACAGCGTGGTCGAGGAGATTACCGGCAGGGATGATCCTCGCCGGGTCGTTGGGATCACTCTTAAGAACGTTAAGACGGGGGTCCTGTCCACGCTCAGCTGCGACGGCGTTTTTATCGCTATTGGTCACGCGCCGGCGACCGAACTGGTCGTTGGCCAACTCGAGATGAAGCCCTCCGGTTATGTTAAAGTGGCGCCGTTTTCGACGGCGACTTCGGTGCCGGGCGTATTCGCCGCGGGCGACGTCGCTGACGAAATCTACCGCCAAGCAGTGACCGCGGCCGGCATGGGCTGCATGGCCGCCCTTGAGGCGGAACGCTTTATCGCGGCGCGATCGGAGGCCGGCGCCGCAGCGGCGGAATAGGCAGGACCAAACTTCATAAGGGGCGTCCGCTCCGAGCTTGATCCGGGTTTGGGAAACGCAACGCGACCGGCTTGTGCTTGGGTCTAATCTTCACCGCCACCCTTTGTCGTGAAGAGGGCGGGACGCGGTAGCGCGCGACGACGGGACTGGGATTTCGACTGGACGATCATGGATTGGGACAAGCTCAAGATCTTCCACGCCGCCGCCGAGGCCGGGAGCTTTACCCATGCCGGCGAACAGCTCGGCCTGTCGCAATCGGCGGTGTCGCGGCAGGTCAGCGCGCTCGAACAAGACCTCTCGGTCGTGCTGTTCCACCGCCATGCCCGCGGCCTGATCCTCACCGAGCAGGGCGAAATGCTGTTCCGCACCGCGCACGACGTTTTTACCCGGCTCGAGGCGGCGCGGATCAAGCTCGCCGACAGCCGTGAGCGCCCGACCGGCGAGCTCAAGGTCACCACCACCACGGGAATTGGCGTTCACTGGCTGACCCCCAAGCTCGGCGAATTCACCGAACTTTATCCCGATATCCGCCTGACCCTCATCACCACCGACGAAGAACTCGACCTCAGCATGCGCCTTGCCGATGTTGCGATCCGCCTGCGCCAGCCGACGCAGCCGGACCTGATTCAGCGCAAGCTCTTTTCCGTTCACTTTCATGCCTATGCTGCGCCGGAATATCTCCAGCGCTTCGGCACGCCGCATTCGTTCGACGATCTCGACAGCCACCGCTTGCTGATCCTTGGGGGCACCGATGTGCCGCCCAACCTTCAGGATACCCGCTGGTTGCTGTCGGGAGCGGGTCGCGACGGCAAGGAGCCGCGGACGCCCCACCTCGTCATCACCAACATCTTGGGAATTCTGCGCGCCTGTCAGGGCGGGATCGGAATTGCGCTTCTGCCCGACTACATCGTGGAGGAGGACGGCGGACTGATCCAGCTGTTCAGCCAGGATTCGGACATCTCCTTGGACGCTTATTTCGTCTATCCGGAAGAGTTGAAGTCGGTCTCTCGGGTGCAGGTTTTTCGTGACTTCCTGGTCAGCAAAGCGCAGCGCTGGCACTATTGAGCGCTTGGGCTGCTCTGCCAAATCTGCATAGGAGGCATGAAAAAATGCCAATTGTGCAGTGCCCTCAATTTATTTCATTGTAACAATCACAGTTGGCTTGTTGTTTTTGTCTCCCGAATTCGCACAACGTGTAGCCGACTGTCCCTCTGGAAGGTGGTGTCTGTCCTCAAGATTGACACAACTGCGCCGGGCCGAAAGGTCCGGCGTTTTTTGTGTGCCGGATCAACACGGTGCGTTCGAAATCCAGCCCGTTCCAGCCGCTTCACGCCCACAGCCGTTCGCGCTCCAGCCCGCTGTAGAGCTGCGCGACATATTCGCCGTAGCCGTTGAACAATTGGGTCGGCCGCCGCTCGTCCGTGCCGAGCAGGCTCTCGCTCGCCTGACTCCAGCGCGGATGGGGCACGGCGGGATTGACGTTCGCCCAGAAGCCGTACTCGCTCCCCTGCAGGCGCTCCCAGAAGCCCTTGGGCCGCTCGGAGGTAAAGTTGAAGCGCACGATCGACTTGATCGACTTGAAGCCGTACTTCCATGGCACCGCAAGGCGTAGCGGCGTCCCCATCGATTTCGGCAGCGGTTTGCCATAGGCGCCGGTGACGAGGAAGGCGAGGTCATTCGTGGCCTCGGCCAGGGTCAGCCCCTCGGTGTAAGGCCAGGGATACCAGGTCTGCCGTTGGCCGGAGGCGACGGACGGGTCGAGGAACGTCTCCATCCGCACATAGGTCGCCGACGACAGCGGTCTTGCCAATTCGACCAGCTTGGCGAACGGAAAGCCCGACCAGGGAACGGCCATCGCCCAGGCCTCGACGCAGCGATGGCGGTAGAGGCGCTCCTCCAGGGGCATCCGCTTCAGGAGGTCGTCGATGCCGATCTCCATCGGCTTTTCCACCAGACCATCCAACTTGATCGTCCACGGCCTGATCCTTAGCGCCCGGGCCGCGCGAGAAATTGTCTTGGAGGAGCCGAACTCGTAAAAGTTGTTGTAGGTAATGTTGATTGCCTCGTCGGTGACCGGGCGGTCGAGCATGTATTTGGCGTTGCGTTTGACGGGGTAGAGCGAAGCGGTCGGGTCGGGGAGGTCGGAGCGGCGCTGGGCCTCGGCCGAACCGGGGACAAGCGCGGCGGCGGCGACGGCACCGGCGCCAGCCAGCACGCTGCGCCGATTGAAGAACAAATATTCGGGCGTCGCCTCACGCTCGCGCAGCTCCCACCCGCGGCGATGGATCACATGCATGCTGCGCTCCTCCGAATCTCGGCGACCAACTTCTGCTAATCATATACGTAGGGAATGGGGCGTTTGTTTCTGGTCACGAAACCGGAGCGGCGGCCTGCGACATCCTATGCAATCAAGCCGGCCGCGGGCGTCCGCGGACCAACCTTTGGAGACGGCAACTCACGTGAGCGACGAGACCGAGGCAATCGCCGATATTCGCGCCGCGGTGCACGCCTTGTGCGGGAAATTCCCCGGCGAATACTGGCGCAAGCTCGATCGCGCGCGCGCTTATCCCGCTGAATTCGTGCAAGCGTTGACCGAGGCGGGGTTTCTTGCGGCGCTGATTCCGGAGGAGTTCGGCGGCAGCGGACTGGGCCTCGCCGCCGCTGCGGCGATCCTGGAGGAAATTCATGCTTCGGGCTGCAATGGCGCGGCCTGCCATGCGCAGATGTATACGATGGGCACCCTCTTGCGCCACGGCAGCGCGGCGCAGAAGGCGCGCTACCTGCCGGCCATCGCCCGCGGCGAGCTGCGGCTGCAAGCCTTCGGCGTCACCGAGCCGACCTCGGGAACCGACACGCTCAGCCTGCGGACGACAGCGCTCCGCGATGGCGATCATTACGTCATCAACGGGCAGAAGATCTGGACGTCGCGCGCCGAGCACTCCGATCTGCTGCTGCTGCTCGCCCGCACGACGCCGCGCAAGGCGGTGCGCCGGCGCACCGAGGGGCTCTCAGTCTTTCTCATCGACATGCGGGCGGCGAACGGTCTCTCGATTCGTCCGATCCGCACCATGATGAATCATGCGACGACCGAAGTGTTCTTCGACGATATGCGCGTGCCGGCGGACAGCCTGGTCGGGGAGGAAGGCAAGGGATTTTCTTACATCCTCTCGGGAATGAACGCCGAGCGCATTCTGATCGCCGCCGAATGCATCGGCGACGCCAAATGGTTCATCGCCAAGGCCTCGGCCTACGCCAAGGAGCGCGTGCTGTTCGGCCGGCCGATCGGTCAAAACCAGGGTGTGCAGTTTCCCATCGCCCGCGCCTATGCGCAGATGCGCGCCGCCGACCTGATGGTGAGAGAGGCGGCGTCGCTTTACGAGGCCGGACGCGACTGCGGCGCCGAGGCGAACTTGGCCAAGCTGCTCGCAGCCGATGCGTCCTGGGCCGCCGCCGACATGTGCGTGCAAACCCATGGAGGTTTCGGCTTTGCCGAGGATTTCGACATCGAGCGCAAGTTTCGCGAGACGCGGCTCTACCAGGTGGCGCCGATCTCGACCAATCTCATCCTCTCTTATCTCGCCGAGCACGTGCTCGGTCTGCCGCGCTCCTATTGAGATTTGGCGCGACACAGCCGCCTCCTTCTCGCGAGCGAGGCTCGTCAGGACGTTGCCGCGATTGCGGCATCCCGCGAATTCCGGCGGCGCACCGTCGGGGGTGGCGGGCTTGTGACTTGCCCGGCCTACCGCATGGTGAGGCAATTCGTCGCAATATTCCCTATCGCTTAACGGTGGCGAGCGTCGGAAGCTTTCGAAAATCGGCGCGGTGAACGTCTTTCAGCCGCGCGCTATTTTTGCTGACCTAAAAGAACAAGAAAATGCCAGGGACTGTTCCAGAGCGTACGCAGCTCGGCGGCATGGTTGCGTGCGTGCGCCGCGAACGCCCGGCTTTAGATGGGAGGAACCGATGCCGCATAGCGTGCTCGTGGTCGATGACGAGGCCAATATCCTCCTGTCACTCGAGTTCCTGATGAAAAAGGCCGGCTATGACGTCCGCATCGCGCGCGACGGCGAGGAGGCGCTCGCGGAAATGCGGAAAGCGCGCCCCGACCTCGTGCTGCTGGATGTTATGATGCCCAAACGCAATGGCTTCGACGTTTGCGAAATCATCCGGGCCAATCCGGAATGGAAGGACGTCCGCATCATCATGCTGACGGCCAAGGGGCGCGACGTGGAGCGCGAAAAGGGCCTGGCGGTCGGCGCCGACGACTACATCACCAAACCGTTCTCGACACGGGAGGTGGTGGAACGCGTGAGTGGATGGCTTGCCGGCGCCCGCAGTTCGGCCGAAGGAAACGGCAAACCATGCGAGCGTCCGGCGCCGTAGCGATACTCCTCGTCGTGCTGAGCCTCGCTGGGTTCACGGCTTCCGCAGTTGCAATGTGGTGGGCGGTCAAAAGTGGCGGGACGGTCGGCGCCTTTGTGTCGATCGCGTTCCTCATTGTCGCAGCGATTACCGCGGCCGCTTATGGCGTCCTTTATAGCAAGCTTCTCAGACCGCTCGCGACCCTCACCGGCGAACTAACGATGCACGCGCAAACGCGCATCGATCGGCCGCCCACGCTCGGTCCGGGCCACTGGCTCGACATGCTGCCGGCGGCAGTCACAAAACTCGTCTGCGCGTTGCAAGCCGCCCGCGGCGAGATCGACAAGGCGGTGAACGCCGCCACCTTGCGCGCGCAGGAACAGAAGAGCCGGCTCGAAGCGATTCTCCTCGATCTCTCCGAAGGCGTGATCGTGTGTAATCTCGATCACCGCATCCTGCTCTACAACCAGGCAGCCGCCCGCATCCTCAACCTGCGCGACGCGCTCGGGCTCGATCGCTCGCTGTTCGGACTGCTCACCCGTGAACCGATCGTCTATACGCTCGAACTGCTGTTCGAACAGGCCGAAGCCGCGAAAGAGAGCGAGGAGCCTACGCGCGAGACGGGCTCCGAGGCGGCGACGCGCCATTTTGTCTGCAGCACGGTCGATCTCAGCGCGTTGTTGCAGGCGAGACTGAGCCTGGTGCGCGAGGCGTCCGGGGGCATGTCCGGCTATGTGCTGACCTTCGCCGATATCGGCGCCGAACTGGAGAGTCTGGCGCAGCGCGATGCGTTGCTGCGCGAGGTCGCGGTGGAATGGCGACGGCCGCTCGCGAGCTTGCGCGCCGCCGCCGAGATGCTGGCGGAACACCCCGAGCTTGCGCCGAGCGAGCGCAGCGCCTTCGAGGCCATCGTCGGCAAAGAGGTGGCGGCGCTCAACCAACGCTTTGGAGAATTCAGCCGCGGCTATGACCGGCTGGCAGCCGGACCCTGGCCGCTTGCCGACATCCATTCGCTCGATCTGTTTCGCGCCGTGCGCAAGCATTTGGCGGAGGTCGACAGCATCCAGGTCACCCCGGTCGGCGTGCCGGCCTGGGTTCACGCCGACAGTCACTCGTTGCTGCTCGCGCTCGAGCACCTGATCCGCGCCATATCCCGGCACACCGGCAGGACGGCGTTCGATATCGGCGTCGTCCCGCGCGACAAATACGCCTATGTAGAGGTGACCTGGGACGGCGAGCCGGTTCCCTCCGCCGTGATCGACACCTGGCTCGGCGAGCCGCTCAGGGGCACGATTGGAAACCGGACGCTGCGCGAAATCGTCGAGCGGCACGCGAGCGAGTTATGGAGCCAGTCGCTGCCCGAGGGGCGCACCTGCCTCCGACTGCCGCTGCGGTCGGCCGAGCGCCCCCGCGCGCGCGAGCGTTCGGAGCGGGTTCCGCCCTGGTCCGAGTTCTACGATTTCGACCTGTTCAGAGGCTCGAGCGAGGCGCTCAAAGACAAGCCGCTGCGCAAGCTGACCTTCGTTGTATTTGATACCGAGGCGACGGGCTTAAAGCCCAACGAGGGCGATGAGCTGCTGTCGATCGGCGCCGTCCGCGTCGTCAATGGACGCATCCTCACCGGGGAGACATTCGAGCGCTTGATCAATCCCGGCCGCGACATTCCCGCCAGCACGATGCGTATTCACGGGATCACGGCGGACATGGTGCGGGACAAGCCGCCGGCCCCCGTCGTGCTCGCCCAGTTCAAGGCTTTTGCCGGCGATGCCGCGCTGGTCGCCTACAATGCGGCCTTCGACATGACATTCCTGGAAAAGGGATCGGAGCAAGCGGGGGTCAAGTTCGACAATCCCGTGCTCGATGCGCTCCTTCTCTCGGTGTATCTGCAGGAGGACGTCTCTGATTTCTCGTTGACGGCGGCGGCCGACCGTATGGGCGTCGAGGTCGTCGGCCGGCACACGGCTCTTGGCGACGCCATCACGACGGCGGCGATCTTCGTGAAGCTGATCGATCTCTTGGAGGCGCGCAACATCGAGACGTTCGGTCAGGCCGCCAGGATCTCCAAATGGATGATGGAGCAACGCCGACAGGAGGCGCAGTTGCGATGAATGCGCGCACGTGCTTGACGAGTTAGAGGGTCCAAACGTCGGGAGATCGACATGGTGCGGCGAGGTTTGACAAGCGAGCGCCTGATCGGCCTCTTTCTGTTCGGGATGCTGCTGTTCATGCCGCCACTGATCGGGGTGTTCGACAGATCGTATCTGGTCGGCGGCATTCCTCTGCTGTACTTCTATCTGTTCCTTGCTTGGGCGATGGTGATCGCTGTGCTGATGCTGATCGTCGAACGGCCGCTAAGCGACGGTGACCTGGACGAAGAGGAACCGGTCATGGGCGCGGACGCAGACCTCGACCAAACCAAGGAGTCGAGGGGCTAGGCCATGTTGACCGGGCTCACGATCGTCTCGGTCTCGCTGGTTTATCTCTCGATCCTGTTTGCGATCGCCTATTACGGGGACCGCCGGGCGGACGAAGGGCGCAGCATCATCGCGAGCCCTTATATCTACGCGCTATCGATCGCCGTCTATTGCACGGCTTGGACCTTTTACGGGAGCGTCGGGCGCGCCGCGTCGTCGGGCGTAAGCTTCCTTCCCATCTATATCGGCCCGACGCTGACCTTCATCCTCGGCTGGTTCCTGATCCGCAAGATCATCCGCATCAGCAAGGTGAACCGCATCACCTCGATCGCCGACTTCATCGCCTCGCGTTACGGCAAGAGCTACTACCTCGGCGGCCTCGTGACGATCATCGCGGTGGTCGGGATCATGCCCTACATTTCGCTGCAGCTGAAAGCGATCTCGACCAGCTTCACGGTGCTTCTACATTATCCGAGCATCGTGATGCCGGCCAATCTCGGTTCGATTCCGGTGTTCCAGGACACCGCCCTTTATGTCGCGCTGATCATGGCCGCTTTCGCGATCCTGTTCGGAACGCGCCATATCGACGCGAGCGAACGGCACGAGGGCATGGTGGCGGCCATCGCCTTCGAATCCGTGGTCAAGCTGTTCGCGTTCCTCGCGGTCGGATTGTTCGTTACCTTTGGCGTCTTTGGCGGCTTCGGCGACGTGTTCTCGCGCGCCGCCGCCGACCCCGCCTTCCACAAGCTCTTCACCCTCAGCGCCGCGGGCGGCTATTCCGGCTGGATATCGCTGACGCTTGCTTCGATGACGGCGATCATCATGCTGCCGCGGCAGTTCCAGGTCCTCGTGGTCGAGAACGTGGACGAGCGTCACGTCAAGAAGGCGATCTGGCTGTTCCCGCTCTATCTGTTGCTGATCAACGTGTTCGTGCTGCCGATCGCGTTCGGCGGTCTCTTGCAGTTTCCGCGACACTCCGTCGACGTGGACACGTTCGTGCTCACCGTGCCGATGGCGAAGCACTACCAGGCGATCGCCTTGTTCGCCTTCATCGGCGGTTTGTCCGCCGCCACCGGCATGATCATCGTCGAGACCATTGCGCTCGCCACCATGGTCTCCAACGATCTCGTCATGCCGTTCCTTCTGCGTCTCGGCCGGCTGCATCTGTCCGAACGCAAAGACCTCACCGGATTCCTGCGCGCGATCCGCCGCGGCGCCATCATCTTCGTGGTTCTGCTTGGCTACGCCTATGTGCGGCTGATCGGCGAATCGTACGCGCTGGTATCGATCGGCCTCATGTCGTTTGTCGCCGCTGCGCAGTTCTTCCCCTCCATTGTCGGCGGCATTTTCTGGAAGGGCGGGACGCGACTCGGCGCGCTGGCGGGTCTCAGCGCCGGATTCGCGGTCTGGATCTACACCCTGCTGCTGCCGTCTTTCGCCCGGTCGGGATGGCTGTCCGAGCGCTTCCTGCACGACGGTCCCTGGGGTCTTAAGCTGTTCATGCCCTACGCGCTGTTCGGGCTCGAGGGTCTTGATCCGGTGGCTCACGCGCTGTTCTGGACCATGGCGTTCAATGTCGGCCTGTTTGTCGTCGTCTCGCTCGTCACCACCCAGTCCATGATCGAACGCAGCCAAGCCGTGCTGTTCGTCGACATATTCAAGCGGACCTCGGAAGGCGCGCGCATCTGGCGCGGCAGGGCGACGATTGGAGACCTGCGGCGGTTGATGAACCGCTTCATCGGCGAGGGGCCGACCCATCAGGCGTTCCTTCGGTTCGAACGCGATAAGGGACGCCGCCTCGACGACGCGCTCGCGGCCGATGCCGACATCGTCCATTATTCCGAGCGGCAGCTCGCGGGCGCCATCGGCGCCGCCTCGGCGCGGATCATGATCGCGTCCGTTCTGCGCGAGGAGATGCACGACATCGACGAGGTCATGCAGATTCTCGACGAAGCCTCCCAGCTCGTGGTCTATAGCCGCCAGCTCGAGGAGAAATCGCAACAGCTCGAAGCGGCGACCGCGGAGCTTACCGCCGCCAATGAGCGGTTGAAAGAACTCGACAAGATGAAGGACGACTTCGTCTCCACCGTCAGCCACGAATTTCGCACGCCGCTTACTTCGATCCGTTCTTTCTGCGAAATCGTCCACGACAATCCTAACCTTGGAATCGAGCAGCGCAACGAGTTCCTCAACATCATCGTGCAGGAAAGCGAACGGCTCACCCGCCTCATCAACGACATCCTCGACCTCGCCAAGATGGAAGCGGGCAAGACCGACTGGCAGATGCGGGAGATCGCGCCGAAGCAGGTGATCGACAACGCGCTGGCGGCGATGGCTGGCCTGCTGGCGAAGAATCCCCACATCCGGTTCGAGACTCACATCGCAGAAGACTTGCCGAACGTGTTCGTCGACGCCGATCGCTTGACGCAGGTGCTGGTCAATCTGATCTCCAACGCCGTCAAGTTCTGCAATCGCGAAAACGGCCTCATCTCGATCACGGCGCGGCCTGAAGGGGCGTCGCTGCGCGTCGATGTGAGCGACAACGGCATCGGCATCGCCAAGAAGGACCGCAGGAAGGTGTTCGAGCGCTTCCAGCAGGCGGGCGACACGCTGATCGACAAGCCGCAGGGCACCGGTCTTGGCCTGCCGATCTGTCTGCACATCGTCGAGCGGTTCGGCGGTCAGATCTGGTTCGAAAGCGAACTCGGCAAAGGCTCGACTTTCTCCTTCCGCATCCCGTCGGCGCATTATGCCGAAAGGCCCCGCCTCGACGCTAGGATCGAAGCGGTCTGAAGCTTCGTTCAGGGCCAGCTACACGTTGCGCCGGTACTGCCCGCCGACTTCGAACAGGGCGTTGGAGATTTGGCCGAGCGAGCAGCATTTCACCGTGTCCATGAGCACGGCGAACAGGTTCTCGTTGCGGGTCGCGGCCTGTTTGAGGCGGGCGAGGGCCGGTCCCGCTTCGGCGGCGTGTTCATTCTGGAATTCGCGCACGCGGGCGACCTGCGACTGCTTTTCCTCCTCGGTCGAGCGCACCAGGCCCACCAGGGGCGGCTCGGCGGCGCGGCCGCGGAACATGTTGACGCCGACGATGGGCAGGCTGCCGTCGTGCTTCTTCTGCTCGTAGTGGAGCGATTCGTCCTGAATCTTGCTGCGCTGATAGCCGGTCTCCATAGCGCCGAGCACCCCGCCGCGGCTCGCGATCGCCTCGAACTCGCGCAGCACCGCCTCTTCCACCAGGTCGGTCAGCTCCTCGATGATGAATGAGCCCTGGTTGGGATTCTCGTTCTTCGCCACCCCCCACTCGCGGTTGATGATCAGTTGGATCGCCAGCGCGCGCCGCACGCTTTCCTCGGTCGGCGTGGTGACCGCCTCGTCATAGGCGTTGGTGTGCAGCGAGTTGCAGTTGTCGTAGATGGCGATCAGGGCCTGCAGCGTGGTGCGGATGTCGTTGAACGACATCTCCTGGGCATGTAGCGAGCGGCCGGAGGTCTGGATGTGGTATTTGAGCTTCTGCGAGCGCTCGTTCGCTCCGTAGCGATGCTTCATCGCGATCGCCCAGATGCGGCGCGCCACCCGGCCGATCACCGCATATTCGGGATCCATGCCGTTGGAGAAAAAGAACGACAGGTTGGGCGCGAAATCGTCGATATTCATGCCGCGGGCGAGATAAGCCTCGACATAGGTGAATCCGTTGGCGAGCGTGAAGGCGAGCTGCGAGATCGGATTGGCGCCGGCTTCGGCGATGTGATAGCCGGAGATCGAGACCGAGTAGAAATTCCGCACAACGTTGCGGATGAAATATTCCTGCACATCGCCCATCAGCTTGAGCGCGAAGTCGGTGGAGAAGATGCAGGTGTTCTGTCCTTGATCCTCCTTGAGGATGTCGGCCTGCACGGTGCCGCGCACATTGGCGAGCGCGAATGCGCGCAGGGCGCGCGCCTCCTCCGCGGTCGGGGCGCGACCTTGCTCGGCGCGGAAGCGGTCGATCTGCTGGTCAATCGCCATGTTGAGGAACATGGCGAGGATCATCGGCGCCGGGCCGTTGATGGTCATCGACACCGAGGTCGCGGGGTCACACAGGTCAAAACCCGCATAGAGCGCCTTGATGTCGTCGATAGTGGCGATCGAGACGCCGGCATTGCCAACCTTGCCGTAGATGTCCGGCCGCTCGTCCGGATCGGCGCCGTACAGCGTGACCGAGTCGAAGGCGGTCGAGAGGCGCACCGCCGGCATGCCGTCCGAGAGCTTGTGAAAACGCCGATTGGTCCGGAACGCGTCGCCCTCGCCGGCGAACATCCGGGTCGGGTCTTCGTTCTCGCGCTTGAAGGCGAACACGCCGGCGGTGAACGGGAACGAGCCGGGGACGTTCTCCCGCTTGAGCCAACGGAGAATCTCGCCGTCGTCCTCAAAGCGGGGCAAGGAGACCTTGCGCAGCGCGGTGCCTGACAGCGTCGTGTGGATCAGGTTCGTGCGCTTCTCGTTGCCGCGCACCTTGGTGACGAACTCCGCCCCCTCATAGCTTTTCACCGTCGCCGGCCAGCAAGCGAGCAGCGCGCGGCTGTCCGGGGCGAGCTGTTCCTCTTTGGCCGCAATCAGCGACTCGAACCCGGCGGCGTCGCGCCCGCAGTCGAGGAAGACGGCGCGCGCCCGGTGCAGCGCCTGGCGGTCGCGCGCGATGTCGCATTGCTCGGCCGTGCGCTGATGGTAGCCGCGCACGGTCTCGGCGATCTCGGCGAGATAGCGCGACCGGTCGGGCGGCACGATGGCGCGGCCGGCGGAGGAGTGCTTGACCGTGACCCGCGGCAGCCAGCGCTTCCCGGCGGGCAGGCCGAGCTCGACCAGCCGCGCCGCAATCGCCTGATACAGCGCCGTCACCCCGTCGTCGTTGAACCGCGAGGCGATCGTGCCAAAGACCGGCATCTCCTCCGGCCGCTGGTCGAACAGCACATGGTCGCGCTGATATTGCTTGCGCACGTCGTGCAGCGCGTCCTCGGCGCCGCGGCGCTCGAACTTGTTGATGGCGACGAAGTCGGCGAAGTCCAGCATGTTGATCTTCTCGAGCTGGCTCGCCGCGCCGAACTCCGGCGTCATCACATAGATCGACACGTCGGCGATTTCGGCGAT
>JBAPYK010000195.1:0-1765 GCA_049284695.1 Rhodoplanes sp. | reverse complement strand
GGAAGAACATCGGGATGAGCCCGGCGTCGGATGCGCCCTGCACATTGTTCTGCCCGCGCAGCGGATGCAGTCCGGTTCCCGGCCGGCCGACGTGCCCGCAGATCAGCGCAAGCGCAATCAGGCAGCGCGCATTGTCGGTGCCATGGGTGTGCTGGAAAATGCCCATGCCCCAGAAGATGATGGCGCGTTCGGCGCGCGCGTAGGCGCGCGCGACGGTGCGCAAGGTCGGCGCGTCGATGCCGCAGATCGACGCCATCGCTTCCGGCGTGTAATGCCCGACATGCGCAGCGAGTGCGGAAAAGCCCTCGGTGTGGGTCTGGATATATTGCTCGTCGTACAGCTTCTCGCTGACGATCACATTGAGCAGCGCGTTGAGGAGCGCGACATCGGTCCCGATCGCGAATTGCAGCATGTGGGTGGCGTGCCGCTTCAGCGCCTGGCCGCGCGGGTCCATGACGATCAGCGTCGCGCCACGTTCGGCCGCCTGTTTGAAATAGGTCGCCGCGACCGGATGGTTTTCGGCGGGGTTGGCGCCGATCACCACGATGACGTCGGACTTTTCACATTCGTTGAAGGTCGCAGTCACCGCGCCCGAGCCGATCCCCTCCATCAAGGCGGCGACCGACGAGGCATGGCACAGCCGCGTGCAGTGATCGACATTGTTGTTGCCGAAGCCGGTGCGCACGAGTTTCTGGAACAGGTAGGCTTCCTCATTCGTGCACTTGGCCGAGCCGAAGCCGGCAAGCGCATGGTCGCCGTGCTTTGCGCGCGTGGCCTTGAGCCCGTGAGCCGCGCGATCGAGCGCCTCCTCCCAGCTCGCCGCGCGGAAATGCGTCCACGGATTACCGGGATCAGCCGTGTCGTCCGCGCGCTTGCCGACGCCGTCCTTGCGGATCAGCGGCTGCGTCAGCCGATGCGGATGGTGCACGTAGTCGAAGCCGAAGCGGCCCTTCACGCACAGCCGGTTCTCGTTCGCCGGACCGTTCCTGCCCGTGACGTAAAGCAGCCGGTCGTCCTTGACGTGATAGGTCAGTTGGCACCCCACCCCGCAATACGGGCATACGCTGTCGACCATGCGATCGGCGTAGCCGATGCGCCGGTTGTCGGCATCGAGAAGCGAAGCCGGCATCAACGCGCCGGTGGGACAGGCCTGCACGCATTCGCCGCAGGCGACGCAGGTCGATCGCCCCATCGGATCGTCGAAGTCGAACACGATCTTTTCGGAATGGCCGCGGCCGGCCATGCCGATCACGTCATTGACCTGCACCTCGCGGCAGGCGCGAACGCAGAGAGTGCAGTGAATGCAGGCGTCGAGATTGACCGCCATCGCCGGATGACTGCGATCGGAGGCCGGCGGCTTGCGCTGGGCGAAGCGGCTCGTGGTGACGCCTATGCGCTCGGCCCAGCGCCAAAAGGATGATATCGGATCGTGCGCCCCGTCTTGCTCGTGTGCTCGCTTTTTCTGCGGCGAACTGCCCCCCACTTTGCCGGCAAATGCTCCGGTCTCGCGCGCGGGCTGATCGGCCACGAGCAATTCGAACACCATGCGCCGCGCCGCTTTCACGCGCTCCGACGCGGTCGTGACGGTCATACCTGCGGTCGGCGCGCGAATACAACTCGCAGCCAGCACGCGCTCGCCTGCGATCTCGACCATGCAAGCGCGGCAATTGCCGTCGGCCCGGTACCCGGGCGACGGCGAATAGCACAGATGCGGGATGTCGACGCCGAGGCGCTTGGCGACCTGCCAGATGGTCTCGCCCGGCCG
>JBAPYK010000194.1:0-2973 GCA_049284695.1 Rhodoplanes sp. | reverse complement strand
ATCCTCGACAACTGCCACGTCCGCGTTGCCTTCGCCACCAACGACGAGCGCACGGCGCGCCGCATTTCCGATGCGCTCGGCACTGCCACCGAGATGCGCGCCATGAAGAACTATGCCGGCAGTCGGCTTTCGCCGTGGCTTGGCCATCTCATGGTGTCGCGCCAGGAGACTGCACGGCCTCTGCTCACTCCCGGCGAGGTAATGCAGCTCCCGCCGAGCGACGAGCTGGTTTTGGTTTCCGGGATCCCACCGATACGCGCGCACAAGACGCGCTACTACCAGGACATCCGGCTCAAGAGCCGCGTCCTGCCACCACCCGCACTGACCACGACCAGCGCGGGCGCCTCCGGCGACCGACCTGCCGCACACGCCGACGACTGGACAACTCTGTCCCCCCCAGAACCAGTCGCGGCGGCTGCAGGCGAGTCGGTCGCCGGTTCCTTGCCCGACGACGATCTTGCGAACGGCGGGGTCCGCCGTGAGCCAGCCTTGCCCGAGCACGAAGCGATTGCGCCCGAGCAGGCAAAGCCTATCCCCGAATTCGCGGTGCTCGAAGATGAGCCCGACGATGACGCGGTCCGCGCCAAGGCGTTGAATCAGAACTTCCGGGGGCTTGCGCGACAGGCCGCGCTCGATCCCGACGACGATCTCGGAATGTGAGGCTTGCCTATGAAGAAGGCGCGTCTCTCCGTCTATCTCGATCCCGAAATGATGGCGCAGTTGGCCGAGCTTGCTGATCAGAAGCAGCAGCCGAAGTCGGTGATTGCCGAAGCCGCCATCATGTCGTTCCTCACCCCGGACGATGCTGACCGGCGCGAGGCCGCCCTGGCCCGCCGGCTCGATCTGTTGACCCGGCAGGGAGAACGACTGGAACGCGACCTCTCGATCGCGGCCGAGACCCTCGCTCTCTTCATCAGGTTTTGGCTCACCGTCACCACACCGCTTCCCGAAAGCGCGCAAGCCGCCGCCCAGGTCAAAGGGCGTGAGCGCTTCGACTCATTCCTGCAGACGCTGGGACGACGGCTCGCAAAGGGTCAAAGCGTGCTGCGCGAGCTGTCGTTTGACGGAGTGAACAACGGAATTGCCATCCGATCCGAGATGACAGCAAACGCTCAATCGAGTTCCAAAGAGGACCGGCGATGAAGCGAAAAATCAGCGTGCGACTCTCCGAAGCGGTCGTCGAACGGCTGGAAGCGGCCGCCCAGCGCCCAGGCGCGAGCAAGACGAAAATCGTGGAATCCGCGATCGATCGCTTCCTTGATCCCGGCGCCGAGACCATCGACGACGCCACGCTCTTGCGCCGCCTCGACTGCATGAGCCGTCAACTCGAGCAACTTGAGCACGACCTCAGAATTGTCAATGAGACCGTGGCCTTCCATGCGCGATACCACCTCGCCGTCACGCCGCCGCTACCGCAATCCCAGCAGCACGCCGCCTGCGCTCTCGGGCTCGAACGATTCGAGGTTTTTGCCGCCCAGGTTGAGAGGCGGATTCATCTGGGCACACCCCTGATGAAAGAAACAATGGAACGGCTCGCCCTGAACAATCCGGATCCAATCCGGCACGATATTGAGGAGGCCGCACCACTCGCCTCCCCACGCGCCGATGCCGAACAAGACCTTCCTGAATCGACCCTCGTAAACGGAGAACAACAATTGCCAGCTGCCGCTCAGGAGGACGGCAGCAACAGGGGCTTTCTTGAAAAGGGACCCAATCCCCTTCGATAGCGGGGCGCCCCGCGTCACGGGCTGCGTACGCGAGGCCGCCTTCGGCCCTCCAGTCTCGTTGCCGGTATGGCGGCTAACGCCTCGGCGATGTCGGGAACACCTGACGCAAAATAATTGGCGCCCGATCGCCTTCGTTTTGCTGCCGTTTGCTGCCGGATATTATCTTTCCTACCTGTTCCGCTCGATCAACGCGCTGATCTCTGCCCAGCTGACATCCGATCTGGCGCTCGGTCCAGCGGATCTCGGACTGCTCACCTCAGTCTATTTCCTGACCTTCGCAGCGGCTCAGATTCCGATCGGCGTGCTGTTGGATCGCTATGGCCCGCGGCGAGTTCAGAGCGTCCTGCTGCTGGTCGCAGCCGCCGGTGCCGCGCTGTTTAGCATCGCAGACGGATTTCTCCCACTCGTGGTCGCGCGCGCAATGATTGGGCTCGGGGTTGCAGCCGCACTGATGGCGGGGCTCAAGGCCATCGTTCTATGGTTTCCGCGGGAGCGCGTAGCGCTCGTCAACAGCTATATGATCATGCTCGGCGCGCTGGGTGCGGTTACCGCAACGGCTCCAGCCGAACGATTGCTCGAGTCGACGGGCTGGCGCGGGCTCTTCGAGCTTCTCGCCGCTGCGACAGCCGCCTGTGCGGCGTGATCTACTTCGTCGTTCCAGAGCCCCTATCCAAAAAATCGTCGCCAAAAAGCTCGGCTCCGGCCAGCCTGAAAACCGTCTATCGGGATTCACGCTTCTGGAGATTGGCGCCGCTTTCGGCGACCTGCGTCGGGTCGGCCTGGGCGCTCCAGGGATTGTGGGCGGCGCCTTGGCTCGCCGATGTCGAGGGCCTCGACCGGCCGAGTCTCATAACGCGCCTCTTCGTGATGGCGGTCGCACTCAGCTTCGGCGCCTTGCTGCTGGGCACGATAGCGGACCAGATGCGTCGGCGTGGCGTCGGACTTCACGGTCTGCTGGCCGCCATCGCCGCGCTGTTCATCGCGGCGCAGCTCACACTGATACTGCAGTTGCCTTTGCCGTCTTATTTTTCCTGGTCGGTCGTAGCGGCGGTCGGAGCGGGAACAGTTCTCAGCTATGCGATCGTCGCCGATTATTTCCCCAAAGAGCTTGCCGGGCGCGCGAACGCTGCACTGAACGTCTTTCACCTCGGCTGGGCCTTCGTCTTCCAGTGCTCGACAGGCTTGATTCTTGAGCAATGGCCAAGCCAAGACGGCCATTATCCTTTGCTCGCCTATCAAGTCGCAT
>JBAPYK010000193.1:0-7456 GCA_049284695.1 Rhodoplanes sp. | reverse complement strand
CCCCGTAGTACTGCGCTTGCGAGCGCCCGGTTGAGAAAGAGAGCGCCAGGACGGCCGCAACGGCAATCAGAGTGCGTGCGAGCATTCGTTTCCCCTCTTCGCTTGTTATGGACAGGTCACGACGGTGCCGCTTTCGCCACGCAGGACGTGAGCCGCGGCAAACGACGAACGGACAGACATCAGGAATTTTTCTCAGACTTGGTCCGCGTAACGCATGACCTCCGAGTTTGTTCCACCGCGGGGTAGGCAGCGCCGGGCATTCAAATGGGGGTTTGCGAGGGCTCGATCCGAATTTCGACCTTCATTAACGCAGCGTTTGGATAGGTTTCGCAATGGGCGCGGGCGGCTTGCTTGCCGCTGCCGACGAAAAGGGGTCGGCTGACGTCAGGGAATTATTCGACTAGCATGGTTAACGACTCGCCCAACAAGATTAGCGATTCGGGCTGCCGCAAGCGTCGCGCGTTCGCACGAGAACGTCGGGATTGAGAAAACCAAGGACGCGGCGAGCGGAACGTCCCGTCGCGCGCTCAATCAACGCACTGCGATCGTCGTACAGCAATTTCAGGGGATCGGGGACGCCAGGCGCGGGAGGGCGCTCCCAAACTTCCATCCGATATTCCAGCACTTCGGTGCAATAGACGCTCATGCAGACCTCGGACAGCAGATACTCACGCTCGTACCCCCGTTCGCGATCGGGCGCAGCGCCAAGACCGAACCGCGCGACTCGCTGTCCTGCGAATTCGTCAATTGTCGCCGCAAGAATGTCGTCGCCCAGAACTTCCTTTCGCAGGCGCGACGCGAAGGCGGCATAGTCGGCCGTTTCGGCGATGTCGTCCCAGAACACGATGCGTCCGCGGGCCTGCGCACCCGACTTGTGAGAAACGCGGTCAATCAGTTTGGAAATCTGTTCCGCCTCCCGTCGCGCGGCGATGTGCGCTGAATTCGCCGACCAATACCGGCCGGTGACGAGACGATCCAAGACCAGAAGCCGGTCAGCGATCACAATCAGGTGGTCATGCGCGCGGAGCTCATATTTCTCGAACAGGGCTGAAACGCCGGCGCATGTTCGATACAGGGTGTGCGGATAAAGACAGACAGGAATAAAGTATCGGCGCGATCGCGTCAGCCGAGATCTGGCGTCGGCCAAGACATCGACGCGAAGAGGCTTGGGAAAATCTGACCGTGTGCTCAAGGGTCGGGGCCTCCCTGTCAATCGCCACACCCTGGCGGCCGGAAGTTGCGTTCCACCCGTCGTTGATTGAGCGACTTAAGAGGCCGTGACTCCTGTCGCCGAAGCCGTCAATGGACGCTGCGATTGCAGCGTGCCCATTTCGCCGCTTTTGACCTGAACCTGCGCGATGAATTCGGCTTCGCCGAAGAAATGATCCTTGTACCCTTCATAAATGACTGAGCCGCCGCATCCGGAAATCAGTCCGAAATCGCCGATATGGTCGCTGTCTCCGGCGGGTCCGCCACTCCATTTTACGGCCGTTCCTTCGGGAAAGTGTTGCCACCGTCCCTGGCGAATCTCTTGCGGCGCTTCAACGCCCGCGCCCGTTTCCGCCAGCAAAGAGGCCTGGCCCGATGGCTCGAAGAGCATCGAAAAAGTCAGCCCCTGCCGAGTCACAACTTTCAGATACTTTCCGGCGATCGATTGCGGCCTCATGCGGAAACGTTCAAATACCTGAAAGAGCAGGCACAAGATCAATACGATAAATCCGATCTGAGCCGCTAAAAACAAGCTGAGATACAAGCCCGCGTCTTCGACGTTCTTGGGGACCAATGAATTTGCCCCGGCTTGAGCTTTGAGGAGGTTCGATATGACGAGTTGGCTGATGAGAAAGCCGACCAGAACCATCACTGCAGCGCCGCACAGGGCGTTCACGATGATTCTTCTTCGCCAAGATCCGTCGTCGATCACCTGCGTATCGCTGACAGCGACCGCGATGAACGCCATGAAGACGGAGAGCGCGAACCAGGGAGCCGATTGAACGAAGGCCCCACTAAAATTCCCGATGGACGGCTTGAACGCCGGGCCGCCCACGAGCGCTATGGCGAACAGCGTGACGCAGCCGAGCGCAGCGCCCAACAACGTCGGCGTGACGTAACGCAGGATCGGCCGATCCCGCTGCAGATTGTTGAGGTCGAACCACATCCGATTGGCGATGCGCGTGTTACGAACCGACAGCGCGCCAAAAATCGCGGCGAGGTAGAATGCGGCGGTCGATAAAGACCAGACATATATTTCGAGCGGCTGGGAAGGGATTGGAAAAACGCTGACCCATTGAGGGCCTAACGGCTCGAGCCAGTGATCGCGGAACCATTGCGCCGAGTAGCCGGTGAAAACCGACAGCGTCATCATGGCAATGATGGAAAGCCCGATCAAAGGGCTGATATCGATCGCCTCTGGCGTATATGAGATACTGAATCCGAGGCTCCTCAATATCTCGACCCGCTCGGCGTCGGATTTTGAACTTGAATGAACGCCGCAAGCGACGAAGGTGTACAACCTGTCACGGATGTCCCGGAGATCGCGGAGCAGGGCCGAATCGTCGTCGACCTCGATGCTCCGCGTGCGCAGATCGTCGGCTATTCGATCGGCGAAGGCGGCGTAACGCGCATTGATGCTGTCGAGTTCGTCCTTGTAGTTTTCGAAAAAAAGCAAATCGATTCCCGTGGCAGGTCGCTTGCTCTCGGAGAGCGCAAACAGCAAGCTCCCGACTTTCGTCCAAGTTTGCAGGACCTCGTCCTGCTGCATCAAGTTCCTGATGGCCGTCGGGTCGTACTGGGCGCCGCCGAGCAGCGCCATAATCTTGCGGATTTGCGCCGTTTCGATTTCAGAAAGACTGTTGAATGGCGAACCCTTCAATTGCGCGACCGTAAGGCGCACCGCTTCCGGTATCCGCGCTTTCGCGTGGAGGAATCCCCGGATCCGCTGTTCCAGCTCTCTCAGGCCCGGGATATCCTGAAGAGTCACGATGCCCAACGCGACAATCCAGGGAATGCTGGAGATGTCGACGGCTTTGCCGCTCAGCGCCGAATACATTCCGGGCGTCAGCGACAGGATGACGTAAATGCCGACGACCGCGCCGATATAGGCCCATTTTGCGCGTGCATAGAGCGCGTGAGAGGTGGCGAATCTCGGCTCGTATCGTGCGAAGTGCTCCGACGGCGTGTGGTAGCTCGGCTGGTCAAATCGCGACCAGGAGTGGATCGCGACCATGACAACCCCGACACAAAGGCTCACGACCAAATTGGTCAGATTGCCGGCGGCGGCGCTCATATCGTTCATCGCCGAATAACCCGTCTGTTCGGCAAGGAGGCGGCCCGTCGATCCCCTAATTCCCCCGCGCGGCGCTCTCCTTTGCGCTGTGGTCCAGTCACGACTTTTCCGTGTACGCATCGATTATAAACAACTATAGCGTGTTCATCCGGTCGATACAAGCCTCCCGATAACAATGACGGCGAGGGGAATAGGCGCTCGCTAGAGACGCGGGGGCGCGTCGCGCCAAGCTAGGGGCGGCGGGAAATCGCAGACGCAGCGACTGTCGTCAGGTTGACCGCGGCTGCGTTTCGGGCAGCGGGTCGGCCTCGGAGCAGTCCTCGAACTCGACCTCGATGGTCGCGTGAGAGATATTAGAGCGCTCCGCCAGTCGTCGCTTCACGGCAGCGACGATACGCTCGGGCGGATCGTTTTCCTTCAGCCGCATGTGCATCGTCAGCATCGGCCGTTCCTGCGTAATCGACCAGATATGCACGTGATGCACATCGGCGATCGCCGGAAAGGTCGCGCGTAGGTCGTCGGCGACATCGCGGGCGTTGATGCCGCTGGGCGTACCCTCAAGCAGAATATGGCCGCTCTCGCTCACGACCCGCCAGGCCGATCGAAGAATGATCACCGCGACCAGGACGGAAAGAATGGGATCGATCGGCGTCCAGTCTGTCGTCATGATGACGACGGCGGCGATCAATGCGGCGAGCGAGCCGAGCAGATCGCCGAGCACATGCAGGGCGGCCGCACGGATATTGAGATTCTTTCGATCCCCGCCCTGCAGCACCCAAAACGAAACGATATTGGCCGCGAGACCCGCCAGCGCGACCCAGAACATCGGTCCCGCGAGCACGACGGGATGCTCGCCGAGACGCTGCCAGGCTTCGTAGATGACCCAGGCCGCAATGACGAAAAGCGCAATCCCGTTGACGAACGCGATCAGGACTGAAAACCGATCGTATCCATAGCTTCGTTTCCAATCCGCCGGACGCCGCGCGAGACGAAACCCGTACCAGGCAAGCGCGAGGCTGGCGAAGTCCGCCACCATGTGCCCGGCATCGGCGAGGAGCGCGAGCGAGCCCGCAAACACGCCGCCGGCCGCCTCGACGAACATGAAGCCGCCGGTCAGCACCGCCGCCACGACGATGCGCCGCTCGTTTGCCCCATGCGTGTGAGTGCTCTGCGATGAATGATCGTGTGTCATCTTAGAACTAAAAGGCGCAGCCCTCCCCGCCGGCGACGGCCGCTCCGGCGATCATAGCGCCCGCGTTAAGGCACGGGCGGGCGACCGTCGCAAAGCCCTCGGATCGCCGGCAAGCATATTACGACTCGGCGTTATCGAGGCGACTCGTAAGCGATGTATCTGATGATCTTCCAAGCGCCGTCCGGCTGTTTGTGAAACACGTCCATTCCCGGCTCCTGCGTGACGGTCTCTCCAGAACCATCGGGTTTTGTCACGGTGAGCGTCCAGACAAGTCGAACGACTGCGAGCTCGCCCGAAACCAGAATTTCCTTGATCGCCAAGGTATAGGCATATCGCTTGGTCCGATCGCTCAGGGAGCGCTGCAAGAGATCGCATATGTCGCTATAGCTTCGCTCAGGATATCCCCTGTAGTCGTACCGAAGATCGCGGGAAAACAGATCGCACACGGTTTGCGTACGGCCTGCATTGAAATCCGCCGCCCACTTTGTGAGTGCCGCCCGTATCGTGCTTTCCGCATCCGCCGGCTGTGCCGCAGCTTGGGAGGCACAGACGCTAGCCACCATCAGCGCCGCCGTCAGGCCGGCCACCATGCGGTTGGCGGCATCGCACCGCGGTATCATCGTTTTCGCCAGTGAGATCATGGCGTGAACACCAATCTGATCCGGAATGGGCACGGCTCCGCATCCGCAAGGCGGGCAGGCCACCGGTTTACCCCACGCGAGTCACACGCGCCCGACCCCTCGTATCACTTTGCACTCCCGCAGCGCCCGCGGAAATCCCACCCAACCCATGTTATCTGAATACGCATCCGGGAGCGCGCGATGGTCTACGCGATTTTCATGCTGCTGACGCTGATGACCCTTGCGGCGAATTGGCTCAGACATCCGCTGCAGCTGCCGCTGTTTATCGTCACCGTTGTTTGGATGGCCGTGTATCTCGCACTCGACATGACGACTCCGCTCACTTTGAGCTTCTAGCGCGGCAATTGGCTCAACAGGATTCCGATGTCTCGCCTTTATCCTCTTGCCGCCGCCGCCAATGTCCGGGCGCTGGTGCTGATTCTCGCGGGCGGCTTCGCGGTGCAGTTAATCACCGGCGAACTCCCCTGCCCGCTCTGCGTCATGCAGCGCATCGCCTTGATGCTGTGCGCGCTCGGCCCGCTGCATATTCTGCTCTCCGCGCGCGACGGCGCGCTCACCGCCCGCGCGGCGGCGGTCGGCAACGGCATGGCGATCGTCGCGGCGCTGCTCGGCGCGGCCGCATCCGGACGCCAAGTTTTTCTGCACATTCTGCCCGGCGATCCGGGATTCGGCGCGCCCGTGCTCGGCCTTCATCTTTATACGTGGGGCCTGATCGCCTTCGCCTGCCAGATCGCGGCGAGCGGCGTGATGCTGATTGCGACCGCCTGGCTTGAGGAGGAGCCGGCCACATGGGGCGGCCTCGCACGGTGGACCGTCATAGCGCTCGCGGCGATCGTCATCGCCAATCTGTTCTCGGTCATCGCCGAGGCCGGCCTGCATTGGGGCCTGCCGGAGAGCCCCGAGGACTATCTGATGTTCAAATAGGAATGGCAGGTCGTATTGACGGGGCCTGCCCGCGCAGTGGATTGCCAAACGGTTCGTTCCCGCGACTTTGGGGCCGAAGACGTCGGCCGCTGAGCCGTAGCGATATCGTCCAATCGCGCGCGATATCAGCCGGCACGTTAGCGCGAGAAAGTTCCGGACGTCGGCGGCTCCGGCCAAAGAGTTTTCAATCGATTTGGCGCTCGCTGCACCTGAGAAGGCGCGCTCTGCCGCTTGACCGCTGATGACGGTTGCGTTGGCGCCTGAGAAGGCGCGCTCTGCGGCACGGGCGCTGATGACGGAGCTGTCTGCGCGGGCGCTGGCTTCTCCGGCGTTCTTCGCGGCTTATTTGTCCGCGATAGTTTTGGCCGGCGCGCTGACTTCGGCTGCTGCTGCTTCGGCTTACTTGTCTCTTCCTCGACCGGAGTTGGCTCCGGCGTCCGATTCTCGAAGCTCGCGCTATCGGGTTCGACCGGATGCTTCCCGCTGACGAACAAAGCGTTAGGGATTTCGCGTAGACTATCCACGGTGTCGCACCCGGCGAAGCTTGCGCCGCATAAATTCGCCAGCAGCACGACGCGAACACACGCGCGCATTTATTCCCCTAAGAGGTCCGCTATCAGCACGTGTGATAGCGATGCGCAAAAAAGTGAAGAATTCATTAACAACTCCATGACTTTATAAAAATTAAGCACCCCGGCGCCGGCATCGACCTAAAGGGGTTTCTATGCTCCAGTGAGATGTGTTCTCACGAGAATAAGAAGTACTGCTCGACCGTTGACCCTCCGCTGCGTTTCGAGGACGAGCATGACCCGCCGAGGGGTCCGTGTTGATCCGCATATACATGGCATCGTTGCGTCTATAAGCTGGCAATTGCGCGGCCAATTTCTGCCCAGCAGAGGCAGGGTGGGTTCGCGGAAATCGCGGGTCCTGGTAAGCTGGAGGGGGTCTGCCGATGATGAGAAAGCTTAGACGGGGTTTACCGTCCGCTGCGGCAGCGGCCGCTGCTTTCGGCGCGATGATGCTGGTGAGAAGTGAATGGACGGCCCAAGTCGGTCTTTTCGTCTACTTCTCAGTTCTCGTCCTCTTGACCGACGGCATTGACATCTTTGATCGTGAGCGCTTCGAGCGGCTGATCATCTGGAAAAAGTAGCGCTTTGGACGTCTTGTTCTTCTGCTTGGCCGAAAGCTCACGGGCGGACCAGGGCAAGCGTGATGATGCTCGCCGCCGCGGCAGACATGGCGAATGCTAGGACGATCCAAATTACGTCTCGCACCGAGATCATCATCATCATCTATCCGACACGCGCGACTCCTGCGTTTATTTTTTAGCACACGATCGCCCCCTAGGCTGTGTAGTCTAGGTCACAGCACATATAACTTGCGGTCAGCAGGGGGCTCCTTACAGGGTGCGGCCGG
>JBAPYK010000192.1:0-4185 GCA_049284695.1 Rhodoplanes sp. | reverse complement strand
ATATCGTCGTTGACGCCCGCAGGCTCGGCGGGGGCTGCGGATGCGGGCTTATTGGCCATCTGAACCTCGGGAGTCTTGAGCTTGAGCGTTTCCGGATGGTTCGCCAGGACCGTCATTCCGGAAGCCGGGCGAATCTCCGCCGTCACGGATTTCGTAACTTCTGTCCGTGACTAGCCTTCCGGCCCGCCGCTGCGCGACGCCCCGGAACGACGACGAAGCGATCATCGGGACCGATTATCAGGCGTGGCTATGCCGATTTGTCAACCGCGCCCCTTGCGAGCAACCAACGGCGGCGCAGGCGCTCATGCGCAGGCCCCCTAAGCATTTCCGGCCTTCTGGTAACACCGGCGCTCACGAAGCACGACCTCGCCATGGGGTGGGAGCAGAGCCCGATCGCGCGAACGGAATTTGCGTTTGCGGAAGCCGGCCTGGGCGACCTGAGGCTCGCCCCGCCGTCAGCGTTCCTCGGCGAGCACGCTTTCATGCCAGCGGCGGAGCACAAGATAGGAGAGAAGCGAAAGCGCAGCAAAGATCGCGACACCGGCGACCGACAAAAGGATCAACGCGGCGAACATACGGGGTATGTCGAGGCGATACCCCGATTCAGCAATCCGATAAGCGAGCCCGGAGCCGGCCCCGGCAGAGCCGGCGGCGATTTCCGCAACCACCGCGCCGATGAGCGCCAGGCCGCCCGCGATTTTCAGGCCGCCAAGCATATAAGGCAACGCCGCCGGCAATTTCAGCCGCAGCAATGTCTGCAGGCGCGACGCACCGTACAGCTCAAACAAGTCGACGAGATTGCGATCGACCGAGCGCAGGCCGAGCGTCGTGTTGGCGAGCACCGGGAAGAAAGCGACGATCCAGGCGGAGGCCAGCACCGCCAGATGCTGCGGCAGATAGACAAGGAGCAGCGGCGCGATTGCGACCACCGGCGTCACCTGCAAGATCACCGCGTAGGGATAGAACGAATACTCCACGAGACGCGATTGGTTGAACAGGATCGCAAGCGCGACGCCGCCGCCAAAAGCAAGCAACAGGCCCTGAACCGTCGTGCCGAGCGTGACCAGAAGCGACGCCCACAATGACTGCCAGTCGTTGACGAGCGTCTTCGCGATGAGCGTCGGCGCCGGCAGGACATAGGGCGGGATGTCATTGAGGTCGACCACGGCCTCCCAGAGCGCAAGCCCGATCAAGAGCGTCGCCGCGGGAAGCAGAAGCCGGAGAAAGCGATCGCGCGCCATCGCACGGCTCGCCGTCTGCGCGCCTCGCGGCGAGCTTTTGTCGGCTGCCGTCATGCCTCGCCCCCGCCCGCCGCAGCGGCTGACAACGCCGTCGCGACCTTGCTGCAGTAACTGGCATAGTCCATGGACCCGCGGAAGTCCTCGCCGCGCGGATACGGCGCTTCGATAGCTACTTCCGCGAACACACGACCGGGCCGCGGCGTCATCACCACGATGCGCTGGGCGAGGTAGACGGATTCGAACACGGTATGGGTGACGAACACGACCGTAGTGCCGAGGGCCTGCCACAGATCGAGCAGGTCATTGTTGAGCTTGAAGCGGGTGATCTCGTCGAGGGCCGCGAACGGCTCGTCCATCAGGAGAATTTCAGGACCGGTGGCAAGCGCGCGGGCGATCGAAACACGCATTTTCATGCCGCCCGATAGTTCGCGTGGAAAAACGTCGGCAAAGTCGGCGAGGCCGACGCGACCGATAAGGGCAGCGACACGTGCGGCGGCCTCGGGGCGGCTTGTGCCCTTCAGCCGCAATGGCAGCGCCACATTGCCGGCGACCGTCGCCCAGGGCATCAGCGTCGGTTCCTGGAAAACGAAGCCGATATCGTGACCCTCGGCGCTCGAGTCCGCTTCGCCCGCGCCGCTCCAGGCGACCGCTCCGCCGGTCGGCTGAGTAAGCCCCGCGATCAATCGCAACACCGTCGACTTGCCGCAGCCGGAGGGTCCGAGCAAGGCCAGGAACTCGCCCCGCTTCACCTCGAGCGTGAACTCTGCGAGCGCGTGCGTGCCGTTGGGAAAGAGCTTGTCGATGCCGCACAGGCGCACGATGGGCGAAGACCGGTTCACTGCTGTCTCAAGCCCCGATGCCCGATGCACGGCCGCTTTCTCAATTCGTCTGCAGGCGGAAGCGCAACGTGACCGCACCGCCGGTCAGCACGAGGACGTCGTCTTCGAGCCGCCAGTTCGTCGCCTCGGCCAGGGCGGCAAGGATTTCCGCGTCGGCGCGCGCCTGTTCTGGCGGACAGGACCGTTCGGTCTTCGGTCCGATAAGCACCGTGATCGTGTCGGCGACGACAACGAGGCGCGCCTTCACCTTCGCGCACCAGAGATCGAGGTCAGCGAGGCCTTTTTCGTCGATGTCGAAGGTCGGCTGGCGTTGCGCGCCCGGCATCGGCGCGACTTCCGCGGTCAATTCCCGGCCGAACGGAAAGGCAGACTCGCCGCGAGCGCTGACGAGCGGATGGATGATCGCAAGACCTGCGGCCAATCCAGCCGATAATAATACGCCGATGCAGCGCCGACCGGTATGGGCGGGGGACGGATGAGTGGTGCGGCGCTGCTTCATGAGGCACTCTTGAGCACGATCGTTGTCGCGCCTTGTTCTTGCCGGGAGGACATGCTCTTGGTCAAGCGTCCGGCGGGTGCGTCGCCTGCGCGCACAGCATTCCGGACCCGGCTATTTGAGTTCGCTCTCCCCGTCTTCCCGATGAGGACATCCATGCGCATACCCGCCCTCGTGGTCGCTGTGTTTTTTGCGTCCATCTTGCCGAGTTCGGAGGTTTGGTCGCAGGCGAACAAAGGCGCCAAGCCCAGCCCGCTTGCCGATGACAATGTCCGCTACACCATTATTGAGGGCGGACTGCTGAGCGATCTGCCGAGCGAGGCGATCTGGCGCGAAACGCGTCAGGGCGGAAAAACCGTTTCCGCCGCACTCGACGTTTGTTACTCGGCTTCGCCGCTCTCCAATCGCAAAGAGCGGTTCGTGGTCTCCCTGCGCCCGGAAGGCGGCAAGCTCGTCGGAACCGGACAAAGCGAGCCCGACCGCACCCCGGTCGCCGTGAGCCTCGTGCGCAAGCAGAATGGGGCGACGTTTTCGCTGGACGGTACGATCACCCGCGGATCCAAGGTCGATGAAGTGGCCGCGAGCGATCTGAGCGACATGAGCGAAATCGAATTCCGCGATCAATTGGTCCGTGAAGAGGAAATCGTCGATGCGCCGGAAGATTTCACCGAGACAACGCCAAGCTCGATCGGGGTGCGCGTTGGCTCCGATCGCCTGCCCGACCTGGTGAAGGCGTTGCGCGCGCTCAACGTGCGGGTCGACTATTCGAGCCTGTTGCAGACTTGCGCCGACCTGCGCGCCGGCAATCAACTGGTGCGGCTGGCGGTCGATCCGGAGCGCGCGCCTGCCCTGCTCGCGCAACTCAAGGCAATGCCGGGCGTGCTCACTGTCGGCTGGACGCCGGGCGGTTATGGCGTCGAGCGCGCCGTGCGCATTGCCGCAGGTCCATGGCGGGACGGAAAAACGATAAAGATGGATCAACTCGCGGGACGCATTTCCGCCGTTCTCGCGGCCGCGCTTGGCGGAACCGCGTCGCCGCCGCAATGGGACCCGACGACGCGCGAGCTTACGCTCAAATTCAAGCGCCCGGACGCGGCGGCGCGCGGCCTCGACCTCACCGAACTGATCGAGCTGCCTATCCTGATCGGTCCTGACAAGCCCAACGGCGGCGACAATCTCGTGATCTGGATCGGCGATCCGCAGGTCCAAACGGTCGACGAAGGCGGCGGCCCGCGTCTCGACATCAGCGGCGGCGATCATGCCAGCGACGAAGACGGCGCCGCAATCGACATCGGGGGCGTTCTGGCGACGCTCGCCAAGGAGCTGAACGGCCAGCGCTTTGATCCGGAGCAGGCGGCCTGGAAGTAGGCTGCCCCGGCAAATACTGTTCAACGACCCGCCGTTACTGGGCGCCGATCAGGTCGAGCACGCCCGACAATATCATCGTAAAGGACAGAGCCACCGCCGAGCAGAACGCGACGCCTATATAGGGCTCCCAGGCGGTGCCGACAAAGCGATGCGTCACGCCGTTGCGCGGCAGGCACATCCAGAAGACGATGGCGGTAACGATAAAGACTACGCCGCCACTGATCAGCGAAAGCATCCGGTT
>JBAPYK010000191.1:0-4761 GCA_049284695.1 Rhodoplanes sp. | reverse complement strand
GCTCAGTGTCGGCCATCGCTGACTACATGACGAGGCGGCTGGGAGAACGCCGCGCGATCCTTGCGGTTGTGCTCGCAGGCGCGGCGGTCACCTATGGCGGCGTTAGCCTGTTCGTCGCATTTTTCGTTTTGGCCCCCATGGCGCACGCTCTGTTCCAAGCGGCGGACATCCCCCATCGGCTGATGCCGGCGGCCATTGCGCTCGGCGCGTCTACCTTCACGATGTCGGCGCTTCTGGGAACACCCGCCATCCAGAATGCGATCCCCATGCCGTTCTTTGGCACCACGCCGTTCGCGGCGCCCGGTCTTGGAATCGTTGCTGCGGCCATCATGCTGGCCTTCGGCCTGTGGTGGCTCCACCGCGCGGAGAAGGGGGCGCGGCGCGCTGGAGAAGGCTACGGACCCGCTGCAAGTGTCGCTCCCGACGCAGCCGCCGGAGACCAGCTCGTGCGTGAGCGCGCCACGACTGCTCGCGAGTTCGATCCGGCCGAGATCCGCCATGGTCATCACAGCGACGCCGAGCCGCCTATCACGCTCGCCGCGCTGCCACTTATTGTTGTTGTAAGCGTCAATTTTTTGATGTCCTTCGTTGTCCTGCCGCGGCTCGACACTTCCTTTCTGGCGGACGAGCGCTGGGGCGGCACGTCGCTCTCCGAGGTTGCCGGAGTTTGGGCTGTGGCGGTCGCACTCGCCGCTGCAATCCTCACACTTATCCTACTCAACTATCGGCGGCTGGCGGCTTTGCGCGAAAGCATGGACGCCGGGGCGAATGCGTCGGTGCTTCCTGCGCTCAGCGTCGCTAGTCTGGTCGGTTTCGGGGCCGTCGTCGCAGCCCTGCCAGCCTTTGCGGCGGTGCGCGACTGGGTGCTGAGCATTGGCGGCGGTCCGCTCGTTTCGCTCGCGGTCGCGACGAACATACTTGCCGCGCTCACGGGCTCCGCCTCAGGCGGCTTAACGATTGCGCTCGACGCGCTCGGCCGTACCTATATGAAAATTGCCGCCGAGATGAGCATCGATCCCGCCCTCATGCATCGCGTCGCCGTGATCGGCTCGGGCACGCTCGACAGCCTGCCGCATAATGGTGCAGTCGTGACGCTGCTCGCCGTATGCGGATCGACGCATCGGGAAAGTTATTTCGATCTTCTCATGGTCGGCATCGTGGGTGCGCTCCTCGCGCTCGCAGTGGTGATCGCGTTGGGATCAGTCATCGGCTCGTTCTGACGGGCATTTTCTAGGAATCGAATTGCCAGAACGCCATGCGGTTCGGCATAGTGATGCGGATGAATTTCCGGCGGGCCGGCCGGCAGCTGCCGGCCCGTGCTTATCCACCGGACCGAAAAGCAAGCCGATGACGAGCAACCGCGGATATCTGACGCTGCTCGGCATCTGCGCCGCGATCCTCGTGCTCATGGCGTTTTATTTTGCCCGCACGGTGCTTGCGCCGGTGGTGTTCGCGTTGTTCACGATCGCGCTGGTCTGGCCCTTGCAGGTCTATCTGCAGGCGCGAATGCCGAAGCTCATCGCGGCGCTGATCACCGTTGTGCTGGTGATTATCGTCGTCGCCGCGCTGGCAACGCTGATCGGATGGGGCTTTGGGCGTGCGGCACGCTGGCTCCTCGCCGACCTCGCCCGGTTTCAAGCGATGTACCAGCAGGCGGCGGCCTGGCTTGAAGGGCACGGCTTCGTGATCACCGGCGTCTTCGGCGAGGTGTTCAACGGCAGCTGGGTCGTCGCGATCCTCCAGCGGGTCGGATCGCGTCTGCAAGGGATCATGAGTTTCGCAATCGTCACCCTGATCTACATCCTGCTCGGCTTGCTCGAGGTCGACACCATCGCCGCGAAACTTCGCGGGCTGCGTAACCAGGAGATTGGCGAAAGCCTCATCGCTGCAGCCGGCCAGGCGGCGGCCAAGCTGCAAAAATACATGCGGGTCCGTTCGGTCATGAGCGTGATGACAGGCGTGCTGGTCTACGGCTTCGCCAAGCTCATCGGCTTGCCGCTTGCGGCGGAATGGGGCGTCATCGCCTTCGCGCTGAACTACATCCCGTTTCTTGGCTCCTTCATTGCTACGCTTGCGCCGACGCTCTTCGCCTTCGCCCAGTTCGAATCCTGGGAAATGGCGCTTGTCGTCTTTGTCTGCCTCAACGTGATCCAGTTCGTGGTCGGAAGCTATCTGGAGCCGCGGATCGCCGGCAGCGCGCTATCGCTCTCCCCGTTTCTGGTGCTGTTCGCGATCTTCCTATGGAGCTTTCTCTGGGGCATCTCCGGGGCCTTTATCGGGGTGCCGATCGTAATCGCGATCCTGGCCGTCTGCGAGCAGTATCCGGCAAGCCGCTGGGTGTCCGACGTGCTCGCGGGTACCGACAGCAAGGCCACCTGATCCTTACGAACGGCTGCGCTTGCGGGCTTGCCCGCTCAAGCTTCGCGCGTCGCGGCTGGCGAGCGGTCGATGTCCTGCAAGCGGCTGCCGGGGATATCGATCCGCTCCGGCGGCAGCAGGTCGAGAAGGGGATGGCTTGAGGTCCTCGCCAGGGTGTGGATGTAGAAATAGGTGGTGCCGTCGTCGGTCGTATTCATGACCGGCGAGGGTGCCGAAACGATCCGCAGGCCGCCGCATTCGCCGATCCAATCGATATGTCGATGGCCGTGCATCACCACGGCGCCCGGCGCAATCTGCTGCAGGCGACGCAGGAACCAGGTCCCGTTGATCAGTGCCGTCCCGATGCGCTCGGACAGGTGCTGCACCGGCCGTGGATATTCGGAGGTGTGGTGATGCAGGGCGATCAGCCAGCGGGCGGAAGGAAACAGCGAGCAGGCGATGTTAACGCCGCGCATTTCGTCGGCCGATACCAGGCCAAGGGCGTTGGTGAAGGAAAAATGGGTGTCGGCGTTCGAGTTCAGGAGAATGATTCCGAGGCCGTCTTCCGTCTTCGGTGGCTGAACCAGCGGAAACAGGCGCGTCCAGAGCTCGGCGACCCGGCGCGACAGCCGCAACGACCCTTTATCCGCAAAGGCCGCGATCGCGGTTCGGTAGGGCGACAGCACGTCTTCAAGCGTTGGACCAAGGGCTTTGCGCGCGAGGTCGACAAGATGCAGGCGCGAGCCGTGCAGGGCCGCCATTGCCGAGATCATGCGCGCCTCGCGCAGCCGCTTATTGGCGCTGAACGGCATATCGAGACGGGCAGGATTGGCGCGGTCGACGACATTGATGTCGTGATTGCCGGGCAGGATTAGCAGGCTGTCGGCCAGTCGCGGATAGGGCGCGAGCGCCGCGAAGAACTCCGCCCATTCGGCCGAACGCCCGGCATCGGTGATGTCGCCGGTGACGAGGATCGTGTCGAGCGGGTCGGCCGCATGGATCGCGTCGAGGCGTGCGAACAGCCGTTGCATCCGGTCATTGCCGCGCGGACCGGCGCGCCCGCTTTCGATGCGAAATCCGTAACGCTCGCCCACGGTGTGAAGGTCGGAGAGATGCGCGATGCGCCACGTGCGCACTGGTTCGGGATTCTCCGGCACAAGCTTGAGGCTGCGCATCGGACTCATCACGGCGTCAGACACGCCCCATACGAGCGCAGCAAAGGCGAAGTAGCTCGCCATGACGACAAAAGCGTTGGCGACGGCAATGGGGATGAGCCGGCGCATTGAAACGAGTTCGGCGAATGTTCCGAGCCACTGGGTCTTCGGCCAGACCAGCACGACCACGGCGGCAACGGGAATGAAAATCACAAGACCGGCCACCGCAGCCATTCTGGCGCGCAAGGCTTCCCGCCGTCTGACGCTCACTTTTGCCGGCAGAAGCTTTTCGGCAAAGTGGCGCAACAGCTCGCGGACCAGGACGTAAGCCGGCTGCACGGCCAGTGAATTGAGCGACCAGAAGCTCTCCTCGACCATCCGCAGCAGGCGGCGGCCGCCGAACCAGCTGAAGCCGACGATCGCGGCAAACAGCAGGAGCGAGCCGATGCCGGAGAGCGCATAGGCCGCCTTGCTCGACGCGGTGGCGATCCAGATCGAGAGGGCGAGCGGCGCAATGCCGACCAGAACCGCCGGTGCGCCGATCAGCAGGACCCAGGCGACGATCAGTTTGGTCAGGCTGATCTCGGCTAGCAGGCTGCCGGCGAGCGACAGCAGCGATCGCTGTTTGGTGCTCGACGCGTCGTCTTCGGCATCGCCCCGCCGCGGATCGATGACGAAGGTCATGCAGGCCTCGACACGGCATTCCCCCGCAATTTATCAAACGCTTGGTGATGCCTCAGAACCCCACAAAAGTCGACTGGGGAGGGGTACAGGGGGCACAAACGCTTGGGATTTCCGGCGTGGCGCTATCTGGCTGAGCACGCTGCGGGTCGAAGCACGGACCTTCCGGTTCTTACCGCCGCCCGCAGCATCTTCGACGCGCTGTGCGAAACGGGGCTCGGTAGCGAACACATCAGCGCCGCCTTCAAAGCCTATCATCGCTAAAGCTGGGCGCCGCGACCCAGTGTATGCCAAGTGTCGCCTTCTGATCGCGTTCATCGCCAGACCTAACCGGCCGTGACGACGACGAACACCTTCAGCTCCAGCCGCTGCGCGTTGTTCGAGGAGCTGGAGCGCGCAGCGCTTAAGCCGCTGCCGGCCGAGCCCTACGTCTTCGCCGAATGGAAGGAATGCCGGGTCGGGCTCGACTACCACGTCGAGATCGACAAGCACTACTTCGGCGCCCCATAGCCTCCTGCACGAGAAAGTCTAGGCTCGCATCACAGCGCGCACGGTCGAAGTTTTCCAC
>JBAPYK010000190.1:0-21721 GCA_049284695.1 Rhodoplanes sp. | reverse complement strand
GCCACGATCGTCTTGAGCTTGTCGACGATGGGCACCGTTTTGCCGTTGTACCAATAACCGTCGACGGTGATGAACAGCTTCGGCTCGATCTGCCCGAAGCGGTCGAGCACGCCTCGCTCGCCGAAGTCGGGTGAGCAGGACGACCAGATCGCCCCGATCGAGGTCGCAGCCAGCATCGCCGCAATCGCCTCCGGGATGTTCGGCAGCATGGCGGCCACGCGGTCGCCGACCCCGACGCCGGCCGCTTTCATCGCCTGCTGAAGGCGCGACACCAGCGTCTGCAACTGCGCCCAGGTGAGCTGTCCGCCCGCCTTGTCCTCGCCCCTAAAAATGATCGCCGCGCTGTCGTCGGCGCGGCGCAGAAGATTCTCGGCGAAATTGAGCCGGGCGTCGGGAAAGAACTTGGCGCCCGGCATCTTGTCGGGGTCGACGAGCACGCGGGCGCCTTTGTCGCCGATCACGCCGCCGAAGTCCCAGACGAGATCCCAGAATGCGGCGCGCTGAGTGACCGACCAGGCATGCAGATCGCGATATGTCTTAAGATCGAGTTGATGCCGCCGATTGACTTCGGCTATGAAGCTCGCGATTCGGCTCCTGGCCACCCGCTCCGGCGATGGTGTCCACAATGGGGCCTCTGCCATAAAGCAACCCTCCCTCAAACGCCGCGCCATAGCATTTTGAACAGTTTAGCCCACATGCACCGCTCTCGCCGAAAGCCTTTCCGGCCACGAAAGGGTCACAGAGGGCGCGCAAGTTCCGGCGCCTCTGCTCGAACATAAGATATTCTGGCGCCAGCTGAAACGGACCATCGCGTGAGCGCTCCCACCGGCTTTAAGCGGCTTGGAGTTGCCGTCGGCGCCCTCGCAGGCGCGGGACTGATCCTGCTTGTAGCCGTCTCCTATCTCGTCTCGGCCGACGCGGCCCGCGATGCGGTCATGGCGGAGATCAAGGCGGCGACCGGCTTTGAGCCGACGGTGCGCGGCCCGGTTTCGCTGTCGCTCTTTCCCTCGCCGCAAGTGTCGCTGGGCGACGTTGCGTTGGGGAACCGGGACGCTCGTGATTCACCATTAACGGTCGAGCGCATCCTCGCTCACGTTCGATGGCTGCCGCTGCTGACGGGGCGCTTCGAAATTGCCGATGTCGCCTTTGATCATCCGCGCATCACCCTCACCATCGGCCGCGACGGTCACTCCAATTGGTCGCCCCTGATCGACATGCTGGCGCGCACCGTCCGCGCCGGCGGCGAAGTCGGGGCGCCGACATTGTCGTTCTCGGAAATCCGCATCAGCAACGGCGTCATTGTCGTCGAAGACGGCGTGCGCGACCGCACCGAGACGCTGGAGCGGGTTGAAATGTCGCTCGCCTGGCCGTCGATCACGAAGCGGTTCGCAGCGACCGGGCGCGTTTCCTGGCGTGACGAACCGCTCGATATCGGCCTAACCATCGCCGACTTCCCCGCGGCGCTCGCCGGCGACGTTTCCGGGCTCAAGCTGCGCATCGCCGGAGCGCCGGTGAAGCTCGCCTTCGACGGCGCGATGAGCTACCTGCCGAGCGTCAAGATCGACGGCACGCTTGCCGCCGACACGGTCTCGTTGCGCAACGCCATGCGATGGGTGTCCGGCAAGCCGCTGCCGGGGAGCGGGCTCGGGCGCTTGTCGCTTAAGGCACGCACCAACGTGGTTGGCGGGGCGATCGCGTTATCGAACCTCAATATAGAGCTCGACGGCAACGTCGCCGAAGGCGTTCTAACCTACGCCATGCGCGGGAGGCGCACCCTGCAAGGGACCCTCGCCGTCGATACGCTCGACCTCACGCCCTATACTTCGGCGCTGCGTCTGCTTTCAGCCGGGGCGCGAGTATGGGATCGCAGGCCGATCGCGCTCGATTGGTTCGACGATATCGACCTCGATTTGCGCGTCTCGGCGGCGCGCATCATCGCCGGCCACAGCCGGCTCGGACGCACGGCCGCCGCCGCGACCCTGCGCGATGGGCAGCTGACCGTCACGGTCGGCGAATCGCAGGGCTTCAACGGCGTAATCAACGGCTCTGTGGCGATCGCCAAGACGAACGAAGGTGCGCAGCTGCGCTCGCAGCTGCGTCTGACCAATGTCGACCTCGAGACTTGTCTCACTGACATGTTCGGCTTCCGCCGCCTCGAGGGCAAAGGCGATTTGTCGCTGGAGCTCGACGCCGAAGGGCGCAGCGTGCTCGCGCTCGCCCGCACGTTGAACGGCAGCGTGACCCTGGCCGCGGCTCAAGGCGCGCTCACTGGCTTCAACATCGAGCAGCTTCTCCGGCGTCTGGAGCGACGGCCGCTCGCCGGCAGCGCCGATTTCCGCAGCGGCCGCACGGCTTTCGAATCGCTCAATATCGCGCTCCGAATCACCCAAGGCACTGCGAAGTTGGAGGAAGGCCGTTTCGTCGGCGCCAATGTCCGCCTCGCGCTCAGCGGACGGGCCTCCATCCCCACGCGTGAATTGGACATCAGCGGGACGGCGACCCTGCTCAAGGAAGGCGCAGCGCCGCCCACTTTCGAATTGCCCTTCTTCGTGCAGGGAAGTTGGGACGACCCGATCATGTTGCCGGACACCCAGGCGTTGATCCGACGCTCGGGCGCCGCCGCGCCGTTGCTCGACGCCGTCATCGATCAGCGCGCGCGCGAGGGGGTGCGTTCGGCGATCGATCGATTGATGGGAGACCGCGCAACGCCGGACCCGCGAAACGACGCGGCCATACCGATTCCGACCGAGCCGCCCTCCGGGCGCGACGTCTCAGCCGAGGGATCGCTGTCACGCTGAGCGCTCGCCGCGCCGGATGGTGCGCCGAGGATCGCGTTCTGTATTATGATGCGGCCGGCGAATCAGCCGCACCATCGAGCGCGAGAACGCTGCGCATGTTGTTGAGGCTTCTGCACACGCTGGTGAAGATCGCGGTTGCTGCGCTGATCGTCGGAACGATCCTTGCCCATTTCGGCATCACCATCGGCGCCCTTGCCGCCGAACTCGGCGTTTCCTCCGAGCGGTTCGGCGAATTGCTGCGCCAGGGGGTCGCGTGGGCGTTGCCCAATCTGGTCCTCGGTCTCGTCGTGATCGTCCCCCTGTGGTTCCTCGTCTACATCATTCGTCCGCGCGGCCAGGGCAGCGACTGAACGGATCGGGTCATTGCGCTTTCGATTGTGCGACCGCTCCGGGATTCAATAATAGGCGGAGACTTGCTGTCGCCGCTCGGCGCGGCGGGTCAGGATCGATGCGGCGATGACCACCAGTGCGATGACCGCGACGAAGATCGTGCAGACGGCGTTGATCTCCGGCTTCACGCCAAGGCGCACATCGGAATAGATGCGGATCGGCAGCGTGGTGGCGCCCGGTCCGGTGGTGAAGCTTGCGATCACCAGGTCGTCCAGCGAAAGCGAAAAGGCGAGCAGGAATCCCGCCGCGATCGCCGGCGCGATGACCGGGACCGTCACCGTGAGGAATGTGCGCAAAGGCGGGCAGCCGAGATCCATCGCCGCTTCTTCCAGCGTGCGATCAAACCCGGCGAGGCGCGACTGCACCACCACCGCGACGAAGCACAAAGTGAGCGTGGTATGCGCGATGGTGATCGTCAGGAAGCCGCGGTCGAGATTGATCGCCACGAAAAATAGAAGCAGCGAGAGGCCGGTGATCACCTCCGGCATCACCAGCGGCGCATAGAGCATCGCGACGAAGGGCAGGCGGCCGCGGAACCGGCCGAGCCGGGTTAGCGTGAGCGCGGCCAGCGTGCCGAGCACGGTCGCGGCGGTCGCCGATGCGAGCGCGATCAGGAGCGAATTGGCCGCCGCCTCCTGCAGGGCGCTGTCCTCGAGCAGCGCTGCGTACCAGCGCAATGACCAACCGCCCCAAACAGTGACCAGTCGCGAGGCGTTGAACGAATAGACCACGAGGATCACGATCGGCAGGTACAGGAATGCGATGCCGAGGGCGACCGAGATCAGATTGAACGAAGAGAATTTGCGCCCCACGCTCATCCCCCCTCGATCTGGCGCGAGCGAACGTTCTCGTAAAACGCGATCGGGACGACCAGCAAGGCAAGCAGCACCACCGCGATCGCCGAGGCGACCGGCCAGTCGCGATTGGCGAAGAACTCGGTCCACAAGGTCTGGCCGATCATCAGGGTTTGCGAGCTGCCGAGAAGATCGGGAATGACGAACTCGCCGATGATCGGGATGAAGCATAACAGCGCGCCGGCGGCGAGGCCGGGCATTACGAGCGGCAACGTTACGAGAAAGAAGGTTTTCCAGCGCGGACAGCCGAGATCGGCAGCCGCTTCGAGCAGGCTTTCGTCGAGCTTCTGGAAATTGGCGTAGAGCGGCAGCACCATGAAAGGCAGGTACGAATAGATGATCCCGATATAGACGGCGGTGTCGCTCGCAAGCCAGGCGACCGGCTCCGCGATGAGGCCAAGCGCGCGCAGCGCGTCATTGAGCAGGCCATCGCGTTGCAGGATGTTGATCCAGGCATAGACGCGGATCAGAAACGAGGTCCAGAACGGAAGAATCACCGCGACCAGGAGGATCGGCTGGGCGCGGCCCGGCGCGCGCGCCATGCCGTAGGCAATCGGTAGCCCGATCACGATGAGAACGAGCGTCGACAGCGCGGCGATTTGCAGGCTTTTGAGATAGGACAAAAGATAGATGTCGTCTTGAGCCAAGAGCCCGTAGGTTGAAAACGAAAGCCCTCCGAGAAAGGTTTTAAGCCCCGCCCATCCGGCCGCAACATCGAGGGTGGGCGTGTAGGGCGGTTGCGCGATCGCGGTCTGCGACAGGCTGATCTTCAGCACGATCAGGAAGGGCAGGAAAAAGAACGCGATCAGCCAAAGATAAGGCAGGGCGGCAATGAGCCAGCGCCCCGACAAGCGGTTGCGGGCAGACCGAGCCTTCATCGGCCCCCTCATGCGGTCAGCAGCACCGCGGCGTCCGGTGCGAAGGAAAGCCAAACCCGGTCTTCCCACGCGATCGGGCGTTCGGCGAGCCGAGCGGCGTTGGTCACCGAGGCTTTCATGGTCGCGCCGTCGTCGAGCCGGACCTTGTAGACGGAAATGTCGCCGAGATAACCGATATCGACGACGCGCCCGGATACCGTATTGAGGGCATTGGCCGGCGGCGTGAGCGCGAGCCTGAGTTTCTCCGGTCGTACGGCAAATGCTGCCGGCGCGCCGGGCAGCACCGTTGCGCCTGCGCCGGCTTGGAAGCGCCGCCCCTGGGCATCTTCGAGCACGACGCCGTCCGCGCTCGCCGCTAGCCTCCCCTCGATCAGGTTCACGTCGCCGACGAACTCGGCCACCCAGCGTGAGTTGGGCTGTTCGTAAATTTGTTGGGGCGTGCCGACCTGGGCGATCTGCCCGCGGTTCATGACCGCCATCCGATGCGCAACTGTCATCGCCTCCTCCTGGTCGTGGGTGACGATCACGAAGGTCGTGCCCAGCCGCGATTGCAGCTCCATCAGCTCGAACTGGGTTTCTTCGCGCAGTTTCTTGTCGAGCGCGGCGAGTGGTTCGTCGAGCAGGAGAACTTTGGGACGCTTCGCCAGCGAGCGGGCAAGCGCGACCCGCTGGCGCTCGCCGCCCGAGAGCTGATGCGGCTTGCGGTCGGCAAGCCCTTCGAGCCGCACCAGTTGCAGCATTTTGCCGACCTGCTCGGCGATCTCCGCTTTCGGCAGCCGGTCCTGCTTGAGCCCGAACGCGATATTGTTGAACACGCTGAGGTGAGGAAACAGCGCGTAGCTCTGAAACATCATATTGACCGGCCGCCGGTAAGGCGGGACTCCGACGATGTCCTCGCCGGCGAGCAGGATGCGGCCTTCGTCGGGCGTTTCGAAACCTGCGAGCATGCGCAAAAGCGTCGTCTTGCCGCAACCGGATGGCCCGAGCAGGGCAAAAAACTCGCCCGCGTAAATGTCGAGGCTGAGGCCCTCGACCGCGATCGTAATCCCGTAGCGTTTGCTGACGGCGTCAAAGCGCACGAGGGGCTTGGCGTTCGGATCGGCCCAGGGGGTAAAGCCACGTCGCATGGGAAATTCCGCAGTTGGGTCGCCGGCGGCTCTCTTGTTGCGGACGGATGGCGTGCGGATCAATCGAAATTTTTTCGCCGCGGCGTGCCGCGCGGTCTTTCGCGGCGACGGTCGCGCGTACGGGCTCCATTCAAGGGGTGCCGCCAAGGCTGCTCCGGCTACCCACACTCTGTTCAGCCGCCATAAACTGGGCGAGCGCTTCGCGTCCTGTGGCGGCGAAGCCGAAGCCAAGCGCGGAGCGCCGCCACAGGATATCGTCGGCGGTTTCCGCCCACTCCTCGCGCATCAGGTAGCGAACCTCGGCAGCGGTAAGATCGGCGCCGAACCTTTCGCTGAGATCGCTCGACTGCGCGGCGCCGCCAAGGATTCGCTCGAGCCGGGCCCCATAGCTTGAAACGAGGCGGCGCGCATGCGAGGCGCGGAGAAACGGCCAGCGCCGCTCGGCCTCCTTTGCGAGTGCTTCGAGCGCGTCCGGGGTGAACTCGCCGCCGGGGAGCGTGGCGTTCGTCGTCCATGACGGCGTACCGGCAAAGAAGCACGCCATCTGGTCGAGCGCCGCTTCGGCAAGCCTGCGCGCGAGAACGACCGGGCCGTCGCCGACGGTCAGCAGCGGCGCCAGGCCGCGCGGCGCATCAAGGTGGAGCAAACGATGGGGAGCCGGCGGCGTCCACGGGCAGCTGGCGGCAGCGGCAACGACGCGGACACGAGCGAAAGGCGTCACGTCATCGAGCTGGATGGCACGGCGGAAGTAATGATTGGCGAGCGCGCACAGCGATGCAATGTCCGCCGCGGTTGGCGCGGGAGCCGCCGCGTCGCCGGAATGATCCTGCTCGGTGGGGCCGATCAGCATGGAATCCTCGGCGAACGGCAATGCGAGCACGTAACGCCCATAGTGCCGGTCGGGCAGCAGATAGCCGCCGTCATGGTCGAACGCCCGCCGGGCGACGATGTAGCTCTCCTTGACGCTCCGGATCGCGAATGGCGGCTTGACTGCAAGCCTCGCGGCAACCTCGTTCACCGACGCGCCGGCCGCATTAGCGAGCACGCGCGCGGTGACGCTGCGGCGTTCCCCGCGTTGAGCACGAGCGTCCACTCCTCGCCCCGTTCCGTATGCAGGCGGGTCCGTGTGCAAACCACGGCCCCCCGGTCGGCGGCGTCGCGCGCATTGGCGACCGGCAGGCGCACCTCGTCGATCCGGCAGTCCGAATAGGCAAAACCGAAATCGAATTGTCGCCGCAGCGCCGTCCCGAAAACGTGGTGGGTGAGATTATGCGTCTGAGACGCCGGCAAGATTCGCCGCTTGGCGAGATGATCGCAGGCGAACAGACGTCCACGCAGCGCGAGCGCGGAGCGGTTGCTTTCCTGCGGCAGCAGCACGATGCGCTGTGCCCGCGCGAGATGCGGCGCGGTCGCAAGCATCACTTCTCGTTCCGCCAAGGCCGCGCGCCAGGCGGCGATCGCGCCGCTGCGGGCCTGGAGCGCGCGCCGCACCAGCATGTCAGGGCCGAATGATGCGCCGGAGGAAAGGTCGTTCCGATCGAGGAGCAGCACCTTGATGCCGCGGCCCGCGGCATCGCGAGCGATGGCGGCGCCGGTCGCGCCGGCGCCAATGACGGCGAGATCGAAATCGGCCATGTTGTCCTCGCCACGCCGCGGCCGACCATCATGCCGGGCTTCGGCAGGTCGGCGCGCCGCGCGACTCGCGCAGCCGCTTGGCTGACCGCGTCATTAGCACGCTTGGAGGTGATGGGATGGACTTTGATGGTTTGCATGTGGTCGTGACCGGCGGAACCGGCGCGCTCGGCCATGCCGTCGTCGCCGCGCTGATCGACGCCGGGGCGACCTGCCATATCCCCTACCGGAGCGAGTCGGAAGCCGAACGGTTTCCCTTGCGCGATCACGCGCAAAGCAAGCTGTATCCGAACAGCGACCTTGGCGACGAACGCAGCGTTGACCGGCTGTTCGAGGGCGTTCCGGCGTTGTGGGCGTCGGTTCATCTCGCGGGCGGCTTCGCGTTCGGCTCGCACAGAGACATGACCGAAGCGACCCTCCGGCGGCAGATCGAATCCAATCTCGTCACCTGTGCGCTCTGTTGCCGGGGCGCGCTGCGCGCGATTGCGCGGACGGGCGAAGGCGGACGCATCGTCAACGTGGCGGCGCGCGCGGCGATCGAGTGGCGGACGGGCGCCAACATGGCGACCTACGCCGCGAGCAAGGCGGCCGTCGCGGCGCTCACCGTCGCGCTCGCCGAAGAGGTCGTGAAAGAGGGCGTGCTCGTCAATGCGGTGGCGCCATCGATCATGGATACGCCGGTGAACCGCAGGGACATGCCAAAGGCCGATTTTTCGGCGTGGCCCAAGGTCGCGGAGGTCGCCTCCACGATTCTATTTCTTGCTTCGCCGGCCAACACGGTAACGCGCGGCGCTATTGTGCCGGTATACGGGAAGACATGAGAGGTATTTGATAGAATTTCGTTGCAACCACATGCTAATTTCGATAATTGGCGCCGCAAATAGAGTTATATTTGTTTTTACTCTAGGCGGAACCGAGGTGCGATCTGTTCGGTCACGTTTCCGTGTTTTGGTCGACTCAGGACTACTGAGCTTATTATTATGCGTTCGTCCTTTCTGGGGGGGCCGATGTTCAACAATGCTCACAGTGACTCCGAACTTCGCCTGCTGTTCGAGGCGGCGCCGAACGGCATGATCGTCATCGATCAAGCCGGCGTCATCGCCTTCGCGAACAAGCAAATCGAGCAGCTGTTCGGTTATTCCCGCGGAGAACTGATCGGGAGGAGCGTCGAGGTTCTGATTCCGGAGCGGTTTCGTGCGGGGCATCCAGCCAAGCGCGCGGCATTCGCCAAGAACCCCACGACGAGACCGATGGGGGCGGGCCGCGATCTTTACGGGGTGCGCAAGAACGGCGTCGAATTCCCCATCGAAATCGGCCTTAATCCGTTCCGTTCCGGCGATCGCCTGCTGGTGGTCGGGTCCATCATCGACATCACCGAGCGCAAGCGGAATGAAGAGCATATCCTCACCATTATGAACGAGCTGTCGCACCGCTCGAAAAACCTGCTGATGGTCGTTCTTGCCATCGCAAACCGGACCGTGCAGCGGGCGACCAGCTTCGGCGAATTCCAGAAGAATTTCGAGAATCGCCTTATGGCGATCGCCCGCTGCCACGACGTTCTGGTGGAAAAAGGCTGGGAGGGAGCGTCGATCGAAGCGCTGATATCCGCACAGCTCAAGCCGTTCATGGACGACCCGGCGTTGCGGGTCGACGCGGCGGGGCCGCCGATCATGCTGAATCCGGATGCGGCGCAAAATATTGGGCTTGCTCTGCACGAACTCGCGACCAATTCGATGAAGTACGGCGCGCTGTCGTCGCCCGAGGGACAGGTCGTCATTCGGTGGGACATCGACGAGTTGCAGACGCCGAAAAAGTTCCGCTTCTCCTGGCAGGAGCGGGGCGGCCCGCCGGTCGAGCCGCCGACCCGTGAGGGGTTTGGCCACAAGCTCCTCTCGCGTCTCGCGTCGGGAACGCCCGACACGGAAATCAGGCTCGCCTTCGCTCCCGAAGGTTTCGCCTGGAGCATTGAGTGCCAGGAACAAGTCTTCATGCGGCGCTGAGCGCCGCCGGCGGCGGAGCGATGAACGCCGGGCCCCGCTGATATGGCGGGGCTTCGTCCGGCGAGCCGTGCGCATATGCAGAACGCGACTGCGCGATCGGGCTTATGCGAAGGGATTTGTCAATATCCCAATTCCGTCGATCGAAATCGAAACAACGTCGCCCACTTTCAAGAAAAGCGGCGGATTGCGGCCGATGCCGACGCCGGCGGGCGTCCCCGTCGCGATAATATCGCCGGGATAAAGCGTCAATCCGGCGGAAATTGTCGCTATCAGGCTCGGTACGTCGAAAATCAGATCGCGTGTATTGCCGTTCTGACGAAGCTCGCCATTGACCCAGCACTTTACGGCGAGATTGGTTGGATCGATCTCGTCAGCCGTGGTGATCCAGGGTCCCATGGGGCAAAAGGTGTCGAGCGCCTTGCCGAGAAACCACTGCTTATGCTTGCGCTGACGATCGCGCGCAGTCACGTCGTTAATGATGGTGTAGCCGAAGACATGGCGGTAGGCGTCCTGTTTGGCGATGTCGCGGCCGCCGACGCCGATAACCACCGCAAGCTCTGCCTCGTAGTCTACGCTCGATGTCGCCTGCGGGTGGAGCGAAACCACAGCCTCCGGTCCAACCACCGCGCTGGCCGGCTTGGTGAACACCGCCGGATATTCGTCGATCTCCGCGCCTTTCGCGGCTCCCGCCTCGAATCCGCTGCGCGAAAACTCCACGGCGTGATCGCGATAATTTTTCCCGACGCAAAATATATTGCGTCGCGGAATAGGTATCGGAGCAAGCAACCTTACGTCGGAAAGCGATAAGTCGCTCCCGCCGCCAGCGAGGCGGGGCCTGATCTCTTCGATACGCTCGATCAGGTCGAGCATGTCTCTGACGCCGTCGATCGCGCGAATGCGGCCGCGAGCCTCGTCGACAATGCCGACCTGATTGCTTTCGAAAAACGAAAAAGAGGCAACCTTCATTGAATTAATTCCAACCTCGATCAAAGGCCGGATACAGGCGCGGCGTTAACCGACCTTGCCGATCTTTTTCACGGCGGCGATGAGGCGCTGGCTATCAGCCTCGACGAAGCGGGCGAAGTCGGGCGCATCCTGGTAGGCGGGGGGGCTGCCGGCGGTCTCGAATGTCCTGATAACCTCGGGACTTCGCATTGCTTCGCCGATCGCTTCGCGCAGCCGGGACATGATCGGATCCGGAAGGCCGCGCGGCGAGAAAACGCCGGCCCAAATATAGAATTCGACATCGGGATAACCGAGCTCTTTAAAGGTCGGCGCGTCGGGAAAACTCGCAACCCGCTGCGCCCCCCAACAGGCGAGAATGCGCAGCTTTCCGTCGTCTACTTGCGGCTTCAGCACGCCGGGCGCGGAGGCAAGGGCCTCGACTGACCCGGAGAGCAAGCCGGTCAAAGCCGGTCCGGCCCCGCGGAATGGCACATGCAAGAGCTTGATGCCAGCTGAGGCTGCGAACATCTCCATCGCGATGTGCAACGTGCCATAGGGGCCCGATGAGCCATAGGGTATCTCGCCGGGTCGTTTCTTGGCGTCCTCAACCAAATCTCCCACCGTCTTCCATGGGGCCGAGGTCGGCACTGCGAGCATTGTCGGATCGGCCAAAATGCGGGCGATCGGGAGCAGTTGCGAAACCTCATAAGTGGGCTGACGCCCAAACAGCCGGTCGGCTTCGGGAAGTACGGCCAAGGAGGATAGCGTCAAAAGCAAGGTGTGGCCGTCGGGGTTAGCCCGGGCCGCCGCCGCGTTTCCAACCGCGCCTCCGCCGCCGCCAGCGCGATTGTCGACAACGACGGGACGGCCGAGAATCTTCTCTAGAGCGGCTGCGACCGGGCGTGCGGCGAGGTCCGCCTGGCCGCCAGGCGGGAACGGCACGATCATGGTAATGGTTCGATTGGGCCAGTCCTGCTGCGCCCAGCCGGGCGTCACCCAACCGAGCGCGCCAGTAGACAGAAACGGCGCGCTTACTACGCCTTTTAAGATGTCTCGACGTTTCATTGGTCTCTCCTTGGGCGGCTATCGTCGGCTCTTTTTGTTCTCGTGGCGCAAGATAACCAGATCAGAAGTCGGCTGGAAATGGCGAAATGGGTTAGAAAGCTCAAAGATAAAAATAACTGCAATGCGAACAATCTCGGAACAACGGGGCGGAGAATCGACCCAGAACGAGTACCTTTTGCCCAGTGCAACCTTTTCCAACTATCGGGCTTTACGTAAAGCGCTGAGCGTATATATAAGGATTATATCATCCATGATTCGTGGAGGCCAATATGGCCGGAATTAACATCAAGGGTCTCGATGTTGACGGATTGCTGGCGCTGCGCGGCGAAATAGATAAACGTCTTACCGAAAAGCGTCGCGATCTGGAAAAGCAGCTTTCTCTTCTCGGCGCGGAAGCACGACGCGGACCGCGTGGCGCCGGTGGTTTACGGGCAGGTTCATCGCGTCGGACGAGCGCGATGAAAGGTCGCAAAGTACCTCCAAAATATCGTGGTCCAGGAGGAGAAACTTGGGCCGGGCGCGGCGCTCAACCCCGGTGGCTTGCCGCCGCGTTAAAGGAGGGCAAGAAGCTTGAGGACTTCCTCATCGAGAAATCGGCGCGGAAGACAGCACGTAAACCCCGCGCGAAGCAGTGATGATGGGGGCAGCTTCGCTTCTCTTCGATCTCTGCATCGCTGTGGCGTTGTTATGGAGAAGTTCGAGAGCCGGCGGATCGGGCTTTGGCGCCCGCGGCGCCGCGAAGGCGCTGTGAATTCCAGTCGCAGCGCCAATAGGGGGTCAAGGTTTTGTCGCCCGCATGGACGGCCGTTGCGCGACCTCATCCAGCCAACCGGCGAGGTCGGGACGAAAAGACGCCAGGCAATTTCCATTAAGCGAAAATCGAGGTAAGCAAGCACAAGCCAGCGTGATGCCGGCGAGGTCGAAGCTATCCGGCGCCGTGGTTTTCGTCAGGGTCCGCTCGATTGCTCGCTCTTGACGGACGCTCCATGCCCCCCATTGCCGGTCAACCGGCCGGCGGCGTTCGATCGCCAAGGCGAATGCGGCGTCGATTAATCCTTGCGCAAGCGCAAGTCCGCCTCAATGTGGATAGTCGATCCGCGTTAAGCAATTTGGCCCCAGGTCCGATCGGGTCGAAATACTCGGCGATGAGCGTGCTCTCGGTAATTAGCGTGCCATCGTCGGTAATAAGCGCCGGCACTTTCCCCAACGGCGTTGCCGCAACGAGTTCCGGCGGATCGGACCACGGGTCGAGCTGGATGACCTCGATCCGATCCAAGAGTTGCTTTTCATGGGCGACGACGAGGACCTTGCGGCCATAGGGCGATGGCCGGTTATTGTAGAGCCTCATGATCGAGCCTTCTCCTCCCGGTGAGGTGGCGGTTCTGCGCCTTGCGCAAGATCGAGAACAAAGGCGATCAACAGCGCTGCCGCGCCAAGCGCGAACAGCAGCGCATAGGCCCCGCCAGTCTGGGCGAAAAGGTAGGAGAAGCCGTACGCGGCAGCCGCCTGCCCAACGGCGAAAGCGGTCGTGCACCAACTCCAAGCTTTTTGGCGCGCCCGCGCCTCGTGCACGAGCTCATGCATGCGGCCGAGCACCAGCGGCACGACGCCAGGCACGAACAGGCCGACGACCGCGCTCGAGATGACGAGAGCGATGGGGCCGTCTGATATGGCGGGGGCTGCGACCGCAGCCGCCTGCACCAGAAACGACGCCTGCAGTGTCCGCCGAAAACCAACGCGATCGGCGATCGCTCCGGCAAGCAGCGGGCCCGCGACCGCTCCGATGCCGAAGATCGTCCAATAGAATCCGCCCGTGTCGAGCCCGCGTCCCAGCCCGCGCGCAACGAAGTCGACGAGGAACACCATGTGCGGAACGAGCCCGACGGCGTTGAGGGCGTATTCGGCGCAGAGCGCCAGGAAAGCACGGTTGGCGCGCGGCTTGAACGCAGCCGCTGCGACCTGTCCGGTCGCGGGATGCGCAGACGGATCGCGCGGCCAGCCGGTCCACGCCACGATCGTCAGCGCGAGGGATATGAGGCCGAAGCTTATCCAGGTCTCGCTCAAGCCGAACCGCATCAGCAGCGGCACGAGCGTGCCGGACGCGGCGACGCCGAGGCCGACGCCGGTGAAGATCGCACCGCCGACCCGCCCGCGTAGACCCGCCGGTACGTGCGGCAGAACGGCGAGCGCGGCGAGCACCATCAGCACGCCACCGGCGATTCCGGCGGCGAAGCGCCAGGCAAAGAACCAAGTGAAGGGCAGCGGGTAGGCGCAGGCAAAAAATGACGCGGTGGCAAGGAGCATCATCGCGCGCAGGACGGTTGCGGCGGACGCCGCACGACTCATTCTTCCGGCGATCAGCGCGCCGACGAGATATCCGGCGAGATTCGCCGCCCCGAGATAGGCCGCTTGCGCTGGCGAAAACCACCGCTCGGCGATTAAGGCCGGAATCAGCGGCGAATAGGCGAAGCGCGCTAAGCCGATTCCGATCAGGCCCGCGCATAACGCAGATAAGGCAGCACGCCAGATAACAATGCTTTTTTCGCCAGCGGCCGTCGCCAACACCGCTTTTACTCAGCTCACGTTCGCCTTGGGGCTGCGGATCAGCGGCGTGATCCGGAGCGCGGTGATGCGGTTGCGCTGCTTGCGCAACACCTGGAAGCGAAAGCCATGAAAAGTGAAGCTCTGGCCCGATTCCGGTATTGAACGCGCCTCATGGATAACGAGGCCGGCGATCGTTGTGGCGTCGGATTCGGGCAGGTTCCAATCCATCGCGCGGTTCAGATCGCGGATAGGCACCACGCCGTCGACATTGACTGAGCCGTCGGGCAACAGGCGCACGCCCGGGACCTGGACGTCGCGTTCGTCGGTAATGTCGCCGACGATCTCCTCTAAGATGTCCTCGATCGTCAGAATTCCCATCATCTCACCGTACTCATCGACGACGACAGCGAAGGGCATCTTGCGCCGGCGAAACGCTTTGAGCTGCTCGATCAGCGGCCGGGTTTCCGGAACGAACCAAGCCGGTCGGGCGAGCGTCATGACGTCGATCTTTGTTGCGTCGTTGCCGGCCGCATAGATCGCGCGGAACAAGTCCTGCACATGCAGGATGCCGATGATGTTCTCAGGGGTGTTCTGCCACAGCGGTAGACGGGTGACCGGACGCGCCAGCACATCTTCGAGAATCTTCGTTGGCGGATCGGCGGCATCAGCCATGATGACGTCGGTGCGATGGATCATGACATCGGCAACCGTCAGCTCACGCAGATCAAGCAGCCCGCCCAAGATGTCCTGGTCCGCTTTTTCCACGTTGCCGGCGCGATGCAGAAGATCGACGGCGCCGCGCAGCTCCTTGTGCGCGGAGATGACAGCCTGGTCGACGCCGACCTTCACGCCGAGCAGACGCAGAATTGAGCGAACGGCCGCATTGATGCCCGCAAGCACCGGCCCAAGCAGACTGACTGCAAGCGAAATAGGGCGAGCCACCCGTAACGAAACGCGATCCGGCGCGTTGGTCGCGAGCATCTTCGGCAGCGCTTCGGCAAGCACCAAGGTTACCGCCGTCATGATGGCGGTTGCGTAGAGAACGCCGATGCCGCCAAACCGGGAGAGCAGCAGTCCGCCGATCAGCGCCGATGCGAGAATGGTGACGATATCTTTGCCGGCGAGGATGGCGCCAAGCATCCGCTCGCGTCGCTCCACCAAGCGATTGACGAGGGCGGCGCGGGCGTTGCCGGTCTTTTCCAGACGCAGCATGCGGGCGCGGGAAAAGCCGCTCAGCGCCGTCTCGCTGGCGGAGAAACAGAACGCCAACGCCAGGCAGATCACGATGACGGCGAGCGCACCCCAATCTTCGGTCAACATCGCTCGGCGAGCTTCTCGACGAGAAAAGAGCGGACTTCGGCGGGGTCGACATCCGGAGCGATGAACGCCGCGCCGATGCCGCGCGCCAGAATGAATGTGAGCCGGCCGCGCCTGACCTTCTTGTCCTGCGCCATGAGATCCATCAGCCGGTCGGCGTCCGGGCAGCCGCCGGGCACGTGGGAGAGACGGATCGGCAGGCCGGCCTTCGCCAAGTGACGCTCGACCCGGTCGGACTCGATTTGCGGCAGCAGACCTAGTCGCGCCGAAAACTGGAAAGCGAGCGCCATGCCGAGACCGACGGCTTCTCCGTGCAGCAGCCGGTCGGAGAACCCGGCTGACGCTTCCAGCGCGTGGCCGAAGGTGTGGCCGAGGTTGAGCAAGGCGCGCTCTCCCGCCTCGCGTTCGTCACGGGCGACGACCTCCGCTTTCATCCGGCAGCTCGTGGCGATGGCGAATTCGCGGCCGGGGCCTCCCGCGAACACGTCATCGGCGTTTGCTTCGAGCCAGGCGAAGAAGGCCTCGTCGCCGAGCAAGCCATATTTGGCGACTTCGGCGTAACCGGCGCGGAATTCGCGGGCGGGGAGCGTATCGAGCAAGGCCGTGTCGGCCACGACCAGGATCGGTTGGTGGAAAACGCCGATCAAGTTCTTGCCGAGCCGCGAATTGATCGCGGTCTTGCCGCCGACCGAGGAGTCAACCTGCGCAAGCAATGTGGTCGGCGCCTGGACATAGTCGAGACCGCGGCGCACGACCGCCGCGGCAAAGCCGGCAAGATCGCCGATCACGCCGCCGCCGAGCGCGACCACGACGTCGCCGCGCTCGATCTTCGCTTCGAGCAGGTCGTCGCAGACCCGCTCGAACGACGCAAAGCTTTTTGTGGCTTCGCCCGCGGGGACGATAATGCTCGCCGTTTCGATGCCGGCGTCCTTGAGCGCGGCGCGGGCGGCAGCAAGGTGCAACGGCGCAACCGTCGCATCGCTAACGATCGCCGCTTTTGCTCCCGGCTTGAGCGCGGCGATCCGGGCGCCAAGCGAGCCGATGAGCCCGCGGCCGATGACGATATCGTAGGCGCGCTCTCCGAGTGCGACTTCAACGCGGATCGGATCGCGTGGGCGCAGCGGCGCGGTCATGGCGCGGAGCTCTGCGCGACCGCCGCGCCGAGGCCGAGCCTTGCAGCGGCGGCGGCAATAATTTCGTCGACGATAACCTCATGCGGGACCTCACGCGAATGCACGATCAGGTCCGCCTCGGCGTAAACGGGATAGCGTTGCTCAATGAGCTTATTCAGCGTCGCCTCCGGATCGGCGGTGCGGAGCAGGGGCCGGTCGGAGCGCCGCTTGATCCGCCGCAGCAAAATGTCTGGCTCGGCTTTGAGCCAGACAGATATCCCCTTGGCGGCAATCAGGCTGCGCGTGCCGGGATTCATGAAAGCGCCGCCCCCGGTCGCAAGCACCTGCCGGCCTTGGTCAAGCAAGCGGGCGATCACGCGGGCCTCGCCGGAGCGAAAATAATCCTCGCCGTGATGATCGAATATATCGGTGATCGGCATGCCGGCCGCCAGTTCGATCTCGGCGTCGGCGTCGACAAAGGGGAGGTCCAGCTTCTTCGCCAGCCGTCGGCCGATCGAGGACTTGCCCGCCCCCATCATCCCGATCAGCACGATCGAGCGCGTTCCCAGCGCCGCGGCAATGTCGGTGGCGCTCGGCAAAGGCTCGGTCGGCTTACGCAACGGGAGGTCGGGCATGCGATTCGGTTGGAGTTTGCTGGGGTAGCGCCACCATATCACCGATTGGAGCGCGCGCGAGCGGCCGCCGGAACGGCCGTTCATGGCTGTCTTTACAAAACTTTACACGGGCGAGAAGCCCCCGAAACGGCCGGGTCGCAGATTACGCGGAGTGGCCTCTGCCGCCACAGGCTATAAAGGAGACTTCCATGAGCGATCAAATCCCAGCCGCCCCCGAGACCACGTCCGCGCCGCCGCGGTCGGGCAGGCTTGCGAGACTTGCTGTTATCCTTGCCCTTGGCCTTGGGCTTGTAGGAGCGGGCGCGGTTGCCACCTCCTCGTTCAGTCAAGGCTTCGGCTCTCCGTTCGGCTTCGGCCACGGCCCCGGCTTTGGCCACGGCCCCGGCCATTGGCGCGGCGGGCCCTTCGGCGGCGGATTCGATCCCGCCCGCGCCGAGGAGCGGGCCGACCGGATGATCCGCCATATTTCGGTCGAGGTCGACGCCACTGCGGAGCAGCAAGAGAAGCTGCGCGGCATCGTCAAGAATGCCGTGAAGGATATGGTGCCGATGCGTGAAAAGCTATTCGCCGCGCGCAAGCAGGCGCGTGACCTTCTGCTCGCTCAGAACATCGATCGCGCGGCGATCGAGAAGCTGCGCACGGAACAGCTCGCGGTCGCCGACACGTTGAGCAAGCGGTTCACCCAGGCGCTGATCGACGCCGCCGAGGTGCTCAATCCCGACCAGCGGCACAAGCTTGAGGAAATTTTACCGCCCGCGGGCCGTTGGCGCGGCTGGTCGCGCGGCTAATATGGCGTCGTGACCGACCGCATTCTCCTCATTGAAGACGATCCCCGGCTCGCCGAGATGGTCAAGAACTATCTCGGCGAATCCGGGTTTTCGGTCACGATCGCGCCAACCGGCCAGACGGGCCTCGCCTTGCACGGCCGGCAGGAGTTCGACGCGCTCATCCTCGATCTGATGCTGCCCGATATGGATGGGCTCGACATCTGCCGGAAGATCCGCGCCGGCGCGCAGACGCCGATCCTGATGTTGACGGCGCGCGGCGACGCCATGGATCGGGTGGTCGGCCTGGAAATCGGCGCCGACGATTATCTGCCGAAGCCGTTCGAGCCGCGCGAACTTCTGGCGCGGCTGCGCGCCATTCTGCGGCGTTCCAAAGGCGGCGAGGAGCGAGCGGAACTCATGCGGTTCGGCCGTCTGGAGATCGACGTCGGCGCGCGCGAGGTGCGGCTCGACGGCGAAGTCCGCGCCATGACCGGCTACCAATTCGACTTGCTGTTGGCGCTCGCCCGCCACGCGGGGCGCGTGATGTCGCGCGAGACGATCATGGATCTCATGAAGAATGAGCGCCTCGACGCTTTCGACCGCTCGATCGACGTGCATATCTCCCGCATCCGCGCCGCCATCGAGGATGATCCGAAGAAGCCGCGGCGGGTGATTACCGTGCGCGGGGCCGGCTATGTCTTCGCCAAGGCGCAGGACTGAGGCAGATTCGATAGCTGTGGCGGGAAGGTGAACGCCTGAAGCATGCGACGGCTCTACCAGAAGATTTACCTGACCATCGTCGCGACGCTGGTGCTCGTGGTGCTGATCGCCGGCGTTCTGTGGCGGCTTGGCTCGGCCGGTTCGCCGTTCGGCCAGGCGTTGGAAATGGCGGGCGAGCTCGCCGGCACGGCGCTTCCTCCGGCTGATGCCCCTCGCGAGATGCAGCAGGAGGCGCTCGATCGTCTGGGAAGGCAAATCCATGCCGACCTTGCTCTGTTCGATTCCGAGTTGCGGCCGATCGCATTCACCGGGCGTCCGTTGCCGCCGCCGTCCCGCGCCGATGAAAGCGGCTGGATCCGCGGCCCTGGGGGACCGGCCTGGAGCTTCCGTCTGCCGGATATGCGCTGGGTGGTCGTGCGCGCACCCAGACGTCATCGCAATCCCGCGGTCGGCCTGGTGCTGTTCCTCGGCGTGATCGCGCTTGCCGTTGCGGTCTGCGCCTTTCCGGTGGTGCGCGGCCTCACCCGGCGGCTTGAGACGCTCCAGGCTGGCGTAGAGACGCTCGGGGCCGGCAATTTATCGACGCGGGTCAAGGTCGAAGGCCGCGACGAGATCGCCCGGCTCGCCGAAAGCTTCAACCGCGCGGCGGTGCGCATCGAGGAGCTGGTCGCGGCCCACCGGATGCTGCTCGCCAACGCCTCGCATGAATTGCGGACGCCGCTGTCGCGCATCCGGCTCGGCATCGAATTGATGAATGGGAAGCCCGACTCGAAATACGCCGCCGACCTTAAGCGGGACATTGCCGAGCTCGACGGGCTGATCGATGAAATCCTGTTGGCGAGCCGGATCGAGGCGATCGGCGCGCTGCGAACGAGCGAAGAGGTCGATCTGCTCGCGCTCGCCGCCGAGGAATGTGCGCGCTATGAATGCGAGCTCAAGGGTGAGCCGGTCGCGATTCGCGGCGATCCGCGGTTATTGCGGCGGATGATCCGCAATCTTCTCGAAAATGCCGAGCGGCATGGCAAGCCGCCGGTGACCGTCAAGCTTCGCCGCGCCGACGATCGCGCGGTGCTCGAGGTGATCGATGCCGGGCCCGGCATTCCGACAGAACAACGCGAACAGGTGTTTGTGCCGTTTTATCGCCTCACCGGCGATCCAAAAGGCGCGGGGCTCGGCCTGTCGCTGGTGCGGCAGATCGCGCGGCTGCATGGGGGGGATGCGGTCGCCGAAGCCAAAGCCGATGCGCCGAGCTGCTTTACGGTCACGCTTCCGTTCGTCCGTCCGGCGTAGCCGACGTCCTCGCGCGGGTGCTTATACGAAGGCCTTGCTATTGCGCCGTCGACATGATCGTGTTCGTGCCCGTTGGACCCGGCACGCGGCATCGTAAGAGGACCATGCCTAGCCTATTCCGCCTTCTCACGATCCTCGCCATCATCGCAGGCCTCGTCTATGCGGGAATGCTCGCGCTCACCACCTTCGTCAATCGGAATCCGCGCGAGATCACCGTGACGGTTCCGCAGGACAAATTCGTGAAACAACGCTGACAAACGCGCATGACGCGGCCGGCGCAATCGGCGGATAGGTTCATCGAGCTTTTCCTCGACATGCTCGCGGCCGAGCGCGGCGCCGGCGTCAATACGCTTGCCGCTTATGCCCGCGACCTGAGTGACCTGTCCGCTTTTCTCAAGGGAAGAGGCGGCGCGATCGCATCGGCGCAGACCAATGATCTGCGCGCCTATCTCGGCCGGCTCGCGGAACGCGGCTACAAGAGCACCTCGGTCGCGCGTCGCCTCTCGGCGATCCGCCAGCTCTATCGCTTCCTCTATGCGGAGGGGCATCGCGGCGACGATCCCGCCGCCGCAATCGAGGGGCCGAAACGCGGGCGCGCGCTGCCGAAGGTCTTGTCCGTCGCCGACGTCGACCGGCTACTCGCCGCGGCCCGCGCGGGCGCGGCGAAGCGGCCCAACTCGCCGCTGGAGCGCCTGCGGGCGTTGCGCCTCGTCGCCCTGATCGAGGTGCTGTACGCGACCGGCCTGCGCGTCTCCGAGCTGATCGCACTGCCGGCTTCGGCGGCGAAGCGCGACGAGCGCATGCTGGTCGTGCGCGGCAAGGGCGAAAAGGAACGGCTTGTCATCCTCAACGACGCCGCCAAAGCGGCGATGCGCGACTACGGCGCGGCGTTGGCCGAGGCCGACAAAACAAGCAAATCGAAATGGCTGTTTCCCTCCTTCGGCGACAGCGGGCATATCACCCGCCAGCATGTCGCGCGCGAGCTGAAGGGGCTCGCCGCCGCCGCCGGCCTGCGGCTGGACAAGGTCAGCCCGCACGTGCTGCGCCACGCCTTTGCGAGCCATCTCCTACAAAATGGCGCGGACCTGCGCAGCGTGCAGACGCTGCTCGGCCACGCCGACATTTCGACGACGCAGATCTATACGCACGTTCTGGAGGAGCGGCTGAAATCGCTGGTGCGCGACCTGCATCCGCTGGCGGATGAATGACTCGCTAGCTGTGCAGCGTCTTGAGATAGGCGATCAGCTGCTTTCGCTGTGCCGCGTCCTTGATCGGCGGCAACGTCTTGATCGTTCCCGGAATGAACCCGCTCGGATTTGCGAGATACCCGTCGAGTTCCTCCTCGGTCCATACGCCGCCCTTCTTGCGCAGCGCCATGGAATAGGAGAACCAGTCGGCGCGCGCCTTGGGAGCGCCGACGATTCCCCACAAACTCGGGGCGGACCGCAAGGGGCCGTTCTTGTCGACGCTGTGGCAGACGACGCAATCATTCGCAGGGCCGCCCCGGCCGGTCGGATCGACGGCGAATACGAAGGTCTCATTGGCAGGGCCGAGCGCTTTCGCCTGCACCGGCGCATCGAATCCGCGCTTCGCCTGCACGCCGATAACCACTGCGATTGCAATTACCGTGACGGCGCCGGCAGCCAG
>JBAPYK010000189.1:0-38961 GCA_049284695.1 Rhodoplanes sp. | reverse complement strand
GCTGCCCCGGTCGAGCGCGCCACCAGTTCGCCTTCGATGGTGAGCGGCGGGCGCCCCCTCCCTGACCCTCCCCCGCGCGCGGGGGAGGGGATGCCTTCGTGCGGGCCGCCTTGTCCGAATCCACCCGCCTCCCGCCGCGCTTCGCGCGAGGGGGGAGGTGAAGCATCGTCGAAGTCGCTCTGACGTCTTTCGTCGAAACCGCCGCGGAAATCGCGCGGCCGCGCCTCGTCGAAATCACTCCGCTCTTCACCGAACCCGCCACGCCGGCCGCCGCGCCCGCGGTCGCCCTCGCTGCCCCCGCCGAATCCGCGTTGCCGCTCGTCGAACCCGCCGCGCTCGCGGCTCTTCCGCGCTCTGCGCCAGCCGGGGGTGCCGTAGTTCGAGCCGAAGGTTTGCGCCGTGTCGAAGCGCGAGCCGTAATTGCCGTAGCCGCCGAACCCGCCGAAGCCCTTGGCCTCCGCGACCTCGACATGGGCCTCCGGCAATTCGTCGATGAAGCGCGACGGCAGGCTCGACGACCAGCTTCCGTGGATGCGCCGGTTGGCGACGAAGGAGATGCGCGCGCGTTTGCGCGCCCGCGTCAGTCCGACGTGGGCGAGGCGGCGCTCCTCCTCGAGCCCGGCGCGGCCGTTCTCGTCGAGCGAGCGCTGATGCGGCAGCAGGCCTTCCTCCCAGCCGGGGAGAAACACGCTGTCGAATTCGAGCCCTTTGGCGGCGTGCAGCGTCATGATGGAGACGGCTTCGGCGTCTTCGCCGCGATCGACGTCCATGACGAGCGAGACGTGTTCGAGAAAGCCCTGCAGGTTCTCGAACTCCTCCATGGAGCGCACCAGCTCCTTCAGGTTCTCCAGGCGGCCGGCGGCGTCGGCGGAGCGGTCCTTCTGCCACATCTCGGTGTAACCGGATTCGTCGAGCACGATTTCGGCGAGCTCGGTGTGGGGAAGCGCGTCGCGCTGGCCGCGCCAGCGGTCGAACGCGGCGACGAGGTCGCGCAGCGCGTGGCGCGGCTTTGCCTTCAGCTCCTCGGTCCCGACGATCAGGCGCGCGGCTTCCATCAACGGAACGCCGTGGGCGCGCGCGAGATCGTGCAGGGTTTTCAGGGTGGCGTCGCCCAGGCCGCGCTTGGGCACATTGACGATGCGCTCGAAGGCGAGATCGTCCGCGCTCTGGTTGACGAGCCGCAGATATGCGAGCGCGTCGCGGATTTCGGCGCGCTCGTAGAAGCGCGGGCCGCCGATCACGCGATAGGGCAGGCCGAGGGTGACGAAGCGGTCCTCGAACTCGCGCATCTGGAACGAGGCGCGCACCAGGATCGCCATCTCGTCAAGCTTTTCGCCCTGGCGCTGCAGCTGCTCGATCTCCTCGCCGATCGCGCGCGCCTCTTCCTCGGAATCCCAGGCGGAGGCGACGACGACCTTGTCGCCGGCCTCGCCTTCGGAGCGCAGCGTCTTGCCGAGCCGGCCCTCGTTGTGCGCGATCAGGTGGGAGGCGGCGCCGAGAATAGGCCCGGTCGAGCGGTAATTGCGTTCGAGCCGGATCACCGTGGCGCCGGGAAAGTCGTGCTCGAAGCGCAGGATGTTGTCGACCTCGGCGCCGCGCCAGCCATAGATCGACTGGTCGTCGTCGCCGACGCAGCAGATGTTTTTCTGCTCCTCTATTGTTGCTCCCTGCCTCATCGCCGCAAAGCCGTCACCCTCTCCCGCAAGGGGAGAGGGTGCATTCGGAGATTTTGCCTCGTCATCACCGGGCCGGCGCCGCTCGTCGCTCTCTTCCTCGTCATCACCGGGCCGGCGCGAAGCGCCGAGACCCGGTGATCCATCTTGGCCGGCAGGCGAAGTGGATTGCCGGGTCAAGCCCGGCAATGACACTGTGCTTATCCCCCTCTCCCCGCTGGCGGGGAGAGGGTCGGGGTGAGGGGGCATTTCCGTGTGTCGCGGCGCTTGATCCTGGTGTTGCCCCTCACCCGACGCGCTTTGCGCGTCGACCTCTCCCCGCGGGCGGGGAGAGGTGAAGGGAGCGCCAGGGGTCGAGCCGGACACCGTCCGCTGCCCCAGCAATCGCAGCCAGAGATATTGCGCGACATTGGTGTCCTGGTACTCGTCGACCAAAATGTATTTGAAGCGCCCCTGATACTGGCGCAGCACCTCGGGGTGGGTGCGGAACAGGCGGATGGTCTCGAGCAGGAGATCGCCGAAGTCGGCGGCGTTGAGCGTCTTCAGCCGGGCCTGATAGGCGGCGTAGAGCGCCTGCCCGCGGCCGTTGGCGAAGGCGGCGGCTTCGCCCGCCGGCGTCTGCTCGGGGGTGAGGCCGCGGTTCTTCCAGCCGTCGATCAAACTCGCGAGCACCCGCGCCGGCCAGCGCTTCTCGTCAATGTTCTCCGCCGCCAGCAACTGCTTCAGCAGCCGGATCTGATCGTCGGTGTCGAGAATGGTGAAGTCGGGCTTCAGGCCGACCAGCTCGGCATGCCGCCGCAGGATCTTCGCGCCGATCGAGTGGAAGGTGCCGAGCCAGGGCATGCCCTCGACCACCTCGCCGACCATGTGGCCGACGCGGGCCTTCATCTCGCGCGCCGCCTTGTTGGTGAAGGTCACCGCGAGGATGTCGGAGGCCCGCGCCCGGTGGGTCGCGAGAATATGGGCGATGCGCGCGGTCAGCACCCGCGTCTTGCCGGTGCCGGCGCCGGCGAGCACGAGCACCGGGCCCTCCAGCGTCTCGACCGCGGCGCGCTGCTCCGGATTGAGTCCTTCGAGATAGGGCGCGCGATGCGCTCCCATCGCTCGCGCGGCGATCCCGCCCGCGGCGGGCGCCGGCGGGTCGCGGTCAAAGGCTTGCGGCGAACGTTTGTTCGGCTCGGCCATTCCGGTTCTCGTTTGCCGACCGTGGCCGACAATTGCATCCGCTTGTTCGAATCGATCAATCACCAAGATGGCATCAGGAATGCCCGGCGGGGAGGGGCGTCAACTGCAAAGGGTGCGTTCAGGTGCGCCGTGCGTCCCGCAGCGGGGCGCTCGCCAAGCGAAACTCACCTTGGGAACGGCATCTCGATCCGCCGGCCGGCAGCCTCCGGGATCGGCAACAGGCCGTGGGACGCCCGCATGTCGGCCAGCCGGGCGGCGATCAGGTTCGACGCCGGCGTCGCCTCTTTGTTGTCCATGTCGACATGCAGGGCCATGGTCTCGAGCGTCGCCGCGATCCATCCCTCGGTCGCGTGGTAGAGCTGTTGAAAGAAATGCAGCCGCTTGAGGTCGTAAGCGAGAAGCTGGGCCGTCACGCGGACCCGATCGCCGGCATTCAATTCGCGCAAATGGCGAATATGGGCCTCCGCCGTGTAATAGGAGCGCCGCTCGCTATTCGCATAATCGGGGCCGGCGCCAATCAGATAGATCGCTTCGTCGAAGGCACGGTCGAACAGAACGTGATAATAGGCGACGTTGAGATGGCCGTTATAGTCGATCCATTCCGGCTCGACCTCCATGACGGACGAGACGAAGGGCGCAAAGAACACTGGTTTGAATTCAAATAGATCCGGCATGGCCTTCATCGGTTCAATATGCCAGCATTGTGCCACAAAGTCGAAGCGGTGCACGTCCTCGACCGCGCTGCATCGCAAAATGTCACACGACTGGCGCACGCATGACACACCTTGAAGCAGGACTCGAAAACAGGCCGCTTCTGCGGTGTGACAGCGGGGCAATTGACTGCGCGATAGGCGCGCTGACGGCGGCTTTCGGCAATCGCGTCGTCACCTCCCGCGCGGTGCGCGAGCAACACGGACACACCACGACTTGGATCGCGAACGAGCCTCCCGACGCCGTCGTCTTCCCGCAATGCACCGAGGACGTTCAACAAATCGTGCGCATCTGCGCCGCCCACGGCGTGCCCGTCATTCCTTTCGGCGTCGGCACGTCGCTCGAGGGCCAAGTGAATGCGCCGCGCGGCGGCGTGTCGATCGACGTGCGCGACATGAACCGCGTGCTCGCCGTGCACGCCGAAGACCTCGATTGCGTCGTCCAGCCAGGGGTGACGCGTAAGCAGCTCAACGAATACTTGCGCGACCAAGGGCTGTTTTTCCCCCTCGATCCCGGCGCCGACGCCTCTTTGGGCGGCATGGCGGCGACGCGCGCCTCGGGCACCAATGCGGTCCGCTACGGCACGATGAAGGACTGCGTGCTCGCCCTGAAAGCCGTGCTTGCGAACGGCGAGGTGCTGTCGACCGGAGGGCGCGCAAAGAAATCGTCTGCCGGCTACGATCTCACCCGGCTGTTCATCGGCTCGGAAGGCACGCTCGGCGTCATCACCGAGCTGACCCTGAAATTGCATGGCATTCCGGAAGCGGTCGCTGCCGGCGTCTGCCCGTTCCCCAGCGTCGAGGCCGCCTGCAATGCGGTGATCACGACCATCCAGACCGGCCTTCCGGTCGCCCGCATCGAGCTTCTCGACGAGGTCCAGGTCAAAGCGGCGAACGCTTACTCGAAGCTTTCCTTGCCCGAGGTTCCGATGCTGTTCGTCGAGTTTCACGGAACCGAAGCGGGCGTCGCCGAGCAATCGGAGCGCTTCGGGGAAATCGCGGCCGAGCTCGCCGGCGGCCCCTTCGAGTGGGCGACCCGGCCGGAGGACCGCACGCGGCTCTGGCAAGCGCGGCACGACGCCTATTGGGCGGCGACGGCTTTACGTCCCGGCGCGAAGGTGTTCGTCAGCGACGTCTGCGTGCCGATCTCGCGGCTCGCCGAATGCATCGTGGCGACGCAAGTCGACATTGCCGAGAGCCGGCTCATCTCGCCCATCGTCGGCCACGTCGGCGACGGCAATTTCCACCTGTGCCTCCTGATCGACATGGACGACGCAGGCGAGGTGGCCCGCGCCGAAGCGCTGCTGGGGCGCCTGGTCGAGCGAGCGCTCACCATGGACGGCACCTGCACCGGCGAGCACGGCGTGGGGCAGGGCAAAATGAAGTATCTCAATCGCGAACTTGGTCCGACAACCGTCGACGCCATGCGGGCGCTCAAGCAGGCGCTCGACCCGCAGGGCATCATGAATCCCGGCAAGATCGTTGCTTGTCTGTAACGTCGAGCGCAGACATATAGCTGGACCCGAATCGCGCCCGGAGGCGCGACGATCCCCGACCTCGGCGGCAACGTCTTGAGGGACCGGGGCGTCCCGCGAAAAAGCGGATAGATTCGTCCGGAGCGGACACGTGCAGACGACGTTGCTTGGCTTGGCGATAGCCTTGATCCTGGCGCTAGTGGCGGCGCTGGTCGGCCCGCATTTTGTCGATTGGGCCCGCTATCGCAGTGATATCGAGGCAGAGGCAAGCCGGCTCTTGGGGGCGCCGGTGCGGATTTCCGGGCCGATCGAGGCGCAGTTATTGCCGACGCCGTCGGTGTCTCTGCACAGCGTCGAGCTGGCCGCTGGAGAGGCGACGTTTTCCGCGCGCGCGTTGCGGTTCGAACTCGCCCTCGGTCCGCTGATGCGGGGCGAATGGCGCGTGAGCGAGCTGACCCTCAGCGAGCCGCGGATCCGTATTGTCCTGAACGCAGAAGGCAAATTGCAGGCGCCCGGGGTTGGGACAGGGATCGCTCCCGATCGCCTCTCGATCGAGCGCCTTTCGATCGAGCGCGGGCGCATCGTGCTCGCCGACGCTGCGAGCAGTTCGAGCTTGACGCTTAACGGTTTTTCTTTCGAGGGGGATGTACGGTCGCTGGTCGGGCCTATTCGCGGGGACGGCTCGTTTGTTTCGGACGGCGGTTCCTATCGTTATCGCATCGCTTCGGGCCGGCGCGGCGCGGACGGCGCAAAATTCCGCTTGAGCCTTGAAGCGGTCGACCGGCCGCTGATCGCGGAAACCGACGGCGTCTTGCAGGTCGACGATGCAGGTCCGCGCTACGAGGGCGTGCTCACGCTCGCGCGTCCGGCGGGCGCAGCGCTCGCAGGCGGGCGAACGCTCGCACGCGAGCCGTGGCGGCTGACGACGCAGGTGAAGGCGGACCCCCGCCGCGTCCTCGCCGAGCAGATCGAGTTTCAGTATGGGCCGGACGACCGGCCATTCCGCTTGTCGGGAAAAGCGGATGTCGCCTTGGGCGCAAATCCGCATTTCGCGGCTTTGCTGAGCGGACGCCAGCTCGACCTCGACCGTCTGATCGACGCCCCCGACGCGAGCCGGCGCTCGCCCGCGGCGACGCTGCTCGCCGCGGTGCGGACGCTGTTCGAGCAGGCGCGCGCCCCGGTGCGGGGGACACTCGAACTCGATGTCGACGCGCTTGCGATCGGCGGGGCTGCCTTGCAGAACCTGCGCGGCACGGTCGGCGTCGCCGGCGATTCTTGGGATATCGAGACGCTGGAGTTCCGCGCGCCCGGCTTCACCCAGGCGCATCTGAGCGGCCGGCTCGAATCCTCGCGCGCAAAGGGCCTTGAATTCGCGGGCCCCGCAAGCATTGAATCTAGCGATCCCAAAGCGTTGTGGTCATTCATTGAAGGAGAAGGTGATCAGCTTCCTGCCTCCGTTGCGTCGCTGCGGGCCAGCGGCGACCTCACCATTGGCGACCGAGGCGTCATCGTCGATCGGCTACGGGCCGAGGTCGACAACAAGCCGATCGAAGGGCGCATCGCCTATGCTCCCGCCGGCGCGGACGGTCCCGCCCGGCTCGATGCAACATTGCGGGCGGACGAAATCGATCTCGACCGCGCGATTACGATCGCTAATAGCGCTTTCGGCGGGGTGAAGTTCGAAAGGCCGCGCAACGTGGCGCTGTCGCTCGCGATCGGAAAGGTCAGCTATGCCGATATTCAAGCGAGCAAGGTCGACGCAAAGCTCAAGCTGGACGCAAGCGGGCTGACAGTCGAACGTTTCTCCGTCGGGGATTTCCGCGGCGCGAGCATCAAAGCGACCGGTCTGATCGACACCTCGTCGGCATCGCCGCATGGGGCGGTGTCGCTCGCGCTCAATGCAGCGCGGGCGGATGGGCTAATCGCGCTGATCGGGCGCGTCACGCCGGACGCTGCCGGCGAGCTTAGACGCTACGGCGCAAAACTTGCCCCAGCTGAATTGCGGGCGCGGCTTGAGGTGGGGCCTGGCAAAGCCGGACCGGCGGGTCAGGGAAGTGCAGGGTCGGCGACGCAAGCGAAACTTGCCTTCGATGGCAGGCTCGGCGCGGTGCGGCTCAACCTATCGGCAAGCGGGACCGGCGATCCGGCTTCGCTCGCCTCGGCGAAACTTAGGATCGACGGATCGCTTGAGTCCGACGACGGTAAGGTGCTTGCGGCGGTCGTCGGCCTCGATCGTGTGGCGGCGATCGATACCCGGCCCGCGACGATATCGCTATCGGGAAATGGTCCGCTTAACGGCGATATCGCGTACGAACTGCGCCTTGCCTCGGGCGGCCTTTGGGCGTCCGGCGAAGGCACAGCGCGGCTAGAGAAGGGCGAAGCCAAAGGTCTTGCCAGGCTGTCGCTTACGGCAACGGACGCGCGCGTTTTTTTGAATGCTGCCGCGCCAGCGGCCATGCCGGTTGCAATCGAGAGCAGGCTTACGTTTCTCGGGCGTGCACTCGCATTTGAGGATGTCAAAGGAGAGATCGCGGGCGCGGCGGTCGGCGGGCGTGTAAGCCTCAGTCTCGCTTCCCCGGCGGTCATCGACGGCCGCCTCTCGGCGACGGATATTGATGCTGCGCCGGTCATCGCGGCCCTGATCGGCGTTCCCAAGCACTCGACGCGGGAGCCGGGCGCCGGATGGTCGGCCGAGCCGTTCGTCCGTCCGTTGTTCGACGACGTGAAGGGCACCGTCAGTTTTGAAGCCGAACGCGTCGCTCTATTGCCTGGACTAAGTGCGCAGGCTCTCAAAGGACGGGCGCGCTTCGATGGCGCTTCCTTCGACATCGACGATCTCACCGGGAGCCTGGCCGGCGGCACGCTCAACGCGAATGCGGCGTTCCGCCTTGTGCCGGAAGGGCTATCCGCGCGGGCGCATCTCGATTTATCCAAAGGAGACCTCGCCCGGATCGCATTCGGGCACAACAAGCCGCCGGCTTCGGGCGGCGTATCGTTCGCGGCGGAATTCGAGGGGACAGGACTGAGTCCCGCCGCCTTGATCGGAGCGCTTCGGGGGAAAGGAACTCTGACGTTCGACCAAGTTCAGGTCGCCGGGCTCGATTCCAAGGCGATCGACGCGGCGATCCGCGCCTCCGAGCGGGGTTTGGCGCCGGAACGCCTTCCGGCCTATCTCGGGCCCGCCCTCGATGCGGGGCGTCTGGCGGTTCCGTCGGCTACGACCACCCTCGCCATCCTGGATGGGCGGATCAGGATCGTTCCCGTCGTCGTCAATGCCGACGGGGCGGATGTCGCGCTCTCGGGCATGCTCAATCTCGTGGACAGCAATCTGGAGGCCCGCTTCACGCTCTCCGGCGCCCCGCGCGACGACATGAAGGGACGCCGTCCGGAAATAACCGTCTTACTGAATGGGCCGTTTTCGACGCCGAAACGGGAGATCGACACGTCCGAACTGGCCACCTTCGTAACGCTGCGAGCGGTCGAGCGAGAGTCGAAGCGCGTCGAGGCGGCTGAGCGCGAAGCAAAACGGCGCGAGGACGCCGCAGCGGCGGCCGAACGCGCCGAGCGTGAGCGAGTCGAACGGGAACGCGCACTACAACGCGTGGAACCGGACCGTGTGCCGAGTTCGCGCGGGCACGGCGCCGCGGACGAAGGAACGGGACCCGCCGTCTCCGAACGCGCCCCGGACCTGCCGCCAGCCATTGAGCTCAAACCGCCGGCTAAGCCTGCGCGGCGACCCCCCACGGCGGCAAAGCACGCGCCAACCCCAGCGCCAAGCCAAGCGCCCCCGACATCCCTGTCACCGCCGCCAAGACGGTCCTTCTGGGAAAACTTCTTCGGCCGACCGTGAAACTTTGCCGCAGGTACGGGCGCCTCGCTATCCGACCCGCATCGCCGGGGCGAGCTCTTCATGGGGAGAGGGAGGAGCGGCGCGGTTTCCGCTCGCGCGATAGTGGTCGAGCACGAACAGGCGGATAGCCGAGGATAGATTTCCGTGCTGACGCACGGAATCGATCGTCGATACCATATCCGAAAGCGTCATATTACGGTTCGTCGCGATTTCCTTGAGACCGCTCCAGAATTCATCTTCAAGGCTCACGCTCGTCTTGTGGCCAGCAATCACGATCGAGCGTTTTACGACTGGCGATTTCATAACCATCTTCCGTATCCCGGTTTTTGGTGGTTGAGATCGCGGTCGGCCTTCATTGTGGCCTTGAGCCGCTTTCATTCAGCCCATCTCACGAAGAACCCGGTACCCTGCCACGCGTTCCGCGACCCTTTCGCATTTTTGGCGCTTGATGCGGCGACCGGGCGACACGCTGCCCGTTTACCCGCGCAGATGGTTCAACCTGGCCGCGTCATTGTCTGCGGGCGCACAAGGCGGTCGAACTCCTCGGCCGTGACATGGCCGAGCCGGACCGCCTCCTCGCGCAATGTCGTGCCCCTCGCGTGAGCCGTCTTGGCGATTTCCGCCGCCTTGTCGTAGCCGAGCTTGGGTGCAAGCGCGGTCACCAGCATGAGCGACTGCTGCATCAGCGCTGCAATTCTTCCTTCGTTGGGTCGGATGCCGGCGACGCAATTATCGGTGAACGAGCGCGAAGCATCCGCGAGCAGGCGCACCGATTGCAGGAAGGCGAATGCAATCACCGGCTTGAACACGTTGAGCTCGAAATGCCCCTGGCTCGCCGCGACGGTGATCGTAGTCTCGTTGCCGAACACACGGGCGCACACCATGGTGAGCGCCTCGCTCTGGGTGGGATTGACCTTGCCCGGCATGATCGAGGAGCCAGGCTCGTTCTCCGGCAGAATGATCTCGCCGAAGCCGGAGCGCGGCCCGCTGCCGAGCAGTCGGATATCGTTGGCGATCTTGAACAAGGCGGCGGCAAGCGCGGCGAGCGCGCCATGGACGAAGACGAAGACATCGTGCGCGGCAAGCGCCTCGAACTTGTTGGCGGCGCTCACAAAGGGGCGCCCGGTGAGGACCGCCATGCGTTCGGCGAAGCGCTCGGCGAATTCGCCCGGCGCGTTCAATCCAGTGCCGACCGCCGTGCCGCCTTGCGCGAGCGGATAGAGTTGCTGAAGGGCTTCTTCGATGCGGGCGATAGCTGAGCCGACCTGTGCGGCATAGCCGGAAAACTCCTGGCCCAGCGTGAGCGGAACGGCGTCTTGCAGGTGCGTGCGCCCGATCTTCACGATCGGCTCGAACGCCTCGCTCTTTTCGGCGAGAGCCGCGCGCAAATGCGCGAGCGTGGGGATCAGCCGTTCGACGATCTCTTCGACCGCGGCGATATGCATGGCAGTCGGAAAGCTGTCGTTGGACGACTGGCTCATATTGACATGATCGTTGGGGTGCACCGGGGTCTTGCCGCCAAGCGTGCCGCCGAGCAATTCATTCGCCCGATTGGCGATGACCTCGTTGACATTCATGTTGGTCTGCGTGCCGGAGCCGGTCTGCCAGACGATCAGCGGGAAGTGGTCGTCGAAGCGCCCGGCGACGACCTCGTCGGCGGCAGCGACGATCGCGCCCATGCGCTTTTCGTCGAGCAGGCCGAGTTCGTGGTTGACCTCGGCGGCGACGCGCTTGACGCGAGAGAGCGCGCGAATGAGCGCGATCGGCATGCGCTCCTCGCCGATGCGGAAATTGCGCCGCGAGCGCTCAGTCTGCGCCCCCCAATAGGCGTCGGCGGGAACGTCGATCGGTCCGAACGTGTCGGTCTCGGTGCGCATCCGGGTCATGGCAATCTCTTGAGACAGAGTGGTTTCATCGCCATTGCGGGGCGTCGCGCAGCGGCGAGCCTGTAAGCCAAGCTCTTAGATAGGGAGCGGGGGTCGCGAATGCTTCGCGCGGCTCAGAGCGAATTCCGTTCCAATGGAATCGGAATTCGCTCTGGTTATCCTTTGGTAGTCGCATTTTCTTCGGCGAACCGGGTCTCACTTCGCCGGAAAATGCTCAGCTTCGGGAATGACGGAGCCAAGCCCAACTCATCGTCGGGAACAGCGCGGGCGGAAACCGGGCCTCACCCGCTATTTCTTGCGGAAACGGTCTAGGCGAACGACCTCGCCGCCGCCCTGGGGCTTGTCCGGCGGCTCGTCCGCGCGCGGTGGGGGAGATGGACCTTCTGATGGCGATGCAGGCTCGCCGCGTCCGGGCGCGCGCTTGTGGCGGACGGGCTGCCGTTCTTTTCCCGCTTTGGCTTGCGCGGAAGCGCCGCTTGCCGGCGTCTCCTCGGTCTCGGGTTCTTCGCCCTTGAGGTCGGCTTCGACCGCAAACTGCAGCCCGAACTGAACGGAGGGGTCGAAGAATCCCTTGATCGCCGCCAGCGGGACGATCAGCCGTTCCGGTATTCCGTTGAACGACAGACCGACCTCGAACACGTCGTCGTGGACGGAGAGATCCCAGAACTGGTGCTGGAGCACGACGGTCATTTCTTCCGGATATTGCGCAGCCAGCCGGGGCGAGATTTTCACGCCTTCGGCGCGGGTATCGATGTTGATGTAAAAATGGTGCTCGCCGGGGAGGCCTTTCGCCGCCGCGTCGGTGAGAACGGTTCGCACCACGCCGCGCAGCGCCTCCTGGGTGAGGATGTCGTAGCGGATGTAATCGGTCGCCATCAATCCGTCTCGACGATTCGTTGCCGTGCGATGCTAGAGCATTTTCCGGCGAATTGAGAGCTTGCCGAAAAAATTGCAGGCAGATGACCTGTTCAGGCAAGAAACGCGCCGGCCACCCGCGCGGGACGCCGCCATTGAACCATCTTGCGCCGTCGACCGAGTGACGCGCCCTCCACAGACGCGAAAAATAGCCTCGACTTGCGCACACGCCACGACAAGGAGGCGAAGTGGAGGCTTCTGTTGCCAGGTGCCTCCGAACCCCGCCTGACGTTGCTACACGCCAGGGCTTGAAATCGGCTTTTCAAACCGCATTACGCGGCCTGAGCCACCGGAGCATAGTTGTCGTTGGCAACTATTGCTATGGCCCGATAACGGCGGAACCATACCGAGCAAAAGCGCGCCCTTTACACCCTCGTCGATCCTATTTCGCCCCCATCAGCTGCCCACCGAACAGCGGTGGATTTCGCGAGACGAGACCCAGCCCATGGGCAGGTGGTGGAGGCGCCGGGTACTGCCCCCGGGTCCGATAGGTTTATTGCGACGGCCATTTATCGCCATAGCCGGCAAGCCGGCTTGAAGAATATAGGCGCGGATGGGGGCGGAAGGAAGTCCGGCGGAGAAGGGGGCCGGCGAGGCGATCAAGGGAGTGGCGAGGCGACCCGGGCGGGCCACCGGCGACCAAGTTGGGAGTGCTCCGAGTGTGTCTTCCCTTCACCGCGCCCCGCTTGCGGGGAGAGGGAGCGCGGCGGCGTCGCGTCACTCTATCGATCTTTTGGACAGCGCCGAGGATGCGCGGCGGCGTCAGTCGTCGTCGAAGGGAGGGTCGGGGGGGTTGTCGGCATCCGGCTCCCATGGCGGCGGTTCGTTCGCGTCAGCGGGCGGCTGCGGCGTGTCCGCGGAATCAGCGGCGCTCGTCGCCTCGGCCTCGTCGGCAGCAGCTTTTTTCCTGGCGGCCGGCTTCTTCGCCTTGGTGTCTTTCGCCTTGGTTCTTGCGCCAGCGGCCTTCTTGCCCGACTTGGCGGACACCCCGGCCGCGGCTGAACCAGCGTCGCCTGCCTCCGCGTCGGCCTCGCCCGCGGACGTTTTCGCCGCCTTCTTCGTTCCCCTGGCTGCCCGCTTCGGCGAGTCGCCCACTCGTTCCGCGCGCGCGGCAAGGAGCCCCACCGCCTCGTCGAGGGTGATCGCCTCGGGCGACTTCTCCCTCGGAATGGTGGCGTTGAGCCCGTCATGGCTGACATAGGGGCCATAGCGCCCGCTCTTGACCACGATCGGCCCGCCCTTGTCCGGATGGTCGCCGAGCGAGCGGCCGGGATCGGCGGCGAACCTGCGTCCGCGCGGGCCTTTGGTGCGCTTGTCGGCGATCAGCGTCACCGCCCGGTTGAGGCCGACGGTGAGCACGTCATCGCCAGGCTCCAGATTGGCGTAAGTCTTGCCGTGCTGGACGTAGGCGCCGTAGCGGCCGATGCCGGCGACGATCGGCTCGCCGTCCTCCGGATGCCTCCCCACCTCGCGCGGCAGGGAGAGCAGGCCGAGCGCAAATGCGAGGTCGACCGTCTCGGGGTCCGTTCTTTTCGGCAGGCCGGCACGCTTCGGCTTCTCCTCGCCATTGCCCTCGCCGAGTTGCACGTAGGGGCCGAACCGGCCGGTGCGGAGCGAGACGTCGAGCCCGGTGTCCGGGTCCTGCCCGAGCGTGCGCGTTTCCGGCTCGGCCACGCCGTCGGCGCCCGGCACCGAGAAGGGGCGGGTGTAGCGGCAGTCCGGGTAGTTCGAGCAGCCGATGAACGCGCCGTAGCGGCCGAGCTTCAATGACAGCCTTCCGGTCCCGCAGGTCGGGCACAGCCTTGGATCGGTCCCGTCGGGCCGCGGCGGGAACACATGCGGGGCGAGCATGTCGTCGAGCGCGTCGATGACATCGCCGACGCGGAGGTCCTTGATGTCTTCGACCGCCGCGAAGAAGTCGCGCCAGAACCGGCGCATCAGTTCGAGCCACTCGATCTCGTTGTTGGAGACGCGGTCGAGTTGTTCTTCAAGATCGGCGGTGAAGTCGTATTCGACGTAGCGGGCGAAGAAACTTTCGAGGAAGGCGGTGACGATGCGGCCGCGGTCTTCCGGGATCAGCCGGCTCTTCTCGCTGCGCACATATTTGCGGTCCTTCAGCACCTGCAGGATCGAGGCGTAGGTGGAAGGGCGGCCGATGCCGAGCTCTTCCAGGCGCTTGACCAGGGAAGCTTCCGAATAACGCGGCGGCGGCTCGGTGAAATGCTGGCCCGCGTCGATCGCGATCTTCTTCAGCGCCTCGCCGACGTTCATCTGCGGCAGCCGGCGGCCCTCCTCGTCTTCCGGCGCTTCGTCCCGGCCTTCCTGGTAGACGGCGAGGAAGCCGTCGAACGTGACGACGGTGCCGGTCGCGCGCAGGTCCAGCACGCGCGGCTTCGGGGCTGCTACCTTCGCCGTGATGTCGACGGTGGTGCGCTCGAGCTCGGCCGATTCCATCTGGCTCGCCACCGCGCGCTTGAAGATCAGCTCGTAAAGCTTGGCCTGATCGGAATCGAGAAAGCGGGCGACGTCCCGCGGCCGCCGCGTGACCTCGGTCGGCCGAATCGCTTCGTGCGCTTCCTGCGCGTTCTTTGCCTTGGTCTGATAACGGCGCGGCGCATCCGGCACGTAGCGCGCGCCATAGTCGTCCCGGATCAGTGAGCGGATTGCGGTCACCGCTTCGTCGGCGATCTGCACGCCGTCGGTGCGCATATAGGTGATGAGGCCGACGGTTTCTCCGCCGATGTCGACGCCCTCGTAGAGGCGCTGGGCGACCCGCATCGTATGCGCGGGAGCAAAGCCGAGCTTGCGGCTCGCCTCCTGCTGCAGCGTTGAGGTGGTGAAGGGCGGCGCCGGATTGCGCTTGGTGGGCTTGGCTTCAACCGCGGCGACGGCGAAGGCCGCCTGTTCGAGCGCCTGCTTGAAGGCTTCGGCCTCTTCGCCCGCGCCGATATCGAGCCGCGCGATCTTCTGTCCGTCGGCGCCGACCAGGCGCGCCTGGAACGTCTCCCCGCGTGGGGTGGCGAGCGTCGCGATGAGCGACCAATATTCGCGTGGGACGAATTTCTCGATTTCGAGTTCGCGATCGCAGACGAGCCGCAAGGCGACCGACTGCACCCGGCCTGCCGAGCGCGCCCCCGGCAGCTTGCGCCACAGCACCGGCGACAGCGTGAAGCCGACAAGGTAATCGAGGGCGCGGCGGGCCAAATAAGCGTCGACCAGCGCCTGGTCGATTTCCCGCGGATGCTTCATCGCCTCGGTCACCGCCTGCTTGGTGATGGCGTTGAAGACCACGCGCTCGACCACCTGGCCGCTCAGAGCGCGCTTTTCCTTCAGCGCTTCGAGAAGATGCCAGGAGATCGCCTCGCCTTCGCGATCCGGGTCGGTGGCGAGAATGAGCTTGTCGGCGGATTTGACCGCGCGCGCGATGTCGTTGAGTCGCTTCTGCGCCTTGGGGTCGACCTCCCAGACCATGCGGAAATCGGTCGTCGGGTCGACCGAGCCGTCTTTCGCCGGGAGGTCCCGCACATGACCAAACGAAGCAAGCACCTCATAGCCGCGGCCGAGATACTTGTTGATGGTCTTTGCCTTGGCCGGCGATTCGACGACGACTATGTTCATGAAGCGCCTTGTCTTTCAGCACTGCTCGAAGCGCATTGGACGCGCCGCGCGCCCGCTGGAGCGTCTGGAAAATGGGTAAACAGTCCCGGCGTGTCAAATTGTGCGGGCCATGCGGATGGGAGTCGTTGTAAATTAGGAGTAGAGATGATTGAAAAAATCAACTAGCAAGATATGCTGTTCGGTCTAGCCCGCAGGTCGGTAAGATGCCGCAACAATCGCATATCAAAGACCGCATCGCCGCTGGCGAAGCTGCTGCCTATATCGCTGAAATGTCGGCTGATTTAGCTAAGATCGCGCGTCAGCATGGGTTCGATGCGCTCGGGTTTATTCTGGACATGGCGCGCCTCGAAGCAGAGAATTTGAGTGAGCGCGACCGCCCAGCCGATTGAAACAACCCGATTGTAGATTTCGCGGCAACCCGGTGGGGCCGATGGCAGCTGCGAGCGGGCGTTCCGGACCCGGCAATGCCTAAAATCTGAGTCGCCCGACATCGGCTCGTCCAAAACATGCTAAGCGATATCATCCAAGGCTGACCCGCGTCATCCGCCGCGGGGTTTGCAATTCCGAGCCCGTTGGGAGCTGTCGCATGGCGGACAAGCCGCGCGTGATCCGGCATTTTTTCGTCCGCGGCCGCGTGCAGGGCATCGGCTATCGCGCCTGGGCGGCAGACGAGGCGATGCGGCACGGCCTCGAAGGCTGGGTGAGGAACCGGCGGGACGGATCGGTCGAAGCGGTCATCGCGGGGCCGCCGGACAAGGTCGCGGCAATGATCGAGGCGGCTCGGCGCGGCCCGTGGCTCGCTCGCGTCACCGGCATGGACGTAGGAGACGGAACGGTTCGCGATCTCGATGAACGTCGCCGCGGCGAATCCTTCTCCGTCCTGTCTACGATGTGACCGGCGCCCTGCCGTTGTTCCGATCGCCAGCAGCACCGGAGCGCGCTTCGGTCAGTTCAGGCGGCTCGCCGGCGAGCCATTCGGCCGGCCCAAACAGCGGTTCGAACTCGCGTTTCAAGATGGCATCGACCTCCGGCATCGAGACCCCGCGGCCGAGGTCGCGAAGGCTCGTGACGCCGTAGCGCGCGTCGGCGACGCCGCACGGCACGATCCCGGAGAAATGCGACAGGTCGGGATCGATGTTCAGGCTCGCTCCGTGCAGGCTGACCCAGCGCTTGAGGCGAATGCCGATCGCCGCGATCTTGTCTTCGCAGCCTTCGCCCTTATCGGCCCGCTGGACCCACACGCCGACGCGGCCCGCGCGCCGCTCCCCGCGGAGATCGAAATGCGCGAGCGTGCGGATCATCCATTCCTCGACGGTCACGACAAAGCGGCGGACATCGGGCCGGCGACGCTTGAGGTCGAGCATGAGATAGACGACCCGCTGGCCGGGGCCGTGATAGGTGAACTGTCCCCCGCGGCCGGTGCGATGCACCGGGAAGCGCGCCTCGAGCAGGTCGCTTGCGTCGGCGCTGGTTCCGGCGGTGTAGAGGGGAGGGTGCTCGACGAGCCAAACAAGCTCGGCGCTGCGGCCCTCGGCCACGGCGGCGGCGCGCGCCTCCATCACCGCAAGCGCCTGCGCATAGGAGATGAACGTCGCGCCGGCGCGCCATTCGACCGGCGCGAGCGCGGTCACCGGCGCAACGCCGATGCCGACCGCGTCGTTGTGTGTGTCAGTCGCGCCAAGCACTCGTATGTCCGCATCGATCTGCCGCATGAGCGGCTACTCACCTTAAATGGCGCGGAACGCCGCGCGCGCCAAGGACGTCAGTCGCATCGCTGTCGCCGGCGCCGAGCGATCTTGTCGCCGCATGATCGATTTGTTACATGCTCGCCTGTCGCCGAAAGCGCTTGGCCCGGAGGGCCGGCGTCCATCCTAAGCGGTCGTGGCGGAACTGGTAGACGCGCTAGCTTGAGGTGCTAGTGGGGCGACCCGTGGAGGTTCGAGTCCTCTCGACCGCACCAAGATTGGATCTGTTGCTTTGGCCGCGCAAATCAGCGCAGGCGCGGGCACCCGTGCCGCGAGCCCGCTCCCCTCGCCGGACTATCTTTAATGCGGTAGGTCCTACATGCGCGAGCTGGCGTACGCTTGCTCGCCGTTACCGCGCCATGGCATCTGGAAGTGGCACGCCAATCTCGAGGAGCTAGCCAATGCTACGTTTGCTCACGGCGGTTTCCGTCGTCTTCGGCGCCGTAGTCCTTGCACAGGCACAGTCACAGCTTGCGCCCGGCCCCGCCGCGCCGGGAGGGCCCAACCCATACGGTATTGGGCCGGGCGGCGTCCAGGTTGCGCCGGGCTCGGGCAGCACCAGCACAACTCCCTCGCCGAGCGTTGCGCCGGAGGGAACGAACGTTAGGCGAGAAGACACGACCGAAAGGCGCGAGGAGGGTCGCCGTAGCGCGCAGCGTCGCAACGGGAGGCGTGCTGGCGTTGCATCGGCGCGCGCGCGAGTATCCGGTTATCGTCGCTGCTGGCGGTGCGGCCGTTACGGCTGGGTTTATACCGGCGGCTACTATATGTGGCCGGCGCCATATTATGCGGGCGGTTCGGAGCGACGATATTACGACAACTACGTCCGCTGGAATTGGGGGCCACCCTACGCCGGCGGATATCTCGCCGAGATTGTTCCATTTAGGGTAAATCGCCGTTGAGCGCGAATACCAGTTCAGGCACCTTCGCCAGGTTCACCGCAATAGGCCGCGTTCGCCAGCGCGCGCGGTAATGCGTCCGATCTTGAGCGCCGCGTGCTTTTGATCGCGCGAACGAGCGATCAAAGCGCCCGCCGCACCTGTCACATCGGCCGCGCAGGCCTGAGCGGGAAGAGAAAGCGCAGAATCCCCGCGGTCTCGACCTGTCGGCCGGCATGACGCCGGCGCGCGGACGACGTCACGTTGTCGGCGCTCGACCTCCGGCCGCTCTTCGATTCAGGAAGTGGCGGAAACGACGCGTGCCGCTGGACCGAATCCGGTTCCGGGATCATCGGGGCAAAATCGTCGCCATAGCCGAAACTGCTGAGGCCGGGCACCGGCAATACGGCGCGATCGGCGGAGGCGAGCGCGGCGGCCGAGTCGTCCGTCGTCCTTAGCCGCGACCATGGCGATTCAGGCGGCAGCGGGATTTTCCCGCGCGCCACCGCAAAAAAGCGGAGGTGGGGCAGGTTGACGGCGCCGTCCGGCGAGAACGGTTCCGCAAGGCCGAAGCTTGACGGGGCAGGGGCGGGCAGCACCGACTCGGCGAGCAGAACCTCGATGCTCAGCTCCGGCTTGGGCCACTTACGGTTCTTGCCGGTCTTGTAGACCAACCAATCCGAGGGCAGCGTCGCCGTCTTTACGCGATCCGGGGCGGCCGGCACGACATGGACGATGCGATAGCCGCGCCGCTTGAGCTCGCTGAGGATCGCCGGCATCGCCAGCGCGGTCGCCGGCTGGATGTCATGGAGGAGCACCATGCCGCGGCCCCTGGCCTCGAGACGCTGCAGGGCACGCGCGACGATCTCGTTGGCCGAAATGCGCTTCCAATCGTCGACCGGGAAATCGGCGCTCCAGGTCATCAAGGATCGGCCGGCAAGATAGCGCTCGACCGTCTCGCTTCGCGCGAGCCCGGGGATGCGGAAGAAGGGCGCAACGGCGTTGCGATCGCCGAGCGCTGCGGCGACCGAAGCGATGCCGCCTTCCACCTCCGCATCCGCCTGCTGCGCCGACATGCGATGGAATGTGAAAGGATGGCTATTGCTGTGCGTGCCGATGGTGTGTCCGGCGGCATGGATCTTCCGCACCATGTCGGGATAGGCCTTCGCCATCCGGCCGACGAGGAAGAACGTCGCCTTGACGCATTGGGCGTCGAGGAGGTCAAGAATGCGGCTGGTGTAGGGGGGCAGCGGTCCGTCGTCGAAGGTGAGCACGACCTCGCGGTCGGCGAGCGGCAACGTCTCGGGATATTGCATCATCCCGAGGCGAACATGCTCATTCGGGTCGATGGCGAGGGTGCGGCTCGTCCCCAGCGCGGCCGGCTTTCCGGGGCATTCGGCTGCCCGGGCCGGGCCCGTCGCGGTCAGCACGAGCAATACAGCCGCTGCGCTCAAGGCGCGCAGGTCGATCACGGTACCCTCCCCCAAACCATTACCAGATGAGTCCTTTCACAGATCGACTGATTTGGTAACGGCCTATTTAATAGAATAGAGTGCATAAACGTTGAAAATGCGGAGAGCGTGCCCCGCCTGCATCACAATTGGCGGCAAGTTGCGCCGCCAGGTCCGTAAAACTCCTATTCGTCTTGCCGCTGGATTGGGACGCAAGCCCCGAACTCACTCGCCCAGACCGCGGCGAATCAATAATGTCGGTGCGCGGTGCGGATCGCACCTCGTCATAATGCTGTCGCTCATGGTTTGCACAGGTCGACAGCCGCCCGCCGTGCCGGGCATACGCGCCACTCGATCGGAAGGATGCGATGCTCGAGCCAGGAAACCAGATTCCGGCAAGCGCCGCCGCCGACCCTCCGCTTCGCGACGAGGAGGGCGCAATCCGCGGCGAGTTCGTTGAGCGCGTCCGTAGCGCGGTCGAAGCGGCCGACGCGGAGACGTTGCGCAGGCTCGTCGGCGAACTGCACGAGGCCGATCTCGGCGACCTGCTCGAAGCGCTCGACCCGGAAGGGCGTCCCCGATTGATCAAGCTGATGGGGGCGGATTTCGACTTCACCGCCCTTGTCGAGGTCGACGACGCGGTTCGCGAGGAGATTCTCGACGAGCTGCCGCCCGAAACGGTCGCCGAGGGCGTGCGTGAACTCGACTCGGACGACGCCGTCTACATTCTCGAGGACCTCCCGCAGGACGAGCAGGAGGAAATCCTCGATCAACTCTCTCCGCCCGAACGCGTCGCGCTGGCGCGCAGCCTGCAATATCCGGAGGATTCCGCCGGCCGGCGGATGCAGACTGACTATATCGCGGTGCCTCCCTCATGGCGCGTCGGCCATGCGATCGACTACATGCGCGAGACCGAGGACCTTCCTGAGCGGTTCTACGAACTTTACGTGGTCGACGCCGACTCCCGTTTGCTCGGCGCGGTCAGCCTCGATCGCTTGTTGCGGACCAAACGGCCGACGCTGGTCTGCGAATTGATGGACGCCGAGCGCCGCCGCGTGCGCGCGACCGACGACCAGGAAGAAGTGGCGCGCCTGTTCGAGCGCTACAATCTGATCGCCGTGCCGGTGGTCGACGAAGCCGACCGGCTGGTGGGCGTCATCACCGTGGACGACGTCGTCGACGTGATCGAGGAGGAGGCGGAAAAGGACATCAAGGCCCTGGGCGGCGTCACCGGCGACGAGCAGTTGTCCGACTCGGTGTGGACCATCGCGCGCGGCCGCTTCAACTGGCTCCTGGTCAATCTGGCGACGGCCTTCCTCGCGTCTTCCGTGCTGGGCCTGTTCGAGGGCGAACTGCAGAAAATGGTGGCGCTCGCGGTGCTGGCGCCGATCGTCGCAAGCCAGGGCGGCAATGCGGCCACGCAGACGATGACCGTGGCGGTGCGGGCGCTCGCGACGCGCGAATTGCGCGACAGCAACGCTCGACGCGTTGTATTGCGCGAGCTTCTGGTCGGGCTCGTCAACGGTCTCGCCTTCGCCGTCATCACCGGGGTCGCGGCCTATGCCTGGTTCAAGATCCCGGACCTCGGGGTGGTGATCGGGCTTGCCATGATCTGCAACCTCGCCGCCGCTGCGCTCGGCGGCATTCTGATCCCGCTCGCTATCTCCAAATTTCGGCTGGACCCCGCGGTTTCGTCCGGCGTGTTCGTCACCACCGTGACTGACGTGGTCGGCTTCTTCTCGTTTCTCGGCATCGCCACGCTGTGGTTCGGCCTCAAGTGACGGCCACACGGCAAAAAAGGCAACCGTCAATCGGGCGTCCTGCTGACAAGACCGACGCGTGAAAAAATGCGCGGGTCAAGCCCGCGCATGGAGCGCCGTCACCTCGCTGTCAGCGCGGCCGGACAGGGTCCGCGAGCATCTCAATGCGTCGCGGCTTCCGACAATTTCGGGCATTGCCGCTGCTCGATGGGAACCTCGTAGGGCTGGTAATTCGTCTTGTCGATCACGACCGGCTTCAGGATGATCTCCTTCGGCGTCTGTTCCTTGCGGAGATTGCGCACGGCGATTTCGACGCCCAAGCAGCCCTGGACGAAGCCGTTGAAGTCGCCGGAGGCGAGCAGCCGGCCGGATTTGATCAACTCGACCGCTTCGCGGCTGCCGTTGATGCCCACCACCGCCGCCTTGCGATTGGCCCCGTCGAGGGCTTCGAGCGCGCCGATCGCCATCGCGTCATTGGCGGCCAAGACGCCGTCGATCTGCGGGAACGATTGGATCAGGTTCTCCATGACCTGGAGCGCCTGCAAACGCTGATAGTTGCCAGGCTGCGAGGCGAGCAGCTTCACGTTGGGGAATTCCTTGATCGCGTCGTTGAAGCCGCGCACGCGATCGGTGCTGGTGAGCGCGCCTTTGACGCCTTCGAGGATCACCACACTGCCTTTGCCGCCGAGCGCTTTGAGAAGCGCGCGGCCGGTGGAAAGCCCGAGGTTGTAGTCGTCCGCCCCGACATAGGCGACGAGATTCCCGCCGGCGACCCGGTCGGTGATGTTGGTGACCGGAATCCCGGCGGCGTTGATCTTTTCCACCGCCGGAACAAGTGCCTTGTAATCGACGGGGATGAAGACGATCGCATCCGGCTTCTTCACAATCACGTCTTCGACCTGCGAGAGCTGCTCGGGAATGCTGTCGGGCTTGGTCGGGATGTATTGGATGACGTTCGCGCCGAGCGCTTTCGCCGCCGTTTCGGCGCCGACCCGCACCGCCTGGAAATAGGGATTGGTCGGGTTCTTGGTGAATACGGCGATGGTTTCATTTGCGGCGAGCGCCGGTCCGGCGCAGGCAAGCGCGGCGATAACGGCCGCAGGAAGGACAAAACGAGGCATGGTTTCACTCCCTTGTGTTTGGCGCACCACATGATGGCACCGTGATGCGACGATCGCTCAATCGGCGTCCCGCCGGGTGGCGAGATCGATCCACACGGCGAGAAGAACGATGAGCCCGGTGGCGAGCGGCTGCCACGAAGCGTTGATCTGCAAAAGATTCATCCCGTTGACGACGAGGGTGAGAATGAGCGCCCCGACCAGCGTGCCGGACACCGTGCCCGATCCTCCGAACAGCGACGTGCCGCCGATCAGAACCGCGGCGATCGCCGGCAGCGTCAGATCCTCGCCGAGATCGCCTTGGGCGGAATTGATGCGGGCGAGAATGATCAGCGACGCGAGCCCCGCCATGGCGCCGCTGACGGTATAGACGAGGAGAAGACGCCGCTCGACCGGCACTCCGGACAGCCGGGCCGCCTCCGGGTTGGCGCCGATCGCATAAACCTGCCGGCCCCAGACCGTGCGCTCGGCAAAGAATGCGCCGACGGCGAGGAAGAACAGCATCACATAGACAGGGATCGGAATGCCGAACAGGTAGCCGATGCCGAACTGCCGAAAGCCTGATGGGAATCCGTGAATGGTCTCCCCGCCCATGTAATAGTAGGTGATCCCGGTGAGGATCCACATCATTCCATAAGTCGCGATAAAGGACGGGATGCGCAGCAGCGTCACCAACGCTCCGTTCATGAATCCGACGAGCGACCCGCAGCCGACGCCGACCAAAACTCCGAGCCATGGCGCATCAGCGCCCTTGATCACGCTTGCCGCCAGACATGCCGATAGCGCGACATTGGCCCCGACCGAGAGGTCGAGGCCGGCGGTGAGGATCACGAGGGTCAGTCCGGAGGCGATCAGGAACAGAAGGGCCGTCTGCCGCAACACATTGAGCAGGTTGCCCGAGGTCGGGAAAACATCGCTGGCGAACGAGAGGGCGAGGCAGATGAGCACCGCCGCGAGCAGGCGATAGAGCCCTGGCGGCATGTGCCGCACGAAAGTCAGGGGAGCGCGGGGCGCGGATTCGAGGCTCATCCGCGGCTCCGTAGCGCATCGATGAACAGGGCAAGAATCACCAGGGCGCCGATGCAGGCGACCTGTGTCGACGAGGGCACCGCTGCGAGGTTCAGCCCGTTGCGCAACACGCCGACCGCGATGACGCCGAGCAGCGAGCCGAACAGCCAGCCATTGCCGCGCTCGAACGAGGTGCCGCCGACCGCCACCGCCGCGATGGCGTCGAACTCGAGGCCAAGGCCCGCGGTCGGATGCGCTGCGTTGAGCCGCGCGGTCATCAGCAGCGCCGCGAATCCTGCGGTCAGGCCGGCCAATGCATAGACGGCGACCAGCATCGTCCGATCGGACACGCCGGCGAGGCGCAGCGCCTCGCGGTTGCCGCCAAGCGCGAACACCGCGACCCCGAAGCGGGTCCGATACAGGAGCAGATGAAAGACGCCATAGGCGAGCGACGCGAGAACGATCGGTAATGGAATGCCGAGCAGCCTGCCGGAATAGACATGCTCGATGGAGGAGGGGATTCCGACCACGCTCTGGCCGTCGGTCACGACCAGGGACAGGCCTTGGGCGATCCCGAGCGTTCCCAGCGTGGCGATGAAGGGCGGCAAGTTGAGCGCCGTCACCAGGAAACCATTGGCGAGGCCGAACGCAAGGCCAACGCCAAGCCCGGCGAGAATGCCCAGCGCCGCGGAGCCGGTGGCGACGACCGTCAGCGCAAGCGCGATCGAGGCGAGCGTGAGAACGGCGCCGATCGACAGATCGAGCCCCTCGGTCATGATCACGAGGGTCATCGGCAACGCCAGCAGCGTCAGCAAGGTCGACTGCACCAGCAGATTGGCGATGTTGCCGGGCGTTGCGAAGTTCGGATTGGCGAGCGTAAAGCCTATGATCAGCAGCGCGAGCACGATCGCCACGCCCGGAACGCGCGCGAGCAACGAGACGCCCTGGCGCATCGCCTGCGTGGTCATGCGTGCATGCCCAAGCGCACGATATTGGCTTCGGTGAGTTGGTCGCGCGCAAGCTCACCGGCGACGCGGCCGCTGCGCATCACATAGGCGCGGTCGCATACATGCACGATCTCGGTCTGTTCCGAGCTGATCATCAAGATTCCCGCTCCGTCCTTCGCGAGCTGGTCGAGCAGTTTGAAGATTTCCGCCTTGGCTCCGACATCGATGCCGCGCGTCGGCTCATCGACGATGAAGAAGCGCGCGTCGGCATTGAGCCACTTGCCGACGACCACCTTCTGCTGATTGCCGCCGGATAAGTATCGCACCGCACGGCGCGCGCTTGGGGTGGCGATGCGCAGCCGCTCGATGACGGCCTGCGCCGCATGCGCGGCGCGAGCCGGCGCGTAAACTCCGGTGCGAAACATCTTCGGCAGGCCGGCCAGCACGATATTGTCCGCAACCGAAAGGCCGAGGGCCAATCCCTGCTGACGGCGGTTCTCAGGAATCAGCGCCATCCCCTGCGCGACGGCGGTTTGCGGGGGCCCATGCTGCGGGGCGCCGAACAAGCGGATTTCGCCGGCGGTGACCCGATCGGCGCCAAAGATCGCACGCGCGACCTCGGTGCGGCCCGAGCCGACCAGTCCACACAGCCCGACGATCTCGCCGGCCCGCACCGAGAGGCTCACATCCGCGATGCCATTGTCGGACGATAGGCCGCTGACCTCGAGCACCGGCTCGCCCGGTGCTGTGCAGAAGCTGCGCGGATAGGTCGTATCGACGGCGCGCCCGACCATGAGTTCCACCAGCGCCTCCGGCGTCGTCTCCTTCGGCCGCATCGACGCGATCTTGCGCCCGTCGCGCAAGACGGTGATGCGGTCGCCGAGCGCAAACACTTCGGCAAGGCGATGGGAAATGTAGACGATGGCGACGCCGCTGGCTTTGAGCTGCCGGATCAGCGCAAACAGCCGTTCGGTCTCGCGGTCGGACAGCGCCGAGGTCGGTTCGTCGAGCACCAGGATGCGGGCGTCCTGCGACAGCGCCTTGGCGATTTCGACCAGTTGTTGTTGCGCGATCGGCAGCAAGTGCAATGGCGTGTGCGGATCGATGTCGAAGCCGATCGTCTCGAGCACGCGCTGCGCTTCCCGGTAGGTGTGCCGCCAGTCGATCAGCCCGGGAATGCGGCTCGCAAATTCACGGCCGAGAAAGATGTTCTGCGCCACGTCGAGATAGGGGACGAGGGAGAATTCCTGGAAGATCACCGCGATGCCGAATTGCCGGGCGTCGGCGGGCCGCGCGATCGTCACCGACGCGCCCTGGAAGAAGAATGCGCCCGCGTCGGCGCGATAGGCGCCGCACAGCACCTTCATCAGGGTGGATTTGCCTGCGCCGTTCTCGCCCAGCAGCATGTGGACTTCGCCGGCGCATATCTCGAACGAGACGTCGTCCAACGCGGTGACGCTGGGAAAACGCTTGGTGACGCCGCGCAATTCGAACAGAGGAGCCGCCGCATGGGGCAAGCGCGCGGAAAGCTCAGCTACTTGCTCCATCCTCCTCGTCCGGGCTTTATCGTTTGCTCCCTATGTCAACGATTATGCCCGACGCGATTCGGTGCGGCAATGAGCGTTGCCTCGATTTGCGGCGCGCGGGCACCCGGTCTTCGCGTGAGGCGGTAGCAAATCCAACCAAACTTTCAGAGTTTGAAAAAATGCACCTTCGCGCCAACGAAGGCTCGCGCAGATTGCGCCTGTAGAGGAAGGAACGGGCCGGTGCTTACCACCGTTTGGCCATTTCCGCCGTTCGCCGCTATAAGCGCGTGGCATGACCACACGCGGCCGGAGCGCGTTCCATGATCCCCAATGCCTGGTCGGGCCTTAACTTCGGGCTCGGCGACGACATCGACCAGCTGCGCGACCTGGTGCGCCGCTTTTCCGACGACCGCATCGCGCCGCGCGCCGACGAGATCGACCGCACCAACCAGTTCCCGCGCGACCTGTGGCCGGACCTCGGCGCGCTTGGCCTGCTCGGCATCACCGTCGAGGAGGAGTGGGGCGGGGCGGGGCTAGGCTATGTCGCCCACTGCGTGGCGATGGAGGAGGTCTCGCGCGGCTCGGCTTCGGTCGGGCTCTCCTATGGCGCGCATTCCAATCTCTGCGTGAACCAGATCCGGCGCAACGGCAACGACGAGCAGAAGCGGCGCTTTCTGCCCAAGCTCATCTCCGGCGAGCATGTGGGCGCGCTCGCCATGTCGGAGACCGGCTCGGGCTCCGACGTCGTCTCCATGCGCACGCGCGCCGAGAAGCAGGGCGACCGCTATATCCTCAACGGCAGCAAGATGTGGATCACCAACGGGCCGGAGGCGGAGACGCTGGTCGTCTACGCCAAGACCGACCGCGACGCGGGGCCGCGCGGGATTACCGCCTTTATCGTCGAAAAAAACATGAAAGGCTTCTCGACCGCGCAAAAGCTTGACAAGCTTGGCATGCGCGGCTCCGACACTTGCGAGCTTTTATTCGAGGACTGCGAGGTGCCGGAAGAGAACGTGCTCGGGCGCGTCGGCTGCGGCGTCAACGTGCTGATGTCCGGCCTCGATTATGAGCGCGTGGTGCTCTCCGCCGGACCGCTCGGGATCATGCAGTCGGCGCTCGACCTGGTGATCCCCTACGTACATGAGCGCCGCCAGTTCGGCGAGCCAATCGGTTCGTTCCAACTCATCCAGGCAAAGCTCGCCGACATGTATGTCGCGCTCAATGTGGCGCGGTCCTATGTCTATGCGGTCGCGCGCGCCTGTGACGAGGACGGCGTCACCCGCGAGGACGCGGCCGGCGCCATCCTGTTCGCCTCGGAGCGGGCGACCGCGATGGCGCTGGAGGCGATCCAGTGCCTCGGCGGCAACGGCTATACCAACGACTACGCCGCCGGTCGCCTGCTGCGCGACGCCAAGCTCTACGAGATCGGCGCCGGCACCAACGAAATCCGCCGCATGCTGATCGGCCGCGAGATTTTCGAGCGGACGAAGGGGTAGGGGGGTCGGGCGCCAGGCAGCAACACGAGAATGGCGGCAGCAGGGAGACGGGCCGTGTGGAAGGATGACAGGGGAAATGGCGGCGGCAGCGGGCGCGGGGCGCGCAACGTGTTCGGTGACCGCCTCGAAATCTGCTCGCTTCAGCCGATGACCGGTTTTTTCCGCGACGGCTGCTGTGACACGGGGCCCGAGGATATCGGCAGTCACACCGTCTGCGTCGTCATGACCGCTGCGTTTCTCGAGTTTTCCAAATCGCGCGGCAATGATCTTTCGACCCCGATTCCCGAATTCGGCTTTCCAGGCCTGAACCCAGGGGATCGCTGGTGCCTCTGTGCTCCCCGCTGGCAAGAAGCACTCGAGGCGGGCCAGGCGCCGCGCGTCGTGTTGCGCGCCACGCATGAAGCTGCGTTGAGCTATTGCTCGCTCGCCGACCTAAAACGCTTCGCAGTGGACCTGGCCTAGCGGCGACGCTTGACTACGCGTAAGAGCGTTTCAGGAACTCCTACGGACTTTTATTTCATCCCCCCGTTTCGCCGAAACGGGGGAGGGGGACCATGCGCAGCATGGTGGAGGGGGGCGAGGGCACCGAACAGCAGCTTCTTACCGCGCGCATCGCGAGCCCCCTCCACCGCCTGCCGGCGGTTCCCCTCCCCCGCGGTGCGGGGGAGGATGAAGGCAGTCGCGGCTTGCACGGTTCAATTCGGGATCATGGGTCGGTGCCCGCGGTGAGGCTACTGGGGCGAGGCTGCTTTCCAGAGCGACGGCAAGGAATGTCAGCCCCACTAATCGCAACTCAACGGTAGAGCGGCAGGCGCGCGCATTCATCCTCCCCCGTTTCGCCGAAACGGGGGAGGGGGACCATGCGCAGCATGGTGGAGGGGGCGAGGGCACCGAACAGTCGCTTTTCTTACCGCTGCGCATCACGAGCCCCCTCCACCGCCTGCCGGCGGTTCCCCTCCCCCGCGGCGCGGGGGAGGATGAGGACCCCCCGGGGGTCCGGCCAGACGGTCGGCGGTGCACAATTGACGCAACGAAGCGGGAACCAAGCCTTGGGTTGCGCGTTTCCCGGTACGGTGGCACTGCACTCTTTTTTGGGGGAGGGATTCCGATGGCCCGCGGGACTCTGAAATACATCATGGGCGCGGGAATTGCGCTCTCCGCCGGCCTCTTGGCCTTAGCCGCGACGACGACCAGCGCAGCAGCGCAAAGTCCCTCGGTCGCCCCTACGGCCCCGTCCAGCCTCGCGACACCGACTACCCCGGTCGCCCCCGGCGTTTCAAACCCGACCAGCCCTAGCACGCCGTCAGCTATTTCGGCCCCGGTCGGCCACCGACAGCCCCGCCCGTCCGATTTGCCGCCGGACCTGCAGCGCGAGGAGAGGCTCGCCCCCGTCCAGGCCGCTCCTTCTGAACGCACGAAGGTCAGTAACGAGCGAAGAAGCAGGAACGCGCGGGGGCGTAGCGCGGTCCCGGCTTTCGATGTCAAGAAAAGCTGCAAAACGACGGAAGACGCCGCTCTTTCGCTTGGCCGGAGCCTCGAATCGTGCATCAGCAGCGAGGAAGCCGCGCGCGAACAGCTGGAAAATCGCTGGGCGGAGTTTCCTGGCGCGAAGCAGGTGGAGTGCGTGGGCGTGAGCAGAATTGGCGGAACGCCGAGCTATATCGAAGTCCTCACCTGTCTGGAGCTGGCGCAGGACCTCGAGCGGATACGTTCGGCTCCCGCCGAGACGACCGGCGTCGGCGGCGGGAACAATTAGCGCCGCACGAGGCTATGGCCGCTCGGAATTACGCAGTCGACTCTCGACCGCGTGATCCCGACGGGCAGGCGCGCCGACTTCCCGTTTACTGATAGCGGCCGTGCCGTTGCAGCATCTCGATCTTGTACCCGTCGGGGTCTTGCACGAAAAAGAAGCGCGCCATCAGCGCGCCGTCGCGATGGAACTCCTTGATCGGGTTTGGCGCCAGACCCAGCTTTTCGAACCGTGTGTGCTCGCGGTCCAGATCCTCGACCGCGAACGCGACATGGCCATAGGCATCGCCGTGATCATAGGGCTTGGTCCGACCCTTGTTGACGGTTAGCTCCACCTCAAAATCCGTTTCCGGATTGCGCAGGTAAACAAGCGTGAAATCATCGAAATCGAACCGGTCGGCGACCCTCAGACCGAAGGCTTTCTCGTAGAAATCGATCGATTTTTCTGGATCCAGCACCCGGATCATCATGTGGATTGCCTTGGCCATGGCGCCCTCTCAGACTCGCGAATCCTTGTCCGCGCGCGGATGGAGGGCGAACGCGTTCGGCGCCGTCTTGTGATAGATGGTGCCGAAGCCTTCGAGAATTTTTCGCGACTCCGCATCCGGATCGCCAAAACAACGGCAGGTAATCTTATCGCAAGCGGCGATGACGGCGCCCAGCGGCCCCTTGCCTTTCTCATTTGCGAGATGAGCACGAAAGGCGTCGTCATTGGCATAGATCTCGACCCATTCGCTGACGTTTTCAGAAGGATAGTCGACGTGATAGCAGATGACGCCCGGATGATCGTCGAACATCACCTTGCACAGCGCCTCCTGATTAGATTTGAAATCGGCGACCTTGCCGTTTTTGATATCCCACCGAATCTTGAGCATGAAGGCCATTGGTCTTTCCTACGTGGTTTGACGGCGCACCGGCCATCATCTTTCGCGGGCACCGGAAGCGCGCTGGGCTGATGCGCGTGTTGAATAAACATCTATCGGGACGAATATAGCTGCGCTTTCCCGCATGAACGCAGAGTTCGCGAGGATGCTAGCAAACTTTGGGGGTTTCCAGAAGCTCAGCGCGGGTGTCGATGGCTTGCCGCGGGGCGCCGGCCGTTCCATCCGCCGCAATGAAGGACCGTTGAAAATCTGCGCGCACGAGCCGATGTCTAGGCCGTCATAAGTCCGTTGGCTTCGATCGCGGGACCGGCCGATCGGACCTATCGAGAAAGCCACGATCGCTTCTCATGACCTCTCCAGCGCCTGCGCGCGGCGAAGACGCGCCGCTTGATCCGATCGCCGTCCGCAAGATCGTTCTCGGAATTCTGCTCGCCATGTTTCTTGGCGCGCTTGACCAGACGATCGTTGCCACCGCCTTGGCGACGATCGGGCGCGAACTCGCCGACGTCGAAAACCTGTCTTGGGTGGTCACCGCCTATCTTGTGACCGCCACGGCGGTGACCCCGCTCTACGGGAAGCTCAGCGATATCCATGGCCGGCGCGCGATGCTTCTCTTGGCGATCGCCGTGTTCTCCATCGGCTCGGTAGCGAGTGCGCTCGCGCCGACGATGATGGTGCTGATCATCGCCCGCGCCTTCCAGGGTCTCGGCGGCGGCGGCCTGTTGTCGCTCGCCCAGACGGTCATCGCCGATGTCGTCTCACCGCGCGAACGCGGACGCTACCAGGGATATATCGGCGCAGTATTCGCCTCCTCGAGCATTGGCGGCCCGGTGATCGGCGGTTTTTTCGCCGAGCACCTGCACTGGTCGCTGATCTTCTGGATCAATCTACCGCTCGGCCTCCTCGCGCTGCTGATGTCCAACAGCGCGCTCAAGCGCCTGCCGCGCCATGACCTGCCGCACCGGCTCGATTTCGCGGGCGCCGCCCTGATGATTGGGGCGACCGTGGCGTTGCTGCTCGTGTTGACCTGGGGAGGCAATCGGTATCCGTGGGGATCGGCGCCCATTCTCGTTTTGCTTGCAGCGGCGGTGGCGCTCGCGGTTTTGTTTGTCATTCGCCAATTGGCGGCGCGCGAGCCTTTCCTGCCGCTGTCGATCCTGCTCAATCCGGTCGTCGGCATGGGCACCGCTTCAGTCGCCCTCGTGTTCGGGACTATGGTCGGCTTGACCATATTCGTGCCGATATATTTCGAAGTTGTGCGCGGGCTAACCGCAAGCCAGTCGGGCTTCGCGCTGATCCCGCAGCTCGCCGGCACGGTGGTGGGGGCGACCGCGGTCGGGCGGGCGATGCAACACCGCGAACACTACAAGCGCATGCCGGTCATGGGTCTGTCCGTCGCCATTGCCGGGCTCGTCGTTCTCGCGATCGATCCGAACCTGCCGCTCGTCATCGTGTGCGCGCTGATCGGGTTGGTCGGACTCGGGATGGGCATGCTGTTTCCCGTGACCACGGTGTCGATCCAAAACGCCGTCCTTCCCCACCAGCTCGGGACCACGACAGGCGCCATGAACTTCTTCCGCTCGCTTGGAGGAGCGTTGGCGGTTTCCGGTTTCATCGCCATTATTCTCAGCGGCGGTGCCGGCCGTGAGGGGCTGAGCCTCGCAGCGCTCGCCGCCGAGGCGAGCCGCTATAGCGTCGATCTCAGCGGGTCATTCCGCTGGCTGTTCGTCGCCGCCGCCGGATGCATCGCTGCGGGGCTGATTTGTCTCATCGCCATGGAGGAACGGCCGCTGCGCGGGGAGCCCGCGCCGGCGTCCCAATCAGATGATCCGTTGTCGGAGAGTCTCTCGCCGCCAACAACCGCATCGGCGTGACCGCGACGACAATCGCCGCCTGGCTGTGCATTCCGAAAAATCGAGCCTTATATCCTCGACCTCACGCGCCACGCGCGCTCGTGGATAACGAGCCGCGTCGTCTGGCCGATGACCTACCCCTGCCACCACATCGTTTCGCGCAAAATGTCGGTGACCGTTATCACGCCCAACAATTTGTCTTTGACCACCGGGGCGCGGTGCAGGTGATTGCGGGACAAGATTTGACACACCTCCTGCACCGTCATGTCGGGATCAACCTCGACGCAGGGTTTGGTCATGACCTCGCCGATCTTTACGGCATCCGGATTTGTGCCGATCGCCGCCACTTTGTAGACGATATCGGAATCGGTGACGATCCCGTAAGAATCTCCCGGGCTGCTCGGTTCCACCATCAAGCCACGCAAATGTTTTTCGGACATCAGCTGCATCGCCTCGGCGACCGAGGCCGAGGCTGCGATCGTCACGACCGGCGTCGTCATTATTTCTTTCGCGGTTTGCATAATCTCGTTCCTTTTATTGGTGGGCTTTGCCGAGATATCGGTCACAGAGACCGCGCCCGGTGACTCATCTTCGATGAGCCACCGGGATAGAAAAAATTGATAGCCAATAATCTTGCGGCGTTTTCAACCATATCACGGGTTGATCGGCCATGGCCCAACCGACGATCAGGCGTTTAAAAACTTTGACTGTAAGTTTTCCATCACCGTCTTGGTCGTCGCCTCCCGCAAGTCAAACGCCTGCTCGGTCATCGCTTGCGTTTGTCGTTGAATAAAGTCCATCTGCAACTGCACCAGGGAGCGGACATCCCTCACCAGCATCAGCTTTTGTCCGAACTCGAAAGCGCTCGCCAAATTGAGCTCGGCATAAGTGAGGACTTTGTGGCTCAGTTCCGAGCCGCCCATGATGTCTTCGGGAATCGCGCGTTGCAGAAATTGGATATATGCGTCAATAGCCCTTCTCACCTGCGCTAAGCTCTGTTCCGTCATTTTATGCATGTCGGTGGGAATCTCGAAAGGTGGTGTCGTGCTGTTATTCATGGTGCCCTCCATGTCGGCAAAATATTTGCGCTTTTCCGGCCTCGCCGCAAGATCGGTGCGTCATCAAGACAACGATCGGATATTGCACGAGTTGAATGTCGGATGAATAAAATACGCTCATCTCTTTCTTGCACTGCGTGCAAACCGTCAATGCAAGAAACCGACTTATGCGGCGCAACAAATGCGCTTGTGCGACCGGATAAGGTCAGAACGCAGCGCCAGCGTGCGCTTCCCGAGCGGGCGGCGGCATTGAAGGTCGCGGGGTATCTTGCGCTGCAATGCGATCATCCATCGTTGCGATGACGTGCCGCGAGAGCGGTCCGAGGTGAAGATAGATTCCCATCATCAGGACGATGAAACGCAGCGCGCGCGGGTTGGTCGAGGCGCAATAGCGCATGGTCTCCTGGAAGGCCGTGCGCGCCTCGGGCAGGTGGTTGATGATTCGGTTGAAGTGCTCGGCGGCTCCAGAGCGAAGCTTGATGTCGCCCTTTGGCGGGCGTCGCCGGCTATTCGAGCGGTCGAGAAGATCGCAAAGCCGCCGCAGCCGGCCCGCGAACGCCTCCGGCGAATACAGGTTGTCCAGGATCTGCCGGTAGTCCGTGAGGATATCGCGCATCGGCCGTTTGGGATCAAAATTGATTCCCAACAGGCACTGATCGCCGCTGCGATCCGGCCGCATCACGTCATGACCCTCATACAACCTGCCTTCCTTGGCGAGCCGGCGCGTGAGCTGCGTGTTCGGCAGGGCGTATAGCAGGCCGACCATGGCCAGGGGGATCGCGCAATCCTCGATGAATTGCACCATGGCGTCGGCGACCGATTCCCGCTCGCTGTCGAAACCAATGATGAATCCGGCGGTGACGAACATGCCGGCGCTGTAGATCCGGTGAATGCTCGCGACAATGTCGCGGCGCGTGTTCTGCTTCTTCCGCGTCGCCGCCAGAGTCTCGGGATCGGGGCTTTCGATGCCGACGAACACCGCGAAGAAATTCGCCTCCGTCATCATCCGCAGAAGAGCATCGTCATCGGCAAGATTGATCGAAGCTTCGGTCGAGAACTCGAACGGATAGTCGCGGGCCTGCAGCCATGCCTTGAGCTCGGGCAGGAATTTCTTGACCGCCTTTTTGTTGCCGATGAGGTTGTCGTCGACGAAGTCGACGTGTCCGCGGTAGCCGAGCCGGTAGAGATAGTCGAGTTCGGCGAGTATCTGCTCGTTGGTCTTGGTCCGCGGCACGCGCCCATAAAGCTCGATGATGTCGCAGAACTCGCAGGTGAACGGGCACCCGCGCGAATACTGCACGCAGATATAAAAATAGCGGTCGAACTTGAGCAGGTCGTAGCGCGGCATCGGCGTCGTGGTGACGTCGACCTGGAATTTCTGCGCCTGGAACACGCCGGAACGCTCGCCCCGCTCCCAGGCCGCGATGAAATCTTTGATGATGTCCTCGGCCTCGCCCAGCACCTGGAAATCGGCGGTGCGATAGAGGTGCGGGCTCGATGTGACGTCGGGGCCGCCGACGACCACCAGTTTGCCAAGGGCGTGGCAGCGATCGATCACGCCGAGACAGTCGGGTTGCTGGTTGATCATCCCGCCGGTCATCACCAGATCGGCCCACAGGATATCCTCGTCATGCAACTCTTCGACGTTGCGATCGACGAGGCGCACCTCCCACGTCTGCGGCAGCATCGCCGCGACGGTGATCAGACCGAGTGGCGCAGCCGGATAGCGAACGTTGAACAGCTCGCAGGTCGCCTGGTAGTTCCAAAACGTGTTCGGAACGAATCCCGGATAAATCAACAGTACCCGGCAGGGATGGGCCATCATCACTCCTTGGGCTTTCGATGCGGGACGACGTCCGCGGCCATGGAACCGCGGCAACGTCGGCGACATTTGAGACCCTGCGCCAAAGTTGGGCTCGAACGCTGTGTCCATACTAATGATAACAGGAGTGTAATGCACGTGGAACAGGGCTGAATTACAGCTCGCCGGCGTAGACTCTATGCACGGTGGCGGTTTCCCTGCGCTGGCGCTCCCCCGGTGGCGGCAAATTGGGCAAATAAGTCACACCCGCAAAAAAACGGCTCCCAGCGATTCGGCGCGGCCTGGAAGACACATCGTTAACGGATTTTTGCCTTAAGACACTTCGTTTGCCGGTTTTTGCATCGGGGGGGTCCAGGGGGTCGTGCGCACCGCGCTTGCCATATCCATCATCGCCCACGGCCTGTTGTGGGGGCCGCTGGCGTGGATCGCCCGTGATCCCCTTCCGGCCGCGACGCATGAGATTACGGTCGAACTGGTCCCGTCCGATAAGCTCGATGAAGTGACGCAGACGCAAGAGCCGGCCAAGCCGGAGGTCCAAGACGTCGCCATGGACCAGAAGGACGAGTCGCAGGCCTCCCCATCGCCGCAGGCCCAGGAGCAGGCCCAACCGAATCAGCAGGCGTCGCACCAGGACGTGCAACCGACGCCGCCCACGCAGACCGCTCAGGCTGCTCAACCCGCCCAGCCTGCACAAGCTCAGCCCACTCAGCCCTCAGAGAACCGCCAGCCCGTGCACATGGCCGCGCTCGAGCCGCAGGCCGCGCAACCTAAGCCCGCGTCCGACGATGCGCAGCTTCCGGCAAGCTGGATCGACTCGCCGCTCATGACCGCGAGCGTCGGGTTCGACACGATGCCGAGTGCGGCCAAGCTCTCCGATCGAGAGATCGCGACCCTCAAGGCGCGCCTGCAAGAATGTTGGACTCCGCCGCCCGGCCTTGCGGAGGCAGACGCGCAGAAACTCGTCGTGGTTTTGCGCGTGGCGCTGCAACGGAGTGGGGCGCTGGCAGAGGAGCCCACGCTGCTTGCGGCAAGCGCATCGGCGAAGGGCGCCGCGCTATTGCAAACGGCCATGCGGGCTCTGCGGAAGTGTCAGCCGTTCGGCTTTCTGCCGGAAGCAAAATACAAGGAATGGAAGAAACTCGATCTGGGCTTTTCGCCTGCCGGCCTCAGTTCTCTGCCGACACTCTGAAATCGACGTGACGCCAATCGGCGGGAGCGTCGGCGACGCTGAACGCATTTGCCAGGTTACGCTTGCTGGCTCAGGGATGCAGGCCTAAGTTCGTTCCGCAAGATGCGCTGTGCGCAAATGGCGGCTTGAGGTCATGACAAAACGATCTGGCGCGATTTCAGTCGCTTGCAGCTTCGGCATGTGCCTATTGCCGCTGACCATGGCCGCTGCTTATTCCTCCGCCAACGCCCAGTCAGCCGATCTCGTGCTTTGCGACCGGCTCGCTGCGGACCCGACCGATCCCGACAAGCCGGCGGACGTCCAAGGCGCCGCCGATATCGCGCCGTCCGATATCGCGACGGCGATCAAGTTTTGTAAGGTGGCCGCGGCAAAGTCGCGCCGCGCACTTTACCAGCTCGGTCGTGCCTACGCCGCCAATCGGCAATGGCCGGAAGCGGTCAGCGCCTATCGCAAGGCCGCCGACCGCGGGAGCACGTCGGCCATGGTCGAACTCGGCGTGATGTACGGGACCGGATCAGGCGTTCCCAAGGATGAAGCCCAGGCGCGCAAGCTGTTCGAGCGCGCCGCCGAGGGGGGGAACCCGCGCGGGGTCACGAATCTCGCGGCCCTCGCCGACGGCGGCAATACGCCGTCGGATCCCGGCAAGGCGAGAGCCATGCTTGCGAAAGCGGCGGAGAAGAATTCCGCAGAAGCGCAATATCAGCTCGGATTGATGATTGCGGAGGGAGTCGGCGGAGAGAAGGACGACGTCGCGGCACGGGCGCTGTTTGAAAAAGCGGCCGCGCAAGATCACCCGGGAGCGTTGGAACGGATGGGCGCATTCGCGCAGAGTGGGCGAGGGGGGCCGCAGGATACAAGCGCCGCCAAAGCGTATTACGAGAAAGCCGCCGCCCTCGGTAACGAAGACGCCAAGGCCGCGCTCAAGCGCCTGCAATGCCGCTACGCGATCAAGGACAAGCGCGGAAACGTCGTGACCACGCTTTGCTTCTAAACGACCCCGCAAGAACCGCGAGCACCGCGCCGTGGAGTCGTGAGGGCTATTCAATGATCGGCTTGATTATTGCTGTCTTAAGCGTCGTCCTCCCCTTGGTGCATCTCGGCCTCTCAAAGCAGCCGAGGACGCGCGTCCGCGTTATTCGCCTCCTGCTCCTCTATGCCCTGGTGTTGGACGTCGGCTTCGTAGGTCTATTGTTCGGGTTCATCCCTCATGTCTTCTTTGCCGATCAGACGGCGAAAAGCATCGGCTGGCCGCCGGGAAGTCCGTTCCAATTCGAGGTCGGCGTTCACGACGGGGCGTGGGGCGTTCTGGGCTTCCTTTGCCTTTGGATTGATGGCGCGTTTTGGCTCGCGACCGGACTCGGATGGGCGTTCTTCATGCTTGGGGCCACCTATGGCCACATCTACCAGACGCTGCACGAAGGCGACTATGCCCCGTACAACTTCCTGACGATGTTTTCGGACGGGTTTATCGCGGTGTGGCTGCTCGTGCTGCTCTATCTCTGCTATCGCTGGGGAGGGATGGAGAAGCGCGCCTAGGCCGGAGCGGCGGGAGCGGCGCCCTTGAGCGAAGGGAATGCCGCGCTACATGACCATGGCGGCTCGTGATCGGACGGCCGCAGGCATGCGAGGAAGCCCGTGTTTTCGCTCGATCGGCGCACGCTATTGCGTTCATTGTCGGCGGCCGGCGTCGCCGCGGCGCTGCCGCGCAGCGCGCCGGCGCAACAGGGCCGCGTCCTCACCCGGCCTATTCCCTCGAGCGGTGAGGCGCTGCCGCTGGTCGGGCTCGGCAGCTGGATCACTTTCAATGTCGGCAATGACCGGGTCGCACGCGACACCTGTGCGCAAGTCATGGGTGCGTTCTTCGCGGCCGGCGGCCGCTTGATCGACTCGTCGCCGATGTACGGCTCCTCGCAGAACGTGATCGGATACGGCCTTTCCAAACTTGGCAGGCCGGCGGCCGTGTTCTCAGCGGACAAGGTCTGGATATCCTCCGGCAGCCGCGGCCCGGCGCAGATCGAAGCGTCCCGTCAGGCGTGGGGCGTGCCGCGCTTCGACCTGCTGCAAGTCCACAATCTGCTCTCCTGGGAGCCGCATCTACGGACGCTGCTCGCCATGAAGGCGGCGGGTCAGCTCCGCTATGTCGGGATCACCACTTCGGAAGGACGCCGGCACGGCGAGTTCGAGCGGATCATGCGCACGCAGCCGCTCGATTTCGTCCAGGTCACCTACAACATTCTCGACCGCGAAGCAGAAGACCGCATCCTTCCGTTGGCGCGCGATCGCGGCATGGCGGTGATCGTCAACCGGCCGTTTCAGCAGGGCGATCTGATCCGCAAATTCGCGCGGTATCCGGTCCCCGGCTGGGCGGCCGAAATCGACTGCGCCAGCTGGGCGCAGGTCCTCCTCAAATTCATTATTTCCCATCCGGCGGTGACTTGCGCGATCCCCGCGACGACGCGCGTCGATCACGTGCAGGAGAACCTCGCGGCGTCCACCGGACAACTGCCCGATGCGGCGATGCGGGCTCGCATGATCGCGCATGTCGAGAAGCTTTGATGTCGGAGTGGTGGACCTACTCGCTCTCGGATTTTCTGCTGTTCTCCGCGCACACTTATTACCGGCTGTTCGAGCTGTACAACCTGGCGGTCTGGCCGTGGCAAATCGTGGCGCTCGCGCTCGGCGTCGGTGTGCTTGCGCTCTGGCTGCGCGGCGGATGCTGGCGCGGGCGTGCGATCGCAGCGATCCTCGCCATTTGCTGGCTGTGGGTGGCGTGGGCTTACCTGCTCGTTCGTTACGACACGATCAACTGGGCGGCCAGTTACTTCGCCATCGGCTTTATGATCGAGGCGGCGCTGCTGGTGTGGTCGGGGCTCATCCGCGACGGAGTACGGCTGCGGCGGGGCCGGGACGCAGCCACCATGACCGGCTTCGGCATGTTCGGTGTTGCGCTCTTCGTGTGGCCCGCGATCGGGTTGCTTTTCGGCCGTCCGATGGTTCAGGCCGAAATCTTCGGCATCGCACCGGACCCCACGGTAGTCGCTACGCTTGGCGTTGTTCTCGCCGCCGAGCGGACACGCTGGGAACTTCTGATCGTTCCAATCCTCTGGTGCGCGATCAGCGGCGCGACCTTGTGGACCATGGAGTCGCCGAATGCTTTCTTGTTGC
>JBAPYK010000188.1:0-3018 GCA_049284695.1 Rhodoplanes sp. | reverse complement strand
TTTCTTGAGAGGCAGGATAAGCCTGTCAACCTGCTCTTCTTCAACGTCGAGCTGGCTAGCTTTCGATCGCCCGATGTGTTTGCGGAACGATGGGCTTTCGTCAACGAATTCGCCTCCATCAAGCGTGTGGTGTTTTTGTTGCCGGAGTACAAGGTCCACCGACTGCGACGGCTCTTGCCAGCTCTTGTGAACGGCGGTCAGGAAACGCTGTTACAGAGATTTCACGTCTGTCCACAAAAGGAACGATCGAGTTCCGCGCGCGACCGAGTGAGCTCCAGTCTGGCGTTTGTCTTGGCCTGCCATGGTCGCGACATCGACGAGACAGGGGATTATCTCCCGGTCGCCGACCTCGCAATTCTGTCCGAACCCTTCTCGTCAGCCAATTACCAGGACGGCGACCCGGATATCCAGTGGGATTATAATTACTGCCTCTCGGTCAATGCTGACGCGATTCTCACCACGCTGCGTCGGATCTGGCGTGAGTGGTATGAGGAGTCGCGGGCGATGCCGATGCTGAACCTCCTGACCCAAAGCACAGACGAAACCGATGTCGAACGTGCCTTGGACCATCTCAAGGAGACGGCTTCCAAGGGGCCGTTGAAGAACGATGAAGCATATCAGCTCATTACGCAATTGCGCGCGAAACTGTTCGATCCTAACGTCCCCTCCTATTTATTGAATAACCTGTTCGAGCTTCTCGACTGGAATCCCGCATTCGAGCTGATCTTTCCGACAAATCGGTTCTATCGGAACATGAGCGTCAAGGAGTTCGTCGAATGTCTTGACAACAGCGCCGACGTGAAGCGCCGCGGCTTGGAGTTAGTGGATTCCGCGGTGCCCCTCGACATGGAGGAGTTGCGCTACACGTCGCCGGTGTACGGGAAGATGCGGTTCACCAAGATCGCCTCCCGAGTGGTCGATCCGATGACGCAAGAGACGTGCGGCTGGATCGTGGCGCTGAACGTCAACGACGCCGAGCATTGGCAGGTGTACGAGGACGATCTCAAGCGCACGAACGAGGAACAATCGCTGATCGGTCTGTATGCGCTGTCAGCGGAACGTGTCCTCGGCCAGTTTCCCGGCTATAGGGCCCTGGTCGATGCCCATGTCGACGCCATGCGCCGTGCTCGCAGGGTGCTGGATCTTGGCTCTGGCCCGGGTTTTCTCGCTGAGAAGCTCCTGGCCGCCGGCATGGCGGTCACCTCGATCGATATCAACGATGCGATGATCGAGATCACCCGGCGGCGGTGTGGCGCGTTTCCTGGCTTCTCGGCCGTGAAGGCCAATGTCGAGCGGTTGCACGCACCGAACGAGTTCTACGACATGACGAAGATCGGGATCAGCCGTCTGTACGACGGCGCCTGTATGCTGAACCTGTACCAGTGGCTGCGGGATCCCGTAGCCGTGCTGCAGCGGCTCGTGCAAGACAAACTGCTTTCGCCTGGCGCGGTGGTCACCATCTCGCTGCTGTGCGGGAAGGGTGAGATCGAGGAGTTGTTCCGCGCTCTCAATTACCTTAAGCAGGTTGAGCAAGCTCGGCAGGCCTCTCGCAAACGAAGCTTCGACCTTTGGGAGCCGCTGGATTTCGATCGTTTCTCCACAGTAATGCGTCAGTTCATCGCCCGCGGGACGGCGAAACTTTCTCGTGATGTCGTGCTCGGGCACCTGAACGCTGCGCGTTACCGAGTTCTGGACCAGCATCGGGTCGGGTACGAGATTGACGGCCAACGATACGAAGGCTTTCCTTTCATAATCGCCGAGGCGCCGCATGAGTGAGGTGTCCGCGGGCGCCACGACGAGGGCTTGTGGTGCGATCGCTTGGCGCGGAAGGACCCTTGAGACGCGCTGCCTGACATCAACCGAGCTGACCGATGGGTACCTGCCCTTACGGTATGATGTGCTCCGCTGCGAGCTGAACTGGACCGTCCGCGAAGTGACAACGCCGGCCGATTTACGCGATGCCTACGACCGAGAGAGCGTTGCCTTTGGCGTTCTTGGCGCCGAAGCTCAACTGATCGGCGCTTCGCGCCTGATTCTGCCAGCGGAAGGGGACGATCTACCATCAGTCCGCCTGCTGCGATCGTTGGGGCGACAGCCTCGCTTCGCCCTCCCGACAGCCGAGATCTCGAGAGTGATGGTGCGACGAGAGTGCCGCAAGCTCGGACTGTTTCGCATCCTCCTGTTGTCTGGCCTCCTTCTGGCCGAGAGCACGGAGGTCCGAACGCTAATCATGTCCGAACGCGATGATGCACGTTCGGCGCGATTGATGGCCAACTGCGGGTTCGTGCGCTATGCAGACGGATTTTCGTTCGTCGATGACACGATCGCCCCGAACGAACCAGCGGCTACATACGTCTTGGACGTATGCCGCAGCGTCGGCGTGGAATCGCGACAAGCGATGGCTGCGCACCGGGAGATGCTGCTGCGTGCTGCGGATGCATTATTCGTTGCTGGTTTGGCGGCTCAGACTGCCGGTTCATATTCTGGCTGAAAGCAGCAGCGATTGGCCAGCATAATGGTCATGTGTGACGTGCGTGACGCGTCGGAATCCTGTCTCAAGCACCAACCGATAAATCTCGGCGCCTGATAGCCGATGAAGCTTGGAGGAGAGGCGTTGGCGATTAAACCCTCCGAGCACTGCGAAGTCATGAGCAAGACTATCGAGCTGCTGCGCGGCGACCAGGTCCTGTTCTAGCCGACGAAACAAGACCTCGAGGTTGGTGCGCTCGTCCGGATTGGAAAGCCGAAGCTCGCCGCGTGGGCGCAGGCACCCGGCAATCATCCGAAGCGCTGCGGCGGGGTCATCTAGCAAATACAGGACGTTGACGAGGAAGACGTAATTTGGCCGTACGCTATGCTCTTTGAGCCATGGGAAAACAGCCATCAGGTCAGCTTCGAGGAAGCAGACCCGGCCCGGCATGGGGAGCGGTGAGAGTCGGTCGGCCAGCTTTCTGCGAAAGTGCTGCGCCATCGTCGCGTCATTATCCACCGCTAACAAAGTCGCCGCTGGAAGCTGGT
>JBAPYK010000187.1:0-49284 GCA_049284695.1 Rhodoplanes sp. | reverse complement strand
GGAGATTTTCCGGCGCGACCACTTGGGCGACAAGAACGTCGGTCGGGATCAGCGCAGAATCAAACGTTGCAGCGCAGGAGGATGACGTTGCGCTGAGTTCCCCGGTCGGCGACATCGTGACCGAAATAGACAGCTTCGACGCCACTGCCTCTTCGACAATCTCCGCTGGAATTTCAATCGCCGAGAGAACATCCTTTGTCGCTTCTGTGCGGTACCCCAACCGATACACGCTGACACCGACAACATCCTGAGCCGCGCCGAGCCGCTCGACGAAGGGCTCAACCGGTGGCACCGAACCAACTGGCATTTGCGAGAGCCTTACCCTCATTATCAGGCGGCCCCACCCGGGGATCGCGTCGCGTGGTAATTACCTAGTATACTAGGTGGAGCCATCACAAGTGCTGAGGCCGTCTTGCCGCATGAAATTGCGGCGAGTGGTGGCTCGAAACCTCAGGCGGATGCGGCGGGAGCGAGGCCTCTCCCAGGAAGAACTTGCCGATCGGGCTGGTCTCAATCGCAACTACGTCGGAATGATTGAGCGAGAGGAGAATGCTCCGACGGTCGACGCTCTTGAGCAGCTCTCGACCGCCTTGAACGTTGACCCTGTTTCTTTTTTCCAAAGCGGTTAGGCAGGATCTGTAGGTCACAACGGAGATCGCACCAAAGCCCTCTCTAGAGAGGGCGGTGTCTGAAGAAGAGGCTAAACTCCCGTGCACCACGATCGTCAGTGTTACGAGCGATCACGAATCGAGCGCCAATCCGCCTGTTGCCGGGCACACGAGGCCACAAGCACCGGGCGTGCAGCCAGCGACAACTGCGCATTCGAACTGTGGCTTGTTGTTGTCTTAACTTTCTGCTGGCGTGCTTACCTAACGCTTACCTCGCCGCTCAAACGAAGTTCTGTTAACAGCTAAGCTATTGATTTCATGGCGCGCCCGGCGTGATTCGAACACACGACCTTTGCCTTCGGAGGGCAACGCTCTATCCAGCTGAGCTACGGGCGCCTGCGCCTGACGATCCAATCGGCCGCAGGCGCACAAACTATCCGATTGCCGGTAGGCGGGCAACACGCTGATCCTCGTCAGCGCGTTCGATATGCTCTATTCAATGCGTTTCGACATTCTACGCATGTCGTCATCCGGATGATGGTCATGAAAGTCGACGGTGAACCGAGGCGCACCATTTGGCTCGAGGCCGATGGCTGGTCGGTCGGCGTAATCGATCAGACCCAGCTGCCGCATCGTTTCGTCTGCCTGCGCCTGACCACCCTCGAAGAGGCGGCTTTGGCAATCAAGAATATGGTGGTGCGCGGCGCGCCGCTCATCGGGGCCGCCGCTGCTTATGGCGTGTGCTTGGCGCTGAATGCCGATGCCTCCGATGAGGCGCTCGACCGGGCGTGCGACGTTCTTGCCGCGACCCGCCCGACCGCCATCAACCTGCAATGGGCGCTCGACCAAATGGCCAAGGCCGTCCGCAATCGGCCACGCAGCGAGCGCGTCGCCGCGGCCTATGCGCGCGCGCGCGAGATCGCCGACGAAGATGTAGCCATCAATGCGGCGATCGGGCGGATCGGCGTCGAATTAATCGAAGCGGCCGCCGTGCGCAAGAACGGCGAGCGCGTCAATGTATTAACTCATTGCAATGCCGGCTGGCTTGCGACCGTCGATATCGGCACCGCCACGGCGTCGATTTATGCGGCGCATGACCGGGGCATCCCGGTCCACGTCTATGTCGACGAGACGCGCCCGCGCAATCAGGGCGCCGCGCTTACCGCGTGGGAGCTGCAACAGCACGGGGTGCCCTGCACGGTGATCGCCGATAACGCCGGCGGCCACCTGATGCAGCATGGGCAAGTGGACCTGGTGATCGTCGGGGCCGACCGCGCCACGAACCAGGGCGACGTCTGCAACAAGATCGGAACCTATCTGAAGGCGCTCGCCGCCCACGATACCGGCGTGCCTTTCTATGTGGCGCTGCCATCGCCGACGATCGATTTTTCCACGCGCGACGGCCTTGCCGAAATTCCGATCGAGGAGCGGGGGCCCGAAGAGGTGACGCAGGTGACGGGAATAACCGCCGATGGGAGGATCGAGACCGTGCGGATCGTGCCGAAAGGCGCGGTCGCGGCAAACTATGCGTTCGACGTGACGCCGGCGCGCTTCATCACGGGCTTGATCACCGAACGCGGCCTGATCGCGGCGCGAGCCGACGCCCTTGCATCGGCGTTTCCCGAGCGAATTGCCAAGGCGAAGGAGCGCGCCGCCAGCGGACCATGACAGCGGTAGCTCAACAAATGCCGACCGTCACTTGTTCGCCCGCTCGAATTGACGCAGCAGTTCGTTGCCTCGCTTCACTGCGTCGTCGAGGGCGTCTTTCGGGCTCTTCTTGCCGGAAAGGGCCAGTTCCATTTCGTCCTCGATAACGTCGCGAATGAGGATGAAAGAGCCAAGCCGGATCGCCTTGGAATTATCGGTCGGTGGATTCAATGTGAGCTGCTTGATCGCAAGCACGGCGCCGGGATTGCTCTGGTAGAATCCCTGCGCTCGCGTCAGCTCGTAGGCCGGTTGGGTGATCGGCAAATAGCCGGTGCTGCGGTGCCAATCCGATTGCACCTCCGGCTGCGACAGATAAGCGAAGAACCTCGCGGCGCCGCGATATTCGGCGCTCGGGCGCCCGCGCAATACCCATAGGCTCGCGCCGCCGATCATCGAATTCTGCGGCAAGGCGCGAATATCCGGCCAATAGGGAAGCATGCCGTAGCCGACCTCGAATTTGGCGTTCTGACGGATGTCGGCGACAAGCCCTGAGGAACCGAGAAACATGGCGCACTCGCCCGAATGGAATTTCGGCTCCGCTTTGATCCCGCGCCCCCCATACTCGAATATCTTCGTCTTCTGCCAGGCCACGAGCGCGGTGATGTGCCGGATCACCGCGGGGCTATTGAAGGTCAATTCAGCATCGAGGCCACGCAGCCCATTCGCGCGCGTCGCTATCGGCAAGTCGTGCAGGGCGGAGAAGTTCTCGACATGGATCCAGGATGGCCAATGGCTACTGAAGCCGCAGGGCGCGCCGGCATCGCGCAGCCGTTGCGCCGCCTTTTCGAGCTCCGGCCAGGTTCGAGGCGGGACATCGGGGTTGAGCCCGGCATTGCGAAACAACGTCTTATTATAATAGAGAATAGGGGTAGAGACGTTGAACGGATACGACAACAGGTTGCCGGAGAGGTCGGCGTAATAGCCCGCGACTGTCGGCAGGAACGGGTGGGCGTCGAGTATCTCGCCTGCGTCTTGCATGAGCTCGAAGGTTGGATAGACCGCCCCCTTGGCGGCCATCATCGTCGCGGTTCCGATCTCGTTGACTTGCACGATCGTCGGATGCGTCCGCGTGCGCATGGCAAAGATGGCCGCCGTCACGGTCTCGGTGTAGCTGCCCTTGAATACCGGGATGACGCGATAGTTGGTCTGCGAGGCATTAAAATTAGTCACGATTCGCTCGAGCTGTCGGCCGAGTTCGCCAGACATTGCGTGCCAGAGTTGGATCTCCGTCGCGCCGGCCCAGCCCTGGCTCACGCTGAAAAAGAGCGCAATCCCAGCGGCAAAAAATGAACGTCTGAGGGACATCGGCAACCTCCGCGCGAGTTGGCCACCTCTGCGGACCCGCCCCTTCGGGCGGGTCCGACGCGCCCCCGTCAGATTTCTCGCCGCATGTTCACCACAGACATGGGGCAAAAACGCGATCGGTCCCGGGGAGAGTGAGAGTAGCCAGCGGGCCGGCCATTCGGTAGAATTTCGCGTATACAGAACCGAGTTCAATCGATTGACAAGGCGGTTGAATTTTGTCTTCAGCATGGAGCGCTTGCATATTCGCGGTGATCCTTGCGACGACGGCGCCGGCGTCGCAGGCCGCCGCGCGGGAATTTCGTGTTGCGGATACCCAATCCGCTGACTACCCGACGGTTGAAGCCGTTGCCTTTATGGGCCACTTGATCGAGGAGCGAACAAAGGGGCGGCACGGCCTCCGCGTCTTTCATTCGCGCCAGCTCGGCGAGGAAAAGGAAACGATTGAGCAAACCAGAGTCGGCGCAATCGATCTTAACCGCACCAACATTGCTCCCTTGGCGTCTTTCGTGCCGCTCGCCAATGTGCTGGCTTTGCCGTTCTTGTTCCGTTCGCCCAAGCACCTTCGCGCGGTCCTCGATGGGCCGATCGGGGAGGAGATTCTGGCAAGCTTCGAGGCCCACGGGTTTATTGGCCTGACCTTCTACGACTCCGGCGCCCGTTCGATCTACACGCGCGACCGCGCGGTCCGCACCATCGAGGACCTCAAGGGTCTGCGCATCCGCGTGCAGCAATCGGACCTGATGGTCGAAATGATCCGAGCGCTCGGCGCCGTGCCGGTTGCGCTCCCGTATGGGCAAGTCCAGACTGGGCTCACTACCGGTATTATCGACGGGGCTGAGAACAATTGGCCGTCCTATGTGACGACCAACCACTACAAGGCCGCGCGCTACTACACTGTGACCGAGCATACGATGAGCCCCGAGGTTCTGGTCATGTCGAAGCGCGCCTGGGACACGCTTTCCGACGAGGACAAAGCGATCTTTCGCGAGGCGGCGCGCGAGTCCAACCGGTTCATGCGACTGAGGTGGGACGCGCTCGAGGAGGAATCGCGCCGTCGGGCCCTGGCCGATGGCAATGTTGTCATCACCGAATTTCCGCGCCGGGCATTCGAAGAGGCCATGTCATCGATCTACGCCAAGGCGACGAGCGATCCGACGCTTGGCCCGTTGATCAAACGCATCCGTCAGGTTCAGTGAGACGCGCCCTTGGCGGTGATTGCACAAGATCATTCCTCGGATCCTGCGAGCCACGCACCGGCGAAGGCGGGCGGTTGGCGCGTCGATCTTGAAAGTCTCGTTCGCTCATTGCCGATCGGCTGGCGAATTCTTTCGATCGCGGTGCTCAACTCTGCGGTGGTCATCATCCTTGCCGGCCTCATTTGGACCGGCGGGAGCACGCTCAGCCGCGCCTGGGACGAATTGCGGCATGTGCGGGAATCCGACTTGCTGCTGGTGCTGCTCGAAGGCGAAGCTGGCCGCCTGCAAAACCTCATCCACCGCTACATCAACGAGCCGAGCCCGGAGATATTTGCAGAAATCCTGCTGGTGCGCGAAGCCGTGCTCGGCACTTTGCACACGCGCAGCCCGGCCGATCCGGTGCTCTCTTCGGCGATGGCCGACCTTGCCGACGTAACCGAACGCTTTCTCGACGGCTTCAATGAATTGCGCGCGGTGCAGGCGACCATCACGCATATCTACGAGGACGAGGTGTTGCGGCCGGCGCGGGAGATGGCGGGCCTCTACTCGATCCTTGAAGGGTCGATCGCGCAGCAGGACGCCTTGATCCGGCCAGCGCTCGGAAAATCGCGCGAAGCCTTCACGGCGGCCGTCGTCGCCGCCAACGCCTACTATCTTTCGCTCGCGTCCAACGCCGTCGAGGAGGCGCGCCGCAATACCGAGACGATCGAAAAGACCATCCCAGTCATGATCGACCTCGCCGACGACGACATTCAACGCTCCGCGCTCGAAGCGCTGAAACAGCGCGCCGGGGCGTTGCGCGCCGGTCTTGGCAATCTTGCCGCGAAATTCGCGGCCCGCACGCATGTGCTGCGCACCGCGATCGACGGCAATCAGGCGACGATGATTTCCACCATCGACAGCCTGCAGGCGCAGATGCGCGAGCGCGAGCAGCGCGCACAGGCGAGCTTCGACCGCACCTTGGCGAGGACGTTCCGCATCGTCTTGTTGGTCGCCGCGGCCTTTTTGTCGGCGATCGTCATCGGCGGCCTGATCGTCACGCGCAGCATTCGGCTGCCGTTGCGGGAACTGCGCACCGCCATGCATGCGATCGTCTCCGGGCACTACGGTCGGGTGATCGCCAACGCCGACGCGAGGGATGAGATCGGCGAAATGGCGCGCGCCGTCGAGGTGTTTCGGGAGAACGCCATGGCCAAGCGCCGCACCGAGATCGAACTGCGCGCTTCCAAGGAAGCCGCCGAGAACGCGCTCGTCGAATTGCGCAGCACTCAAAAAAGCCTGATCGACGCCGAGAAGCTCGCCGCTTTGGGCGGGCTCGTGGCTGGCGTGGCTCATGAGGTGAATAATCCGGTGGGCATCAGTCTCACCGTAGCGTCAAGCCTTGTCCGCCGCTGCGATCTGTTCGCGGCCGAGGCGAAGGAAGGATCGCTGCGGCGGTCACGACTCGACGAGTTCATCGGACACGTCGGCGATGCGGCGCGCCAGCTTGTCGCCAACCTGCACCGCGCCGGCGAGTTGATTCAGTCGTTCAAGCAAGTTGCCGTCGATCGCAGCCATGCCGAGCGGCGCGAGTTCAGTCTGCGCGAGGCGACCGAGCAAATCGTCGTCAGTGTGCGTCCGGTGCTGCGCAAGGCGCAGGTCGCGATCGACATCGACATCCCGCCGGACATCGTGATGGACAGCGACCCGGGATCCTATGGACAGGTGCTCACCAACATCCTTCTCAATGCGGTCATCCATGCCTTCCCGGATGGACGCTCCGGCAAGGTCGAGGTTCAAGCGCGCCCGCTCGGCGTCCGCCATGTCGAAATTGTCGTCGCTGACGACGGCGTCGGCATGAGCGAGGAGGTGCGCCGGCGCGCCTTCGACCCGTTCTTCACCACGCGGCGGAGTGAGGGCGGCACCGGACTCGGCCTGCATATCATCCATAATCTCGTCACCCAAAGCCTTGGCGGACGGCTGCACCTCGATTCCGCGCCCGGCCGCGGCACAACGATCCGCATCGTCCTCCCGCGCGTGGCGCCGCACGAATACGCGTCGGCTTCCGCTCGCCAAGCGACGGAACAGGCATATGGCTGAACCGGACGATATCATCGACATCATTGAGGATTCCGCCAACGAGTCGGCTGCGGCGGTTGGTCCGCGCTGGAAGGTGGCGATCATCGACGATGAGCCGGCCGTGCATGATGGCACCCGCTTCGCGCTCAGCGATTACACGCTCAATGGGCAAGGACTTGAGATTCTATCCGCCTATTCAGCCGAGGAAGGGCGCGCGCTGATCCGCGAGCACCCCGACACGGCGGTCGTGCTGCTCGACGTGATCATGGAGACCGACAATGCAGGTCTCGACCTCGTCAATTTCATCCGGAACGAACTCAAGAACGAAGCCGTCCGCATCATTCTTCGCACCGGTCAACCCGGCCAGGCGCCGGAGCGCCGCGTCATCGTCGATTACGACATCAATGACTACAAGGCGAAGACCGAACTGACGGCCGACAAGCTGTTCACCTCGCTCACTGCCGCGCTGCGCAGCTATCAGCAATTGCAGCGGGTGACCGAGACCCGCCGCGGCCTCGAGATCATCGTCGACGCGGCCGCGACTCTGTACGACTTCAAGTCGATCCAGCGCCTCGCCGAAGGTGTGCTGACGCAGACCGCGTCGCTGCTCAAAGTCGAGTGTGACGGCATTCTCGTTTGTCACGACTACGGACAGCCGGACCGCGCCATTTCGGTGCTAGCCGCCTCAGGCTGCTACGCTCATCTCCTGGGCGCCGACACCGCGAGCACCTTCGATCCGGAGTTGCGCCATTGGGTTGAGGAAGTTTTCCGCGGCCGCAGCCATCAATTCACCGCGGGGTGGTCGGCGCTCTATATCGGCACGGCAAGCGGACGCGAAGTCGTTGTGGTGCTGCATGCGCGGCGTCCGCTTTCCAGCACCGACCGCACGCTGGTCGAGTTGTTCGCGAGCAAGCTGTCCATCTCCTTCGACAACGTCATCCTCTATGAGCAGCTTCAGGAGGCGAACGCCCGGCTCGAAGAGCGCGTCAACCAGCGTACGCGGGAATTGACCGCGGCGAACCGACGCCTCGCGGCGCAATGGGCGCGCCTGCAGCGCGCCAACGCGTTCAAGCGGGAAATCCTCGGCACCGTCGCCCACGATCTGCGCAATCCGCTCTCGGTGATCATCGGCCGGGCGGAGATACTCGACCGCATGTTGTCCGATCCCAACCACTCGGTCGAGAACGCCAAAGCGCAGATCGACCACATCCACAGCGCCGCCGACCGGCTGACCGAAATGGTCGAAAGCCTCATCACCGATGCGATGGCCGATGCGCTCAATATCACCATCCGCCGCGAGCCCGTTGATCTTGCGACCATCGTCCGGGATGTCGCCGAGGCGAATCAGCCGCTCGCCGCGAAAAAGCAGCAGCGCATCGAGGTGTCCGCGCCGAGCGGTAAACTGATTGCCTGCGACGGCGACCGGATACGGGAGGCGATCGACAACCTGCTCAGCAACGCCATCAAGTACAGCCCCATCGGCGGCCGGATCGAATTGTCCCTCGATCTGCGGCCGGACAGCGCGCAAATCCGGGTGAAGGACGAAGGGCCGGGCATGACGGAAAAGGACATATCCCGCCTCTATGGGCGCTTCCAGCGGCTCTCCGCCAAGCCGACCGGCGGCGAAAGCTCGATCGGCCTCGGCCTTTCCATCGTCAAGCGCATCATTGATCTGCACGGCGGGGCGATCGGCGCCGAGAGTTCCGGACTGGGCCGTGGCACGACCTTCACGCTGACGCTTCCGGCGAAAGAGGACGGCGCTGACGCGCCCGCCGCCTGAGCGGCGGCGAGAAACTCCGCTTATTCGCGTGAGCTGCGAAACAGCGGCTTGCCCTCGGCAAGGTCGGCGAGAAGCGCCTCGGTGTCCGCGCCCAGGCGCGGCGAAGCTTGCTCATACCTCAGCGGCGTGCGCGAGAACGTGATCGGCGTGCGAACGCCCGGGACGGTGCCCGCCGCCGCATCGGGCGCCGGCAGTTCGAGACGCATTGCGCGGGCGACCACCTGTGGGTCGGAAAAGACTTCGGCGATGTCGTGAATCGGCCCGGTCGGCACTCCGGCTCGTTCCAGCGCCGAGAGAAGCTCGGCCCGCGTCAAGCGGATGGTTCGCGCAGCGATGCTTGCGACGAGCTCCGCCCGTGCGGTGACACGCCCGGCGTTCGACTGGAAACGCGGATCCGCGGCGAGCTCCGGCAAGACCAGGACCTCGCAGAGGCGCAGGAACTGCGCGTCGGTGCCGACCGCGATCACCACATGTCCGTCAGCCGTCGGGAACACCTGATAGGGGACGACGTTGGGATGCGAATTGCCCATGCGCCTGGGCGAGACGCCCGACACGAGATAGTTGAGCGCTTGATTGGCGAGCACGCCGACCATCACGTCCAGCAATGACATATCGATGTGCTGGCCCAGTCCGCTGCGCGACCGCTCGATCAGCGCCGCTTCAATGGCGATCGCCGCATATAGCCCGGTAAAGACGTCGGCGAAGGCGACGCCGATCTTCATCGGCTCGCGCTCCGGCTCGCCGGTGATGTGCATGATTCCGCCCATCGCCTGGATGAGGAAATCGTATCCGGGGCGCGGCGCATAGGGCCCGGTTTGGCCGAAGCCGGTGATCGAGCAGTAGACCAGGCGCGGATTGATCGCCTGAAGGCTCTCGTAATCGAGCCCGAAAGGTTTGAGGCCGTCCAACTTGAAATTTTCGATCACCACATCGGCTTCGCGCGCGAGCGCACGCACGAGATCCTGACCCGCCTGCGTGTCGAAATCGGCGATGACGGAACGCTTGCCGCGATTGGTCGCGTGGTAATAGGCGGAGCCGAGCGTATCGCCGTTACGCCCCTGGACGAAGGGCGGCCCCCAAGCGCGCGTATCGTCTCCGGAGCCGGGGCGCTCGACCTTGATCACCTCCGCGCCGAGATCGGCAAGCAATTGGCCGGCCCAGGGGCCGGCGAGCACGCGGGCGAGTTCGAGAACGCGAACCCCGGCAAGAGGCATGGTGTTCATGGACGGCGGCGCGACCTTGGCTAAGCGGACGGGAAAGAGGCGGAAAGGAGCCGGATACCGCTTCTGATACAGAAGCTTGCGGCTGCCGCCAATCGCCAATCGATCATCGCTTGTCGGGCGCCACCATCGGGCGTTGCAGGGCCCGGCCCGCGCCCCGCTAGGCGGGGGATGCTTAATACGTGGCGAGTGAACTCACGGCTCATCGTCCTCAGGCCGCGTCACCACGTGCCCGCATTCCTCGCACTGGTAGGAAACGAGTTCCGGATTGCCACCGAGTTTGGGAAGACGGCGCGCAAACTGCATCATTGCGCCGCAATGGGCGCAAGACGGTCGGTGTGATGCACTATTGTCCGACGATTCCATGTCGGCCTGCGTCGGTAACCTTTTGTTGGGGTACAATCGAACGCAGCCGCCCGGTCGGCAATTCCGGCAATATACCTAAGGGATAACCTCAGGATCGCGGTTAACCCGCGCGCCATCGGGGTTCAAGCTCTTTTGCACAACGGGCGCTCGATCCTGAGGGGTATTCCGTACGCGTTTTAGCGAAGCGCTTGTTGCAAACGCCTCTTGCGAATGCACACGCAGGCAGCGTGCTGGCCGGCGCCACTATCGACAAACGAAACGCAACGGTGGGGACGCCTGCGCTACGGGGCGCGGCCGGTCATCAACCCCATTTCGACCAGCACCCGCTCCGCCTCGCCCATTGCGTGATTGCCCGCCGGTACGCCGCAATAGAGGGCGGATTGGAGGATGATTTCCTTGATCTCGTCCGGCGTCATGGCGTCGTTCAGCGCCGCGCGCACGTGCAGCTTGAACTCCTCCCAACGCCCGAGCGCGATCATGCTGGCGAGCACCATGCAGCGCCGTGTTTTGCGATCGAGGCCGGGGCGCGTCCAGATCTCCCCCCAGACGATACGCGTGATCATCTCCTGGAACTCGGTATTGAAGGCGTTGCGGTTCTTGAGCGAGCGGTCGACCCATGCGTCGCCGAGCACCTCGCGGCGCACCGCCATGCCCTTTTCGTAGCGCTCATCCGCCGTCATCGCGGTCTCCTGATCGTTTGCAGCCGACGCAATTAGCGCGCAATCGGGCGTCAATGTCACCCGGTGAGTCGCTAAGAGACGCGAGCGCGGGGCCTCGGCGCCCGGTTTATTCTCCGTCGGTCTCGTGGCATGGTGCGCCGATGCTGACGACTGCCCCGGCAACGCCCCGCGACGGGCGGCAATCCGCAACCGCGCTCGCCGTCTCGCGAGGCGCACAGCGGCTCTTGCTGTCGCTCGGCCTTGCCTGTGTGAGCGAGCTACAGCTCGCCTCCGGACGGCGCGCCGATCTGGTCGCTCTCGGCGGCGACGGCGAGGTCTGGATCGTCGAGATCAAATCGTCGGTCGAGGATTTCCGGACCGACCAGAAATGGCCGGACTATCGCATGCACTGCGATCGGCTGTTCTTTGCGACCGCTCCCCACGTTCCCGTCGCGATCTTTCCCGCCGACGTCGGGCTCATCCTGGCCGACGGCTTTGGCGCCGCCCTGGTGCGTGAGGCCCCCGAGCATCGGCTGCATCCTGCGACCCGCCGCAGCATGCTGCTGTCCTTCGCGCGCGCGGCGGCGCTGCGGCTGCAGACGCTCGCCGATCCGGCGGGCCCCTACGAAGCGCTGATTTGAGAAGCTCACGCATGCCCAAGCTCAAGAAGGCTGCGTTCTGGATCATCGCCGCACTTCTGATCGTCACGCCGGTCGTGCTCGCCGAGCTTTATCTGCGGAGCCTCGGGCTCGGAAACCCGATCCTGTTCTACGCCAACGCCTCCTATCGCTTTGCGCCGCAGCCCAATCAGCAGCAATTGCGCCAGCGCGGCGCCCGGGTCACGATCGACAGCAAGGGACTGCGCAGCACGACGGACTGGGCCGATCCGGCCGATGCCAAGCTTCTGTTCATTGGCGACAGCGTCACCTGGGGCGGCACCTATATCGATGACGGTGAGCTCTTCTCGGATGGCGTATGCCAGCGTTTGGCGGCGGCGACCGGCAAACGCTATGTCTGCGGCAATGCCGGCGCCAATCAGTACGGAATCGACAATATGGCGGAGCGCATCCGCTTCAAGAACGTCGATGACGAAGCCGTGCTCGTCGTGACGTTGATCACGCAGGATACCGTGCGCGGGCGGGTCGATGCGGAGGGCCGCTATTTCTTCATGCAGCGGCCGCCGCCGCCGTTCCGGGCGCTCTGGGAGGCGACGACGTTCCTCACCTGGGTGCTGTACAAGACGCTGCGACCGCAAACCTACCGATCCGAAGACGATTTGCAGGTCGCCGAGCGCAGCTTGGAGAATCTGTTCTCGGCGATCCGCGAGACGCAACGACCGGGCCGGAAAGTCTTGATCGTCCTGTCGCCGGAAAAAGACGAACTGGACGGCCGGGAAAGCACGTTGACGGAACATGTCCGATCCATGCTTGCCCGTTCCGGGTTCGATTGGCTCGACCTTCACGGCCCGGTTTCCAAAGCCGTGACCCCGAATTTCTATTACGACCAGCTTCATCTCGACGTGCCGGGCCACGCGTTTTATGCCGAGCAGATCGCAGCCCGGCTGATGGAGCCGGCAGGCGGTGAGCCACGCGCGCGGCCAACGGCGGCGCATAGCGGCGGCAGCGAATGATAGGGCAGGGACCGTCTGGTCGGAGCAACCGTCGCTAAGCCGCAATGGGCGCGCGGTCCGCCGTCGTTACTCGGTCATGTCGGCATAGGAGAGGAACCCGACCGTTGCGCCTGGCGCGACCGAAGTCATGTCCTCGCCGAGCTCCACAAGGCCGTCGGTCTGCGTCAGCGATGTGATGACGCCGGCGCCGTCCTGCGAGAATTTCACCGCCTCGATGGCGCCATCGCTGCCGTGCCGAAGCGATACGCGAACATACTCGCGCCGCCCCTTCTTTTTGCGGTAGGCGAAGGCGGCGCGCACCGGCAGCGCGACCAACGGGCGCAGCGTCGCCCCGGCGAGGCGCAACAGCAACGGCCGCACGACCCGGACGAAAGTCACGAACACGGCCGCCGGATTGCCGGGCAGGCCGACGAAGGCGGCTTGGCCGATCGGATCTCGGGCGGGCAGGACGCCCATCGCCACCGGACGGCCCGGCTTGATGGCGACCCGCCAGAACACCAATCGTCCGGCCCGCTCGACGGCCGTGCGGATGTGGTCGGCTTCGCCGGTCGATACCCCGCCGGAGGTCAGCACCAGATCGTGGCCGTCGGCGGCAGCGGCGAGCGCAGCGGCGAGCATGTCGGGCTGATCGCGCAAAATGCCGAGGTCGGTCACCCGCGCGCCGAGCTTCTCCAGGAGTGCGAGCAGCAGAAAGCGGTTGGCGTCGTAGATCGCGCTGGGCGGCCGGACTTGGCCGGGCTCGATCACCTCGTCGCCCGTCGAAAACAGCGCAACCGCCACGCGGCGGCGCACCGGCAATTCGGTCATGCCCTGAGCCGCCGCGAGGGCCACGTCCTGCGGAGACAGACGTTGTCCCGCCGGAAGCATGATCGCACCGGCGCGAATATCTTCGCCGGCGAGGCGTGTATTGGCGCCGCCGCTAAGTCCGGTCGGCACGACGACGCGGTCGCCGTCGAGCCGCACGTCCTCTTGCATGACGACGGTGTCGGCGCCCGGCGGCATGGGCGCGCCCGTGAAGATGCGGATCGCCTCGCCGGCAGCGATGCCGCGCGCCGCGTCCTGGCCGGCGGCGATCCGGTCGACGACCACAAGACGCGTATCCGTGCGCGCATCGAGATCGGCATGGCGCAGCGCATAGCCGTCGACGGCCGAGTTGTCGAACGGCGGCAGGTCGATCGCCGCGGCGAGATCGCTTGCGAGGACGCGGCCCGCCGCCTCCCGCAGGCCGATGCGGTCGATCTCGGCCACCGGTTGGACGCGTTCGAGAATCAGCCGTTCCATCTCCGCGATCGGCATCAGCGGGCCGGAAAAGGCGAAGCAGTCATCGCTCAGCTGCGCCATGCTCGCTCCGTCCGCGCGATCGCCTCCTCGACCGGGATCGCGCTTTCGAGCAGAATATCGACAATCGTGTGCATGTCCTCGAGCAGCACCGAGCGGATCGGCGCCTCCGGCATCGGGCGATCGGAGGCGATCGCGACGATGTCGGGGTCGTCGATATAAAGACAGGGCTTGCCGACCACCGCGCGATAGACTTCGAGCTTGGGATGCGGCTCGCGTTTGAATCCTTCGACGAGGACGAGATCGACCGGCGCCAGCTTGCCGAGCAGTTGCGCGAGTTCAGGCTCCGGCGCGCCGCGCAATTCGTGCATCAGCGCAAACCGCACGGCTGAGGAGACCAGCACCTCGGTCGCTCCGGCGACCCGGTGCGCGTAAGAGTCCTTGCCCGGATGGTCGACGTCGAAGCCATGGTGCGCGTGCTTCACCGTCGATACGGTGAGCCCGCGGCCGACGAGGCGCGGGATGATGCGGGTGAGAAGCGTTGTCTTGCCGGCGCCGCTCCAGCCGGCAAGCCCGATCACGCGCATGTCTTTTCAGCCCGTTCGCACGATTTCGTGTATCTGGGCCCAACCGACGCAAACGGTCAAGCGCACGAGGCTTGACCGTTGCGGTCGTCTGCGGCGAAAAGGAACGGAATGGCGGAGACGCGGCTCGATCTGCGTGGGCTGAAATGCCCGCTTCCGGCGCTCAAGACGCGCAAGGCGCTTACGCGCCTCGCGCCGAATGACCTTCTCACGGTCGAATGCACCGATCCGCTCGCCGAGATCGACATTCCGCATCTCGTGAATGAGACCGGGCACGCGTTGGAGTGCGCGCGGCGCGATGGGGAGTTGCTCGTCTTCCGCATCCGCAAGCGCTAGAACATTTTCCCGCGAAGTGGGAACCGGTTCGCCGTAGAAAATGCGGCGGCCAAAAAACAATCACAGGGCATGTCCCGGCGCGCTAGAGACGGCCCATCAGCGCCAAGACGATGACGACGATCAACAGCACGCCGACAATGCCGCCTGGCCCATAGCCCCAGGTTCTGCTGTAGCCCCAGCTTGGCAGGGCGCCGATCAGTATCAGGAAAGGATGATGATGAGAATGGTCGACATTGCGGTCCTCGGTCACAGGGGTGATCGGAGGAGCAATCCGGGGACTCAGCGAAGGTTCCGAAAAGTTGGCGTGCCAACCGTCATTTCTTATCGATATTCCGGCTCAGCCACAGGCCGACAATAAACGCGCCGACCAAGCCGATCGCGATCGTCCGCCGTCCCCCCAAGGTTTTGCCGAAGCTGAGCCCGGCCGCGAGCAGGCTCGGGTCGAGCAATGCGGCGGCAGGGCTAGCGGTTGCCGCAATCCGGGCCTGCCGCCGCGCAGCAGCCGCGCGTAGGATGATAAGGGCGATGACCGCAATTAACGCCACGGCGAGGAATAAACCGCCGAAGCCGAGCAGAGTCGGCAGCGTCCCATATTCGGCTTGCACGAAAACAAAGACCGCCGCGCCGAAAAACAACAGCGCGCCGAACAGCGCGACGATGGCGATCGCGCCCCAAATGCCGCACTTGACCAGCGCTTCGACGCGCATGCGCCAGCGCAAAATGATACCTTCGAACACGGCTAGCCCCCGGCCTGCGGCGTTTGGCTAGCGCCGCCACAGCGCTCCGACGATGAACCCGAGCCCGACTGCAATGGCAATGGTCGCAAGCGGCCGCGCTCGCATGCTTTCCTCGAGCGAGGCGCCGACATCGTCGATCATATCGGTCGCGATGCCCTTGCCGCGTTCGCTGAGGTCGGAAACGGTGTCCCCCATCTGACGGATGCGCTGCTTGACGTCGCTGATCGTTTGATCGCCGGTCGCGCTGACGAGCGTCGAAACCTGCGCGGCGAGCCGCAGCACGTCTTCACGCAGTGTCTGCAAGTCCTTGCGAATATCGTCCACGGCTGCTGCCGGTCCGTTCGCCGCATTCATTGCTATGCTCCAGGTCAAATGAACTCGCTCGTATAACGCCGCTGCTCACGAAAGGTTCAGAGAGCGGTTCCGATCGGGTCCACCAATTTACCGCGGAACTGGGGTCATGCGCTTGCGTTGGCCGGGGAGAGCAATCATCGCTGAAAGGAACTCACCCCATGCGTTTTGCCCTGTTATGGCTGCTTGGCATACCAATCCCCGTGTTGCTGCTTCTCTGGGCTTTCGGCGTATTGTGAGATAGGCCGGCCACCATCATTAACCATGTTACGAAAAAAGCGCGCATCAAGCGCGACGAAGCTTGTTCGCGATGTCCGCGACGTGGCGGCCTTGAAAGCGCGCGCCGGCGAGTTCGTTGTCGCTCGGCTGGCGCGAGCCGTCCGCGCCGGCAATGGTCGAGGCGCCGTAAGGCGAGCCGCCGGTGATGTCGGCCATGTCCGTCTGACCCGGAAAGGAGTAGGGCAATCCCACGATGATCATGCCGAGATGGAGCAGCACGACATGAGTGGTGAGTATCGTGCTCTCCTGTCCGCCGTGTTGCGTGTTGGAGGACGTGAACACGCTCGCGACTTTACCGATGAGCTTGCCTTGCGCCCATAGGCCGCCGGCCTGATCGAGAAAGTTCTTCATCTGCGCCGCCATATTGCCGAAGCGGGTCGGCACGCCGATGATGATCGCGTCGTAGTCGGGCAGCTCGGCGATGGCGGCGACCGGCGCTTTCTGGTCGAGTTTGAAATTCGATTTGCGCGCCACCTCTTCGGGCACGAGTTCCGGCACGCGCTTGATGATGGCTTCGGCGCCGGCTTGTCGCACGCCTTCGGCGACCGCTTCCGCCATGCGCTCGATATGACCGTAGCTCGAATAGTAGAGAACCAGCACTTTGCTCATGCGGAATTCCTCCAGAGAGCCGTGAGCGGCTGCCAGGACAACGCGGAAGCGGCGGCTTTGGTCACGCCGCCAGGTCGAAGAGGAGCACTTCCGTATCGGCGGAGGTGCCGGTGATCGCCACGTCGTCAATCGCTTCGATGGCGACGCCATCGCCGGGATAAAGCTGCACGTCATTCACCGTCGCCGTGCCGCGTGCGACCTGCAGCCAGCCGGCGCGACCCGGCCGAAACGTGTGGCGTGTGCGGTCGCCTTCGCCAAGCAGCGTCGCGTAGAGATCGACGTCGCGGTGAACGGTGACCGAGCCCTCGCGCCCATCGCGCGAAGCAACCAGGCGCAGCATTCCGCGCTTGTCCTCCGCCGGGTAGCTTTTCTGTTCGTAGCTCGGCGCGAGGCCTTCCGCCTCCGGAACGATCCAGATTTGCAGGAAGTGCACCGGCTCGGTCTTCGAGGCGTTGAACTCGCTGTGCCGGATCCCGGTGCCGGCAGTCATCCGCTGCACATCGCCCGGCCGGATCACCGAACCGGTGCCGAGGCTGTCCTTATGGGCGAGCGCGCCATCGAGCACATAGGAGATGATCTCCATGTCGCCATGCGGGTGGGTGGGAAAACCGGCGCCGGGTGTGACGCGGTCGTCATTGATGACCCGCAGCGGGCCGAATCCCATGTGGGCGGGGTCGTAATAGTGGCCGAACGAGAAGCTGTGACGGCTGTCGAGCCATCCGAAATCGGTTCGGCCGCGCTCTTCGGCCCTACGGATTCTCAGCATTGGCCTGCTCCGGTCGAATGCCCTGATGGGGCGTTTTTTGTCCAAAAACAAGTTGGTATCGACTCCAGCAGGAAGCAATAATAGCATATAGCAACACTCTGGTTCCAATTTGGATACAATATGGATAAACTTGATGCGATGCAGGCCTTCAGCAAAGTCGTTGCCCTCGGCGGCTATGCCGCGGCGGCCCGGCAGCTCGGGCGTACGCGGTCGGCGATCAGCAAGGCGGTGATGGAGCTGGAGCGGCAGCTCGGGGTGCGCCTGCTCGATCGTACGACGCGGAAGGTTCGTCCCACTGAAGCAGGGCTCGCTTATTACGAACGCTCCACGGCTGTCCTTGCCGCGATCGCGGAGACGGAAATCCAAATTGCCGGTCTGCACGACGCGCCCACCGGCGTATTGCGCGTCAATGGGCCGATGTCGTTCGGCACGGCTTATCTTGCGGGCGCGGTCGCCGACTTTCTCAGCCGCTATCCGGACCTGAAGGTCGAGCTTCTGCTCAACGATCGGTTCATCGATCCGCTCGAAGAGGGCGTCGACGTCACGGTGCGCATCGGCGCGCTTGCGGACTCGAGCCTCGTCGCGCGACGCCTCGCCGCGACGCGCCGCCTTCTGCTCGCGTCGCCCGACTATCTCGCCCGTCACGGCGCACCGGAGCAACCCGACGATCTCATGCATCATCGTTGTCTCGTCTACGGACAGGTCGCGGCGCGCCAGCGCTGGCAGCTCACGCGCGATGGCGAGACGATCTCGGTGCCGGTCGCCTCCGCGCTATGCGCGAACAATGGCGAGGTGCTGCGCGAAGCGGCCTGCAAGGGATTGGGCATCGCGCTATTGCCGACGGTGATCGCGGGCGATGCGATCAAGGCGGGCCGGCTTATCGTCGTGCTCGATGCGTACAGCCCGCCGCCGCTGCCGATCCACGCACTGTACGCGCCGAACCGGTTCCTCGCCGCCAAGACGCGCCTCTTCATCGATTTCCTCGCCGCCCGTTTTGCCGATGCGCCGTGGGAGTGATGGCCGGGCAGCGAGTTGCTCGCAGCGATTCGCCGGCAAACACGCCGCGGGCTCGACGCGGCAGTTGCTGCAATGCACTAAATTTCGTCGCGCGCGGCCGCCGCGACATAATCCCCCGATTCCCCGCGCACGCGTGCACGAACGAAATTGACGGCGCGGCAAAAGCGCCGTCTCCTTGTCGCCAAGCCCGGCCGCCCCATATCGCGTAATAAAGCTTGAGGCGGCTTCGCGCGGCGGCCGAATTTTCGCGACAAGGCCGCTCGCGCCGATCGTTTCGGAATGCCGCCCTACACTGCGCAGGATTGCTGCGATGCCGCTCAGGCCCGTCACGCTCGCCGACAAATACGACCTCGACAAATCGCCGGTCTTCGTCACCGGCTATCAGGCGATCATCCGCCTATGCCTGATGCAGAAGGAGCGGGATCGCCGCGCAGGACTCAACACCGCGGGCTATGTCACTGGCTATCGCGGCTCCCCGCTCGGCGGGCTCGACCAGCAGTTCCAGCGCTCCGAATCTCTGCTCAAGGCGAATGACATTCGCTTTCACGGGGGTCTCAACGAGGATTTGGCTGCGACCGCGCTGTGGGGATCGCAACAGGCTGAATTGCGCGGCGAAGGCAGGTTCGACGGCGTTTTCGGCATTTGGTACGGCAAGGGACCCGGCGTCGATCGCTCCGGCGACGTGTTTCGCCACGCCAATTCCGCCGGCGCCTCCAAGCATGGCGGCGTGCTTGCCTTGATGGGCGACGATCACACCGCCGAATCCTCCACCACCGCGCATCAGTCCGAGTTCAATTTCGTCAATGTCGTGATCCCGGTGCTCAACCCTGCCGGCGTGCAGGAGATCATCGACTACGGCCTCTACGGCTGGGCCATGTCGCGCTACACCGGCGCCTGGGTCGGCCTGAAATGCATGCACGACACCGTCGAGTCGACGGCGGTGGTCGACGGCAACCTCGATCGCGTCAACATCGTCATTCCCGGCGACGACCTGTTCAAAATGCCGCCGGGCGGACTGAACATCCGGCTCGGCGACACCGTGCTCGGCATGGAAGCGCGCCTGCAGGACTACAAGCGCGACGCCATGCTTGCCTTCGTGCAGGCGAACAAGCTCAACCGCGTCATCATCTCCGGCGGCCGCAAGCCGCGCGTCGGCATTGTCACGGTGGGCAAGAGCTATCTCGACGTTCGCCAGGCGCTCGACGAACTCGGCCTCGATGAGGTGCGCTGCAACGATATCGGACTCAGGCTTTACAAGGTTGGCTGCCCTTACCCGATCGGCCGCGCCGACATGCTGGAGGCGGCGAAGGGCGTCGATCTTCTCATCGTGGTCGAGGAAAAGCGCTCGCTGGTCGAAGTGCAGGTGCGCGAAGAGCTGTACGGCACGGCGCACCAGCCGGTCTGCATCGGTAAGAAGGACGAGACGGGCAATTGGTTGTTCCCGGTCAAGGGCGCGCTCGATGTCAACGACATCGCGATCTGCATCGGCGAGCGCCTGCTTCGTTTTTCGCCGAACGACGAGCTTCGGGCGCGCGTCGCGCGCCTGAAGGAAGCGCAGCGCGTCCTCGCCGAAACGCAGGACGTCGCGGTGCGCACCCCTTATTTCTGTTCCGGCTGTCCGCACAATTCCTCCACCGTCGTCCCGGAAGGCAGCCGCGCCTATGCCGGGATCGGCTGTCATTACATGGTCCAGTGGATGGACCGCGCGACCTCGGGCTTCACGCAGATGGGCGGCGAGGGGGCGAATTGGATCGGCGAGGCGCCGTTCTCCAAACGGCCGCATGTGTTCCAGAACATCGGGGACGGCACTTACAATCACTCCGGCTCGCTTGCGATCCGCGCCGCGGTCGGCGCTGGGGTCAATGTGACCTATAAGATTCTGTTCAACGACGCGGTCGCGATGACCGGCGGCCAGAAGAATGATGGCGGCCTCACCGTGCCGCAGATCGCGCAGCAAGTGGCGGCGGAAGGGGTCAAGCGCATCGCCGTCGTGACTGATGAGCCGTGGAAGTACCCGCGCAGGACCCCCTGGCCCAAGGGCACGACGGTTCACCACCGCGACACGCTCGACGACGTGCAGCGCGAACTCGCGGCCACGCCTGGATGCACGGTGCTGATTTACGATCAGACCTGCGCAGCGGAAAAGCGCCGCCGCCGCAAGCGCGGACTGTTTCCCGACCCGGACAAGCGCATTGTCATCAATGAACTCGTCTGCGAAGGCTGTGGCGATTGCGGGGTGCAGTCGAACTGCGTATCGATCCAGCCACGCGACACCGAGTTCGGCCGCAAACGCGCCATCGACCAGTCGAGCTGCAATAAAGACTATTCCTGCGTGAAAGGCTTCTGCCCGTCCTTCGTTTCGGTGATCGGGGCGAAGCTGAAAAAGGGGAGGGGGATTGTCGAAAGCGGCGGGTCGCCGCTGCTGCCCGAGCCGAAGCTCCCCAAGATCGATCAGACCTACAACGTCATCGTCACCGGCATCGGCGGCACCGGCATCGTGACCATCGGCGCGATCATCGGCATGGCGGCGCATCTCGACGGCAAGGGCGTCGGCATCATCGACATGGCGGGGCTCGCACAGAAGGGCGGCTCGGTGCACAGCCATATCCGCATCGCCGAGCGGCCGGAGGATATTCATGCGATCCGCGTCGCTGCGCGCGGGGCCGACCTCGTTCTCGGCGGCGATATCGTAATCGCCGGCGGCAAGAAGGTGCTCGCGGCGGTTAAGCCCGGCGTGACGCAGATGGTCGTTAACCTCACCGAGGTGCTGCCGGGCGAGTTCACCCGCAATGCCGACTTCTCGCTTCCGAGCGAACGGCTGAAACGCACGATCGCCGCGGCGGCGGGCCCGGATCATGCGCATTTCGTCGACGCCTCGCGCATCGCGACCGCGCTGCTCGGCCAGTCGATCGGCGCCAATTTCTTCTTGCTCGGCTATGCCTATCAGATCGGCGCGGTGCCGCTCTCCGGCGATGCGATCGAGACCGCGATCGCCCTCAACGGCGAAGCCGTCGCCATGAACCAGGCGGCGTTCAACTGGGGCCGCCGCGCGGCGATCGATCTTCCCTCGGTCGAGGCGCTGATCAAGCCCGCGCCCGACACCGAGGATCGCGCCCAGCGTCTCTCGCGGTCTTTCGAAGAGATGGTGGCGCGCAGAGTTGACTACCTTACGGCCTATCAGAACACAGCCTATGCGGCGCGCTACCGCGCTCTGGTCGAGCGGGCACGCGCGATCGAAGCGGAGAAGACCCCGGGGCGGTGCGGACTTGCCGAGGCGGTCGCGCGCTATCTGTTCAAGCTCATGGCCTACAAGGATGAGTACGAGGTGGCGCGGCTCTATTCCGACGGCTCGTTCCTGCGCCAGGTGAAGAATGAAGTCGATGGCGAAAATCTGCGGCTGCACGTGCATCTCGCGCCGCCGCTGATCGCGCGCAAGGACAAACACGGCGTTCTGAAAAAGATGACGTTCGGCCCGTGGATTTTCCCGGTGTTCGGCTTGCTTGCAAAGCTGAAGGCGCTGCGCGGCACGCCGTTCGACATATTCGGCTACACGGAGGAACGGCGGGCCGAGCGGGCGCTGATCCGAGACTATGAGGCGATGCTTGCGGAGGTGCTGGAAAAGCTCACGCCCGATAACCACGCGGTTGCGGTCGGGCTTGCGGCCATCCCGGAAAAGATCCGCGGGTTCGGCCATATAAAAATGCGCCACCTCGCCGCCGCGAAGGCCGAAGAGGCCGCGCTGCTCGCGCAGTTCCGTGCGGACTCAGGCGTATTCCTGAGGGCTGCCGAATAATTTTTCCGCTGGCGCGTGGCTCGGAATCACCTTCATCGCCGATGACGAATAGTATGATGAATAGTATGGCCGCGAGGCCCTGCGCCTGCTATGCGCTTTACTTGCCAAATCCGATCTTCGAGGTCCGATGAACGACGAACTTTCTCCGCCCCTGGGCGCCGCCTCCAACCCCCATGCCGGTCGGGCGGATGTTCCTGCGGATGATGCGAGCGGCGCTGCGAGCGCGGCGTCGGCCAAGCCCGCTGATCATCCGGCGATCGCGAACGGGTACATTGGCGTGCTGATTGTCAATCTCGGTACGCCTGCCGCTCCCGATGCGAAATCGGTGCGGCGCTATCTCACGGAGTTCCTCAACGATCCACGCGTGATCGAAGAAAGCGGCATCGTCTGGCAATTCATTCGCGACGGTTTCATTCTGCGGTCCCGCCCGCGGCGGCGGGCGCGCGATTACGCGAAGATCTGGAACCGCGATGCTAATGAATCGCCGCTCATGACCATCACCCGGTCGCAATGCGAAAGGCTCGCCGTCCGCCTGGAGCAGATCGGCAGGCCGATCGTCACCGACTGGGCGATGCGTTACGGCGAACCATCGATTGGCAACCGGCTGCGCGCGCTGCTCGCCCGCGGCTGCGACCGCATACTGCTCGTCCCGCTCTATCCGCAATATGCCGCCGCGACTACGGCGACGGCCTGCGATGAAGCGTTTCGCACCCTGCTGCGGATGCGCTGGCAGCCGACGCTGCGCGTCGCCGCGCCTTATTATGACGACCCGATCTATATCGATTCGATCGCGCGTTCGCTCGAGGCGGAATGCGGCAAGCTTGCGTTTTCCCCCGACGTGATCCTCGCCTCGTTCCACGGCATTCCGAAAGACTATTTCCTCAAGGGCGACCCTTATTACTGCCAATGCGCCAAAACCTTTCGGTTGCTGCGCGAACGTCTGAGTCTCGACGAATCGAAATTCATGATGACCTTCCAGTCGCGGTTCGGCCGCGCCGAATGGCTGCAGCCCTACACCGACGCGACCATCAAGCGGCTCGCCAAGAGCGGGGTGAAGAACCTCGTCGTGATCACGCCCGGCTTTTCCGCCGATTGTCTGGAGACGCTCGAAGAGATCGGGGTTGAGAACGCCGAGATTTTCCACCGCAATGGCGGGACGAATTTTGCCGCCATTCCCTGTCTCAACGACAGCGATCTGGGCATGGATGTGATCGAGACCATCGTGCGGCGTGAGCTGGGAGGCTGGATCCGCGATCCCGATTGATAAGCCGCACTCACAGAGGCGGGGCCCGTCCGTCGACGGGAATCGGCGCTGATGCTGCTTCGATTCTGCAGCCTCCTGTCCTCCGTAAGGAAGGGGCATGGTTCATCGAGCCAGACCCTTTGGGTTAGTTTTCCTCCCTTCTTCCGCTAGAAATTGTTGCATTGCACATATTCAGGATAAAGGTAATGAAATAGTATTATGCAAATATTTGTAGTTGCAAATGACAAGCAAAACCACAATTTCCGGAAAATATGCAGAAAAATGCATTGAACACGGCGTGGCAATCCAATACCCTCTAGGCGGTACGTTGTAGCCGAGTTGGGTGGGCGCATTGGTTCTTGGGATGTCGGATGACGACAGAGTGCGACCCGCAGTCTGATTTGAGTGCCGAAGAGATGGATGCGTTGTTTGCCGATCGCACGGTGAACGGCGTTCTTCTCGATCGCTCAGGCGCCATTGTCTATGTGAGCCAGGGCTGGAAGGCGTTTGCGCAAGAGTCGGGGTTAGCGCTTCCTGATTTCGGGATCGGGCAGAACTATCTTCGCCACTGCGCCTATGCGGATGAGGAATCGGCGCGAATCGTCGAAGGCATCGCGCAGTTGCTGGGTGGCCGGATCGATTTTCTGTCCTTCGTCTATCCCTGCCATTCGCCGAGCGAGCGTCGGTGGTTTCTGCTGCTCGGGTTCCCGCATGTGACGGGCAATTTAACTGCCCTTCTTCATATCAACATCACCGGATTCATCCCGCCAATGACAGAGGACCGGGAGCCGGTGGTCGTCACCGACCGGATTGGCGCGGAGGTGGTAAACGCGCTGCTCAATGAAAGGAAAGTGGTCGGCAAGGAAATTCCAGCGCGGGTCCCGCTCGAGGCGGACGCCCGCGCTCTCGGCGGCGGCGGCAGGAGCGGCTCGCCGACGCTGAGCAAGCGGCAGGGAGAAGTGCTCGAACTCATGGCCAAGGGCATGAGCAATGTCGAGATCGCCCGCGCCCTCGCTATCTCGCCGAACACCGTCAAGATTCATGTGTCGGGGATATTGGCGCGACTGGGCTTGCCGAGCCGCACGCAGGCGATCCACTGGATGTTGACGCGCGGCCCGCGGGAACGTCCCACCGAATCCGGCTCCTGAGACCCAGCCGGGCAACCGCCCTCAGGCCACCCCCGCGCGCAGCAGATCGTGCAGATGGATGACGCCGATCGGCTTGCCCCGCTCGATCACGAACACGGCGGTGATTTTGGAGGCGTTGAGCAATTGCAGCGTCTCACTCGCAAGCTGATCGGGCTTGGCGCAGATCGGCCGCGGAGTCATAACGTCTTCGACCGCGAGGTCGAGCAGGTCGGGGCGCATGTGCCGGCGCAGGTCGCCATCGGTGATGATGCCCACCAAGTGTCCCGCGGCATCGATGATGCCGACGCAGCCGAATCCCTTGGTCGACATTTCCATGATGGCGTTAGACATGCGGCGGCCGAGCATCACCAGGGGTATGGCGTCGCCCGCATGCATCAGGTCGCGGGTGAAGGTCAGCGCTGCGCCCAACCGCCCGCCCGGATGCAGGATGCGAAAATCGAGCGGCGTGAAGCCGCGGCTTTCCAATAGGGCGATAGCTAGGGCGTGGCCCAAGGCGAGCTGCATCAGCGAGGAGGTCGTGGGCGCGAGATTGTGCGGACAGGCTTCGCGCGCCTGCGGCAGGACCAGGGTGATGTCGGCGGCTTGGGCCAGCGTGCTTGCGCCGTCGGACGTCACCGCAATCAGGCCGATGCGGAACCGACGAGAGTAGTCGATCAGGTTCTTCAGCTCGACCGTCTCGCCGGACCAAGACAGAGCCATGATCACGTCGTCCGGTGTGATCATGCCGAGGTCGCCGTGCCCGGCCTCGGCCGGATGCACGAATATCGCCGGGGTTCCGGTCGATGACATCGTCGCGGCGAGGCTATGGGCGACATGGCCGGACTTGCCCATCCCGCTCGTCACCACCCGGCCGCGCGCGCTCCGAATCATCTCGACGGCCGCGATGAAGGGCTGGCGCAGCCCGTTCTGCATGGCCGCGGCGAGCGCAGCGATGCCGCTCGTTTCCGTCTCGAGCGCCCGCAGGCTCGAGGCGATCAATGCATGATCATGCTCGTCGGCCGGCTGGTCGGTCACACGCTTGATCCGCTCGGGCATTCGCGATCCGGGTGCTGCAATGGCCGGGACATTGGCCGACAAGGTCGACTAGACAGAAGATGGCAATCCAGTGAACGGCTTATGCCTCCCCGTCAACCCCATGCGGCGCGCCCGACCGCCTCCTAATAGGCAATCATGATCGATGATAACCGGCGAATTTCGCGTCGCCCGTTTTCGGACGCAGATGGCACGACAGGCTCACTCGCGAAGAATCTCCTCGAGTTGCGGGCGCAGTTTCGGCCCGATATCGGGTCGCGCCAGGGCATATGCGATATTGGCGACGAGAAACCCGGTCTTCGAGCCGCAATCGAACGCTCTACCCTCGAATTTAACGCCATAGAAGGGCTGGTTCAGGGCGAGCCTGATCATTGCGTCGGTGAGCTGGATTTCCCCACCCATGCCCCAGCTCTGCGTTTCGAGGAGGTGGAAGATTTCCGGCTGCAGAATGTAACGGCCAGTGATGATCAGGTTCGAGGGCGCCTTGCCGCGCGCCGGCTTCTCCACCATCGAGGTGATCTCGAAGGCCTTGCCGACCTGACGCCCGGTACCGACCACGCCGTATTCGTGCAGCCGCTCCGGCGCCATTTCCTCTACCGCGATCACATTCGCCGGCTCATTGATCTCCCGGTAGGCGTCCATCATCTGTCCCAAGCAGCCGCGCTCGGCCTGCACCAACACGTCGGGCAGGAGCAGCGCGAACGGCTCTTCTCCAACGATGTCGCGCGCGCACCAGACGGCGTGGCCGAGGCCCAGGGGGGACTGCTGGCGGGTGAAGCTGGTCTGGCCGGGAACCGGCAGGTCGCGTTCGAGATGCTCGAGATCGGAAAAACGGCGCCGCTCGGTGAGGCTCACTTCGAGCTCATACTGCCGGTCGAAATGATCCTCGATGACCGCCTTGTTGCGGCCGGTCACGAAAATGAAGTGCTCGATCCCGGCCTCGCGGGCCTCGTCGACGACATGCTGAATCAGCGGGCGGTCGACGACAGGCAGCATTTCCTTGGGGATCGCCTTGGTCGCTGGCAGAAAGCGAGTGCCAAGGCCGGCGACCGGCAGGACGGCTTTACGAATCGGTTTCATATCTCGGCGTGTTGTCGGATTAATGGGGACGTTTTGTGGTTCGCGCGACGAAACCACGCCCTTCGCGGCAAGTCCATGACTAAACGCTTGTCAAAGCGACTGGTTCGCGATTGCAGATCGTACCCTATTCGGCCTCCTGCGCGGTTTCGCCGATGCCCCGGAGCCGCCTCATTTGCGCGTACAGGTTAGCGCCAATTATTCCCGGACTCGAACCGTGCCTCAGGCGGAGGGATACATGGCCGCACGAACGAACGGGATCACGCCAAAGGATGTGCTGCGCGCGGCGGCGGTGGCCGTGACCGCTCTTCTGGCGCTAGCGGGACCGACCGCGGCCCAAAGCGGCGGCGATGCCCCACAGGTCGGTGCGCAGTCGCCAAGCGCAACGACGCCAACGACCGATGCAACCGCATCTCCGGCGCCGGCCGGGTCGAGCACCCGCGAATGGAGCGGCGAGTCGGGCAGTTCGGGCCATCCGTTGATGAAGGCCGACGCCATTCGCCAAGCTGCCGCTAATTTCCCCGCCTGTATTGAGACGCTGTGGCCGTTGGCGGCGCGCCGCGGCGTCACGCGTGAAAGTTACCAGCGGCTCACCGCCGGCCTCACACCGGATCTGCGGATCATGGACCTTATGGATGCGCAGCCGGAATTTACCAAGGCGGTCTGGGACTATCTCGACCTGCTGGTCAACGACGCCAAGATCGAACGCGGCCGCGAAATGCTCGCCCAGTACGCGCAGGCTTTCGCGGCGGCAGAGAAGGCCTATGGCGTCGATCGCTACATCATCGCGGCGATCTGGGGCGTGGAATCGAATTACGGGACGGCGGGCGGCGGGCGGCCGGTTCTGCGGTCCACGGCGACGCTTGCCTGCATCGGCCGGCGTCAAGACTACTTTCGCGATGAGTTCCTTGCGGCGGTCGAACTTCTCCATCGTGGCGATGTCGCGCCCGACCGGCTGGTCGGCTCATGGGCGGGCGCTTTCGGGCCCACCCAATTCATGCCGACGTCGTTCAAGCGCTATGCCATCGATTTCGACGGCGACGGCCGGCGCGACGTGGTTGACTCGATCACCGACGTGATCGGGTCGACCGCCAATAATCTCAAGAAGGATGGCTGGGCGCCGGGTCACACCTGGGGCTATGAGGTCGTATTGCCGCAGGGCTTCGACTACCTGCTCGCCGATTCCTCGCGCAAAATGCCCTTGAGCGAATGGGCGCGCGTCGGCGTGACGCGGGTTGGCGGCAAGCCGTTCCCGCGGCCGAACGACCAAGCTTACCTGCTTATACCCGCCGGGGCGGGCGGGCCGGCCTTCCTTATGCTCAACAACTTCCGCGTGATCATGAAATACAACCCGGCGGAATCCTATGCGCTCGCCATTGGGCATCTCGCCGATCGGTTGCGCGGAGACGGGCCGATCGTGCAGGCCTGGCCGCGCCAGGAGCGCGTGCTTACAAGCGCCGAGCGCTACGAACTGCAGCAGCATCTGGTGCGCCGCGGATTCGATATCGGGGGCGAGCCGAACGGCCGGATCAATGCGCGGTCGCGTAGCGCGATCAAACGCTACCAAGCCTCGGTCGGCCTGGTGCCGGACGGCTTCGCGACCGCCGATTTGCTCGACCATTTGCGGTCTCGCTGACCCCGGCAGAAAACCGCTTAACCCAGCCGAACATTCGGCGCTGACCCGAGTCTTGATATGTGCTACTCGATATGGTCGCGCGTCTCGGCCTTTGCCCGAACGCCGGTCAAGCCCAATCGCTGGAATCCGGGTCAGATGACAAGGCGTGTATTCTCGTTCCGGTTGCCGTTCCTCGCGGCGCTGATCATGGGGGCGGCGGTTTTCTTGCTTGCCTCGCCGGTCGGGTTTGCTCCTCCGGCGCAGGCGCAGTTTTTTGATGGCGGTGGTTTCTTCCCCTTTAACTCGTGGGGCCGGTCCCCGCGGCGCTCGCGATCCTATCAGGGATATGGGGAGCGCCGGTCGCAGCCGGATGCCGATTACTCCAAGGCGCCGGCGCCGGCGAAGAGGCCTGACACGCCGCCACAGACGAATGTTCTCGTGTTCGGCGATGCGATGGCCGATTGGCTCGCCTATGGCCTCGAATTATCGTTCGCGGAATCGCCAGAGATGGGCGTGATCCGCAAGCCCTACACCAATTCCGGACTGATCCGGCAGGAGGTGCGCAGTGATCCGCGCGGAGACCATCCCGATTGGCCGAAACTGATACGGGAGGTCCTGGCGACGGAGAAGCCGGACTTCATCGTCATGACGATCGGCCTGAACGATCGCCGGCCGATCCGCGAGCAGCGTCCGCCGCGGCCCGCCATCGCCAAGCCCGGTCAGCCTGGGGAAAATCCCACAGCCGATCCGAAAAAGGCGCAGGAAGGCGTTGCCCAGCAGCAGCCGGCGCAGCAGCAACCGGCGCCTGGCGAAGCGGCCGCCGCAGCTGAGCCTGCGCGCACTTACGAGTTCCGCTCGGAAAAGTGGGTCGAGCTCTATATCAAGCGGATTGACGAGACGATCGCGGCGCTTAAATCGGCGGGTGTCCCGGTATTCCTGGTCGGCCTGCCGCCTGTACGCGGGGCGCGGTCAACCTCCGATTTCAGCTTCCTCAACGACTTGATCCGCAGCCGCGCGGATAAAGGCGGCGTCGTCTATGTCGATGTCTGGGACGGGTTCGTCGACGAAGGGGGCCATTATGCCCTGTACGGGCCGGACGTCGAAGGGCAGAACCGGCGGCTGCGAACGCCCGACGGAATCTATTTCACTCAGGCGGGCGCGCGCAAGCTCGCCCATTTTCTCGAGCGCGAGCTCCAGCGGTGGATGACGGCGCGCACAACTCCGGTCGCGCTCCCGGTGGACGAGCAGGCGAGCAAGGCGGCGGAGCAGCAACAAAAACCCGATTCGCCTGCCGGGAAAACGCGCCCGCTCGCTGGGCCGGTGATTTCCCTCTCCACGGCCCGACCGGCCGAAGAGGATGACGTCCTCCTTGGCGGCGGAAAATCGAGCCAAACGCCTGCTCCGGACGCGGTGGCGTCAAAGGTGCTGGTGAACGGCGAATCGGTGCCGGTTCCGGCGGGGAGAGCCGACGATTTCGCTTGGCCGCGGCGGGAAATTGCGCCCGTTGGCTCCGACCCTGCGGTTACCGTTGCGACCCTGCCGATGACCCCCATGAAGTCGGAGCAGCGCGCCGCGACCCAGCCGGAGGGCCCGGCGGCGCCTGCCGCGACCGAACAAGCGCGTCCGGCGGCGCCCGGGCAAAGCCCCCGCACCGCGACGCGACAAAGCGCCCCACGCCAACAACAATCGGGTTGGTTCGGAGGAAACTGGGGGGGATGGCAGCAGCAGCAACCGCAGCAGCAATATCGACAGGCGCCGCAGCAACGCAGCCAGCCGGGCTTCTTCCCGTTCCTGTTCCGGCGATAGGAGGAGTGGTCGCATTTTCTGCGACGAAACGATTCCCACTTCGCCGGAAAATTCTCTGACCGTCGGATCCGCTGCGGCGCGGGTGAAGCGGGCGCTGCAAATCAGCGGCGCCCCTCTCTTTGCGACCACGCCGTTACCGCGGCAGCGCCGAGCTTCCCATCAGAAACGTGTCGACCGCTTGCGCAGCCTGGCGGCCTTCGCGGATCGCCCAGACGACGAGGGATTGGCCGCGCCGCATGTCGCCGGCCGCGAACACTTTATCGATTGAGCTGCGATAGTCGCTCACGTCGGCCCGCACATTGCCGCGCTGGTCGAGCTCGACGCCAATCGCCTTGATCATGCCCTCGTGCACGGGGTGCACGAAACCCATGGCGAGCAGCACCAGATCGGCTTCGATCGTGAACTCGGAACCCGGCACCGGCTGGAACTTGTCGTCAACCTGCACGCAATGCAGCTGCTTGACCACGCCGTTCTCGCCGGACAAACGCTGCGTCAACACCGAGAATTCGCGGGCAACGCCCTCCTCTTGACTTGACGAAGTCCGAAACTTCAGTGGCCAGTTCGGCCAAGTGAGGAGCTTGTTTTCCTTGTCGGGCGGGCGCGGCAGGATCTCGAGCTGCGTGATCGAACGGGCGCCCTGGCGCGCCGACGTGCCGATGCAGTCCGATCCCGTGTCGCCGCCGCCGATCACCACCACATGCTTGTCGGTGGCGAGAATGGGCTCGGCTTCCTCCCGCGGCTCATGGCTGATGCGCCGGTTTTGCTGCGGCAGGAAGTCCATAGCGAAATGGATGCCCTTCAACTCGCGGCCGGGGATTGGCAGATCGCGCGGCTTTTCGGCTCCGCCAGCGAGGACGACCGCATCGTAATCGCGGAGCAAGTCCTCCGCCGGGACATTGACCCCGACATGCGCACCGTAATGAAAGGTGACGCCCTCCGCCTCCATCTGGATGATGCGCCGGTCGACCAGATGCTTCTCCATCTTGAAGTCGGGAATGCCGTAGCGCAGAAGCCCGCCGGCCTTGGCATGTTTCTCGAACACATGCACGTCATGACCCGCCCGGGCGAGTTGCTGGGCGCAGGCAAGCCCGGCGGGTCCTGATCCAATGATCGCGACGGTCTTGCCAGTCTTGTGCGTCGGCGGCTCGGGCCCGACCCAACCTTCTTCGAAGGCCTTGTCGACGATCGCGCATTCGATCGTCTTGATGGTCACCGGCGCATCTTCGAGGTTGAGCGTGCAGGCCGCCTCGCACGGCGCCGGGCACACACGCCCGGTGACCTCGGGGAAATTGTTGGTCGAATGGAGATTGCGCGCAGCCTCTTTCCAATCGCCCAAATAGACGAGGTCGTTCCAGTCGGGGATCTGGTTATTCACCGGACATCCCGTATGGCAGTAAGGGATGCCGCAATTCATGCAGCGCGCCGCCTGTTCGCGCAGTTCGGTCTGCGGAAGCGGGACGACGAATTCATGAAAGTGCCGGACTCGCTCCTCTACCGGCGCGTAATGGCGGTCCGTGCGCTCGAACTCAAGAAAACCGGTGACCTTGCCCACGACGTTTCACACTCACGCTGGAATGAATGGAAGGAGTACCAGTAGCTGAACCTGGTCACAGTTCCGCGAACGGCTCAAGCTTCGCCTACCATCGATCGGCCCGATCGCCAACGGCAAGGCAAGCCGACGACGATCGAACCGGGCCGTGAAGGTCGGCGATCCTGCGGACACCTCGCTACTCGGCCGCCTGCATCGCCGCCGCTTGGTCCTTCGCCATCTCTTTCAGAGCGCGGCGATATTCGAGCGGCATCACCTTGCGGAACTTAGGCAGGTACTCGCTCCAATTCTCAAGAATGTGCGCGGCGCGGCGCGAGCCGGCGAAGCGCGCGTGACGTGCGATGAACAGATACAGCCGCCGCGCGTCGAAGCGGCTCATATCGCTCATCACCTCGACCCGGCCATGCCCGTCGAGATCGCCGGCGTGGCCATAGAAGCGCGCATTGATGTCCTCTTCGTCCGGCACCGGCTCGAGTTCCACCATCGCCATGTTGCAGCGGCTCGGGAAAGTGCCGTCCTCGTCGAGCACATAGGCGATGCCGCCCGACATGCCTGCGGCGAAGTTGCGGCCGGTCCTGCCGAGCACGACCACGACGCCGCCGGTCATGTACTCGCAGCAGTGATCGCCCGCGCCCTCGACCACGGCGACCGCGCCGGAGTTGCGCACGGCGAACCTCTCGCCCGCGACGCCGCGGAAATAGCATTCGCCGCTGATCGCGCCATACAGCACCGTGTTGCCGACGACGATCGACTCCTCCGGCACAATGCCGGCGTCATAGGGCGGCCGCACGACAATGCGTCCGCCGGACAGGCCCTTGCCGACATAGTCGTTGGCGTCGCCCTCGAGATCGAGCGTCACGCCATGGGCGAGCCAGGCGCCGAAGCTCTGGCCGGCGGTGCCGGCCAACCGGATATGGATGGTGTTGTCGGGCAGCCCGGCATGGCCGTAACGTTTGGCGATTTCGCCCGAGAGCATCGCGCCCACCGTGCGGTCGGTGTTCTTGATCGCGCTGGTGATCTCGACCGGCGCCCCGCGGTCGAGCGCGGCCTGCGCCTGCGCGATAAGTTTGCGATCGAGGATGCGGTCGATGCGGTGATCCTGCGGCTCGCACTTGTAGACGTTGACGCCGCGCGGGGCGTGCGGCTTGGTGAACAGGCGCGAGAAGTCGAGCCCCTTCGCCTTCCAGTGTTCGAGCAGGCGGTGCTGGTCGAGCATCTGCACCTGTCCGATCATTTCGTCGAAGGTGCGATAACCCATCTCGGCCATCAGTTCCCGCACCTCTTCGGCGACGAAGAAGAAGTAGTTGATGATGTGCTCCGGCTGGCCCTTGAAGCGCCGGCGCAGCACCGGGTCTTGCGTCGCCACGCCGACCGGGCAGGTGTTGAGGTGACACTTGCGCATCATGATGCAGCCCGCCGCGATCAACGGGGCGGTGGCAAAGCCGAACTCATCGGCGCCGAGCAGCGCGCCGACGACGACGTCGCGTCCGGTGCGGATGCCGCCGTCGACCTGCACGGCGATGCGGCCGCGCAAGCGCTGCGCGACCAGCGTCTGGTGCGTTTCCGCGAGCCCGATCTCCCACGGACTGCCGGCATGTTTGATCGAGGTGAGCGGCGAAGCGCCGGTCCCGCCCTCGAAACCGGCGATGGTCACGTGGTCCGCGCGCGCCTTGGATACGCCTGCCGCGACCGTGCCCACGCCGACTTCCGACACCAGTTTCACCGAAACGTCGCCCGTGGGGTTGACGTTCTTCAGATCGAAGATGAGCTGGGCGAGGTCTTCGATCGAATAGATGTCGTGGTGCGGCGGCGGCGAAATCAGGCCGACGCCCGGCGTCGAGTGGCGCACGCGCGCGATGGTCTTGTCGACCTTATGGCCGGGCAACTGGCCGCCCTCGCCGGGCTTTGCGCCCTGCGCCATCTTTATCTGCATGACGTCCGAATTGACGAGATACTCGGTGGTGACGCCGAACCGCCCCGAGGCCACCTGCTTGATCGACGAGCGCATGGAGTCGCCGTTCGGCAGCGGCTTGAAGCGGTCGGATTCTTCGCCGCCCTCGCCGGTGTTGGAGCGGCCGCCGATGCGGTTCATCGCGATTGCGAGCGTGGTGTGCGCCTCGCGCGAGATCGAGCCGAAACTCATCGCGCCGGTCGCAAAGCGCCGCACGATGTTCTTTGCTGGCTCCACCTCTTCGAGCGGGACCTTCGCCCGGCCGTCTTCCTCCGCCGGTTTGAGGCGGAACAGGCCGCGGATGGTCAGCAGCCGCTCGGACTGCTCATTGACCATCTCGGCAAAGGCGCGGTAGCGCTCGTACGAATTGCCGCGCGCCGCATGTTGGAGCAGCGCGACGGTCGGCGCGGTCCACACATGGTCCTCGCCGCGCACGCGATAGGCGTATTCGCCGCCGACATCGAGCGCGTTGCGGTACACGGGCGCGTCGCCGAAGGCGTCGCGATGACGGCGCACGGTTTCCTCGGCGATCTCCTCGACGCCGACGCCCTCGATGCGCGTCGCGGTCCCGGTGAAGAACTCGGAGACGAACTCGCTCTTGAGGCCGACCGCGTCGAAAATCTGCGCGCCGCAATAGGATTGATAGGTCGAGATGCCCATCTTGGACATCACCTTCAGAAGGCCCTTGTCGACCGACTTGATGTAGCGCTTGACGACTTCCTTCTCGTCGAGCTTGCGTACCGCTTCTTCCTGCATGGACAGCAGCGTCTCGAAGGCGAGGTAGGGATTGATCGCTTCGGCGCCATAGCCGGCGAGGCAGGAGAAGTGGTGCACTTCGCGCGGCTCGCCGGATTCGACGACGAGGCCGACCGACGTGCGCAATCCTTTCCGGATCAGGTGGTGATGAACGGCGGCGCAGGCGAGCAACGACGGAATAGGAATCCGCTCTGCGCTCGCGGCGCGGTCCGAAATGATGATGATGTTGACGCCGTCGCGCACCGCCTCCTCCGCCTCGCGGCAGAGTTCCCCGATGGCGGGCCGCATTCCGGCGGCGCCGTGCTCGGCGGGCCAAACGCCGTGCAACGTGACCGACTTGAAATGCGGGTCGCCGACCTCGGAAATCCACCGGATCTTTTCCAGATCCGTATTGGTGAGAATCGGCTGGCGCGCCTCCAGGCGCTTGAGGTGGGACAGCCCCTCGAGATCGAACAGGTTCGGACGCGGCCCGATGATCGAGACGAGGCTCATCACCAGCTCTTCGCGGATCGGGTCGATCGGCGGGTTCGTCACCTGGGCGAAGTTCTGCTTGAAATAGGTGAACAACAGCTTCGGCCGATCCGACAACGCCGAAATCGGCGTGTCGTTGCCCATCGAGCCGACCGGCTCGTCGCCGGTCGACGCCATCGGCGTCATCAGGATCTTGATGTCTTCCTGCGTGTAGCCGAACGCCTGCTGGCGATCGAGCAGCGAGAGATTCGACAAAGCCAGCTGGCTTTTCGCCGGAGGCAGGTCTTCGAGAATGATCTGCGTGCGTTGCAGCCACTCGTGATACGGGTTTCTGCGCGCGAGCGTCGCCTTGATCTCCTCGTCGGGGATCAGGCGGCCTTCCTCCAGGTCGACGAGCAGCATCTTGCCCGGCTGGAGTCGCCACTTGGTGACGATGTCCTTCTCCGCGATCGGCAGGACGCCCATCTCCGACGCCATGATGATGCGATCATCGCGGGTGACGAAATAGCGGGCCGGGCGCAGGCCGTTGCGGTCTAGCGTGGCGCCGATTTGGCGCCCGTCGGTGAAGGCGATCGCGGCCGGGCCGTCCCACGGCTCCATCAGCGCGGCGTTGTATTCGTAGAAGGCGCGGCGCTCCGCATCCATGAGCTGGTTGCCGGCCCACGCCTCGGGGATCATCATCATCACCGCATGGGCGAGCGAATAGCCGCCCTGCACCAGGAATTCGAGCGCATTGTCGAAACAGGCGGTGTCGGACTGTCCCTCGTAGGAGATCGGCCAAAGCTTGTGGATGTCCTCGCCGAACAGGGGAGACCGCGCCGAGGCTTGGCGCGCCGCCATCCAATTGAGATTGCCGCGCAGCGTGTTGATCTCGCCGTTGTGGGCGATATAGCGGTACGGGTGCGCGAGCGACCACGCCGGAAAAGTGTTGGTGGAGAAGCGCTGATGAATCAGGGCGAGCGCGCTCTCGAAGTCCGGATCGTGCAGATCGGGATAGTAAGTGGGCAGCTGATCCGCGAGGAACATGCCCTTGTAGATCACCGTTCGACAGGACGACGAGACCGGGTAATAAACCGCGGTATTGCGCCCGCGCCGCTCATAGAGCAGGCCGGAAATCGACTTGCGCAAAATGTAAATGCGGCGCTCGAAGTCGTCCTCTGACAGGTCGTTCTCGCCCTGCCCGATGAAGAGCTGGCGATGGGTGGGTTCGGTCGGCTTCACCGACTCGCCCAAGGTGGAGTTGTCGGTCGGAACATCGCGCCAGCCGAGCAGTTCCATGCCGACGCGGGCGCTCTGCTCGGCATAAAGGTCCATGATCTCTTGCCGCAAGCCATCATCATCATGCGGCAGGAACAGCACGACAACGGCGTAACGGCCGGGCTCCGGAAGCGTGAAACCGAGTTCGCGGGCCTTCTTCGCGAAAAACTTGTGGGGAATCTGAACGAGAATGCCGGCGCCGTCGCCGGCGCGCGGGTCGGCCCCGACAGCGCCGCGATGCTCAAGATTCTGCACAATCGTCAGCGCGTCCTGCACGATGGCATGCGATTTCCGGCCCTTGATGTCGGCGATGAAACCGACCCCGCAGGAATCCTTCGCCAAGGCCGGATCGTAAAGTCCGCGCGCCTCTCCTGCCGCCTCGAATCCCGCCGCCTCGAATTCGTCGGACCGGATGCCGAACTTTGTCGTGCTCATCCTCAAATCCTCGCCTCGCTCGGCCGGCATACTCAAATCTGCCGGCGCACCCGCCTCGTTCGCAGCACCGGCTAGCGCCGCGACGCGAAGGGCTCCTTGTATGGCGGGCAGCCTTCACGCCGGGCCCCGGCCGGCCGTGGCTGCTCCAGTTGGGCGCGCGCCCCTCCCGCAAGCGCCGGGCGGATAGCGACTCCGGGACGGAAGTCGCGATCGCCAACAGGACAGCAATGCTGTCCTAAATGAGAATGCCAAAGTCTGGCGCCGCGTTCAAGCTTTGAAAGGCTCGAAACTGCCAGGCTGACCGCTGTCCTTTCTTATTCAAATCCTAGGCCACTGAAGGCTCAAAGCAAGCCCGGCGAGACTTGTTCGGCGGCGCGGATTCGCTCCGGTGCCGAGTTCGCACCGCGGACAAGCACTTAACGCCACCAATAGCCCCGGCCTCGCCCCATTCGCACACTATTTGTTAACCTTCCTAGTGGGGGAGTGGGGTCATGACAACCGGGCGCGTTCTTCTATTTGCAGCGGCGGTGCTCATTTTTGCGCCGATCACTGCCGCGCAAGCGTGGCAGCCGCCAGCGCCGGATGTCCCGCCAGGGGTGCTGCCGCCACACGAAATCATCACCAGTATCCGCTCCGGCGGCTTCGATCCGGTCGGCCGGCCGGTGCGGAGAGGATCGCGCTATGAAGTCGCGGCGGTCGATCCCTACCAGCTTGACGTGCGGGTGATTGTCGATGCGCAGACCGGAGAGATCCTTGCGGTTCGTCATGATCCTGAGATCGGACGCATTCCGCCGCCCGCGGTGCAATCCTACGCCCAATGGCCCTTCCGGCCGTGGCGCGAAGGCCGGCCAGTGCCGCCGCGCACTATTCCTTCGGCACATTCGGCGGAATTGGAAAGGGTTAAGACGCCGCTGCCGCGGCCCCGTCCTGACGAAATCACCGGCTCGATAAAAATCGTGCCGGTCGCTCCGCTGGAATAAAGCCGCATCGCTTTAACTGGCGGTCCCGTCTCGCAAAGAAGCGCTCCCTTGCGGGAGCGCTTCAGAACTCGCAAGGCCCCCGATCAGGCGGCCTTGGAACTAATCACGTTGTCCTCGCCGGAAGACGCGATCTTGATCTGGCGCGGTTTCATCTTTTCCGGAATCTCGCGCGCCAGGTCGACATGCAGGAGGCCATTCTCCAGAGTCGCGCCCTTCACCTCGACGAAATCGGCGAGTTGGAACACCCGCTCGAATGCGCGTGCGGCAATGCCCTGATAGAGCACCTCGCCCTGCTTCTCCTCGACCTTCGTCTGCGGTTTCTCGCCGCGGACGGTCAGGGTGTTTTCCTTGACCTCGATCGACAGCTCGGGCTCGGCAAAGCCGGCGACGGCGAGCGTGATGCGGTAGCTGTTTTCGCCGGTGCGCTCGATATTGTAGGGCGGGTAGGCCGAACCTTGGCCATCATAACCCGCCATCTGGTCGAGCAGCGAAACCAGACGGTCGAAACCAACGGTAGAACGATAGAGGGGCGTAAGATCGAAAGTCGTGCGCATAGCATATCCTCCTAGGGTTGAGCGACATGCGAAACGGTCCGCCCAAGGGCCAGACCACCTCGTCGCGCCGCACTTTGGCCGGCGCATAAGTGATATGGGCAAGGGGGCTTGATGCTGCAAGATCGACAGCGGGTCTCCAAGCCGTGGCCGGGCTTCCTTGTCGCTCGGGTTGAGCGGGCGTCGCCGACTGATATAAGCGGGCTTTTGCCGCGCGGACCCTCGCAATGAACCTCGTCTCCATCCCTGCTAATCCAGCCCCCGCCGACGGGGTCGTCGGCGTGATCAAGACGCCCGACGGCGTCGCCCTCCGCTTTGCGCGCTGGCCGCCTCCGCCCGGACGCAAAGGCACGGTCTGCCTGTTTCAAGATCGCGCCGAGTTCATCGAAAAGTACTTTGAAGTCGTTCGCGACCTACGAGCCCGCGGGTTCGCCGTCGCCGCCCTCGACTGGCGCGGCCAGGGCCTATCGCAGCGCCTCACGCGCGACCCGCACAAGGGCCATGTGCGCCGGTTCGCGGACTACCTCACCGACCTCGAAACATTCATGAAAGACGTTGTGCTGCCCGACTGCCCGCCGCCGTTTTTCGCGCTGGGCCAGGGGATGGGCGCGACGGTGCTGATCCAATCGGCCGGGAGCGGCCATCGCTGGTTCGAGCGCTCGGTGCTGAGCGCCCCGATGATCGGACTCGGGCAAAGCTCGCTCTTGGGCGCCGGCCCCGCAATTGCGCGCGCCATGCGACTGCTCGGCCTCGGGCGCCTCTATGTGCCGGGTGGGGGCCCGACGCCGTCTGCCGCTGCTCCCTTTGCCGGCAATGTAATGACGTCCGATCCAGTCCGCTATGCGCGGACCGCCGCCATCCTCGAAGCCGAACCGGCCCTCGGCGTGGGAGCTCCGACGATCGGTTGGGTCAGCGCGGCGTTCCGCACGATGGCGGCTATGCAAAAGCCATCCTACGCCGCCCGATTACGCCAGCCGATGCTCCTGCTTGCGGCCGCCAATGATCATCTGATGTCGCTAGCGGCGATCGAGGATTTTACCTGGAACCTCCGCGCCGGCTCCCATCTCATTGTCCCGGGCGCGATGCACGAGCTCCTGATGGAGCAAGACCAGTATCGGCAGTTGTTCTGGGCCGCGTTCGACGCCTTCGTTCCCGGCACGCCGCTTTTTAGTTGACCTCCAGATTAGTTGACCTCCAGACCGATGTCGGTGTGGCGATCATGACCCGGCGCGGCCGGGCACGCAGTGCGATTATTCCTCTTGCTTGCCCTCTTGCTTGCCGCCGATCTTCTTGAGGCGCGCGAACACCGCCTCGACATCGAGTTCCTCGGCAGGCTTTTTCTCTGGTTCTTCAGGCGCTTCCGCGGTCGGCGCGGCGGTGGTCACGTCCGCCGGCAGCAACGTGACCGCCTGTTCGGCCGGAAGCGGCTTCTCCTTGGCCGCGCGGCTGACTTCGAGGTCGAGATCGATCTGCGAACACAGGCCGAGCGTCACCGGGTCCAGCGGGGTAAGGTTCGGCGCGTTCCAATGGGTGCGCTCCCGGATCGCCGCGATCGTCGCCTTGGTCGTGCCGACGAGGCGCATGATCTGGCTGTCCTTCAGTTCCGGATGGTTGCGCACGAGCCAGAGAATGGCGTTGGGGCGGTCTTGCCGCCGGGACACCGGCGTGTAACGCGGCCCGCGCTTGCGCTTGGCCTCGGGGACACGCAGCTTGGATTGGGCAAGCCGCAGTCGCGCATGCGCGTCGCCTTCGACGCGTTCAATTTCCTCGCGGGTGAGCTGGCCGGTGAGGATCGGGTCGAGGCCCTTGATGCCTTGGGCCGCGTCGCCGTCGGCGATTGCCTTCACTTCGAGCGGATGCAGCTTGCAGAAATCCGCGATCTGATCGAACGACAGAGCCGTATTTTCGACCAACCACACGGCGGTGGCTTTGGGCATCAGCGGTTGGTCCGACATGGTAAAGCCTCCTTGGCGCCCCGCCCGCCGTCCGACGGCGGAGCCTTTTCTTGTCTGAGAAAGTGGAAGTTGCACTCTATATAGGCGACGAGCCGCAACCGAGGCAACCCGTGACCAGCTTGACAGCCGCTGGACCGAAGCTCAAGACCGACCGGCGCGAGAGACGCCAGAACCGCAAGGCCAGCCATGACCGCACACCCCATGCCCGGCGGAAAGCCGCCGCTCAAGGTCCTTCTTTGTTCGCCCCGCGGCTTCTGCGCCGGGGTCGTGCGGGCGGTTGAGACAGTTGAGCGCGCCCTCGCGCTATATGGGGCGCCGGTCTATGTGCGGCACGAGATCGTGCACAACCGCTATGTCGTCGAGAGCCTCAAAGCCAAGGGGGCGATCTTCGTCGAAGAGCTGGATGAAGTTCCCGATACGCAGGCGCCGGTAGTGTTCTCAGCCCATGGTGTGCCGAAATCGGTCCCGGAGGAGGCCGCCAAGCGCAACTTCTTCGCCCTCGACGCGACCTGCCCCCTGGTCACCAAGGTGCACCGCGAGGCCGAAATTCATTTCCGCCGCGGACGCGAGATCGTGCTGGTGGGCCATGCAGGCCATCCGGAGGTCGCCGGGACAATCGGCCAATTGCCTGCCGGCGCGATCACGTTGATCGAGACGGCGGCGGATGCGGGCCGCTTCATGCCCAAAGACCCGACAAAACTCGCCTACGTTACGCAGACCACGCTGTCGGTCGATGACTGCGCCGAAATCATCGCCGTCCTGACCGAGCGGTTCCCGGCCATCGTCGGACCGCAGAAGGAAGACATCTGCTACGCCACGACCAATCGGCAGGAGGCGGTCAAGCGGGTCGCGCCGATCGTCGACGCGCTGATCGTGGTCGGGGCGCCCAACTCCTCGAATTCGCAACGCCTGAAGGAAGTGGCGGAGCGCAACGGATGTTCCCAGGCGCAACTGGTGCAGCGCGCCGATGAAATCGATTGGTCGCGGCTCGCCGGGATTGCGCGCTTGGGCATCACCGCGGGCGCGTCGGCGCCGGAGGTGATCGTGGAGGAGATCATCGACGCTTTCGCCGCCCATTACGAGATCAGCGTGGAAACCGTCTCGGCGGTGGAGGAGAGCATGTTCTTTCCCTTGCCCCGCCACCTCAGGGACCTCGACAAGGCGGCCGGGACGGCGGCTGAATAAAGCCGCCCGGGGGGCGGGATGGCGGTCTATACGGATATCGCTGTCGAGGAGCTGCAGGCCTATCTCGGCGACTACGAACTGGGCGAACTCCTCGCTTATAAGGGGATCGCCGAGGGGGTCGAAAACTCCAACTATCTGCTGCATACGTCCCGCGGCAATTTCATCCTGACCTTGTACGAAAAGCGTGTGGCGGCGGCCGACGTGCCGTTCTTCCTCAGCCTGTTGGAGCATCTCGCGGCGCGCGGGATCACCTGTCCGCAGCCGATCAAGACTCGCAAAGGGGCGGCGCTCGGCCGTCTTGCCGGTCGTCCGGCGGCGATCTTCACCTTCCTTGACGGCATGTGGATCAGGCGGCCGAATGTCGCCCATTGCCAAGGCGTGGGTGAAGCGCTCGCGCAGCTGCATCTTGCCGGCCTTGATTTTCCGCTGCGGCGGCGCAACACGCTCTCCGTCGATGGTTGGCGGGCGCTCTACCGAAGCGCCCAGGGGCGCGCCGACACGGTGATCGCCGGTCTTGCGGAAACAATCGAGACCGAGCTGGCGCAGCTCGAGACGTCATGGCCGCGCGACCTGCCGGACGGCGTGATCCATGGCGACCTGTTTCCCGACAATGTGTTCTTCCTCGACACGCGCATTTCGGGCCTGATCGATTTCTATTTCGCCTGCACCGACATGCTTGCCTATGACGTGGCGATCTGCCTCAACGCGTGGTGCTTCGAGCCCGACCATTCGTACAACGTGACCAAGGGACGCGCGCTGCTGCTCGGCTATCTTCGCAAGCGGCCATTCTCGGACCGCGAGACCGCCGCCCTGCCGCTGCTTTGCCGCGGCGCGGCGCTGCGTTTCCTGTTGACCCGGCTCGTCGACTGGTTCGCGACCCCCCCAGGCGCGCTCGTTCGGCCGAAGGACCCGTTCGAATACTACCGCAAACTCCGCTTTCATCAGATGGTCGCCGACGCGCGCGATTACGGCATCGACTGAGCGAGGGTCTCGTGTCGGAAGGCTACGTCACCATCCACACCGACGGTGCATGTTCCGGAAATCCCGGGCCCGGCGGCTGGGGTGCGATTCTCGAATGGAACGGGCGCCGCAAGGAGATCAAGGGGGGCGATCCGCAGACGACCAATAATCGCATGGAGCTGACCGCGGCGATTATGGCGCTCGAGGCCCTCAAGCGGCCGTGCACGGTCGAGGTCTACACCGACAGCCAGTATTTGCGGCAAGGCATCACGAGCTGGATTACGTCCTGGAAACGCAACGGCTGGCGCACCGCTGACAGAAAGCCGGTGAAGAACGTCGATCTGTGGCAACGCCTCGACGCCGCGCTCACGCAACATAAGGTGCGCTGGCACTGGGTGCGCGGCCATGCCGGCCACGATCTCAACGAGCGCGCCGACGAACTCGCCCGTGAAGCGATCAAGGAAATACGTGCCGCCAATGCAGCCAACGACGCGCCATGAGAACGCATTGCCTCGCCACGCATTCCGGGCGCGGCGGATGCGGCATTCCGCGCCGGCAAGTCTACATCTGCTTTAGCAGGTTCTCGGCGCTCGAAACCTCGGCCTTTCCCGGCTCGCTCTCGACGCTGAGCTTTTTGACCACCCCGTCCTCGACCAGCATGGCATAGCGTCGCGAACGCAGCCCGAGGCCGGCGCCGCTGGCGTCGAGCGCGAGGTCGATCGCTTTGGCGAAATCGCCGTTGCCGTCGGCGAGGAACTCGATTTTTCCCTCAGCGCCGGTCGCCTTCTTCCAGGCATCCATGACGAACACGTCGTTCACGCCGGTGACGGCGATCGTGTCGACGCCCTTCGCCTTGATCGCGTCGGCGTTCTTGAGGAACCCGGGAAGGTGGTTGATGTGGCACGTGGGCGTAAAGGCGCCGGGCACGGCGAACAGCACCACTTTCTTGCCTTTAAAGACCTCGTCGGTCGTTTTCCAGGCCGGTCCGCCCTCGCTCATGACACGGAATTTTGCCTCGGGAATGCGATCGCCGACTTTGATGGACATGAATGTGATCCTTGTTCGCGAATAACCTGCTTGAGACGTCCGGTATGCGAATCAACGGGTCCATTGGGGCCGAAGATGAACCTGCGCCGGCGCCACCCTAGCGCGCGCCCGGTGAACTAGTCGAGACGGTAAGGGACTTCGACCGCATCCGCGCCGGCGACCGCGGTGAGTTTCAGCGTCGCCCCCTTTGGATCGACTCCCGGCGGCACGCCGTCGATATCGAAGGTGAATCGGCGTATGCCGTCGCGCGCTTCGCCGGCCGATTCGGGCAACGGCAAGGCCCAATCTGGGGTCGGTCCTTCGGCGAACAGATCGACGCTTTCGCCCGCAGGCGCCGCCACGTCGACCACGATGCGCGGGTGCGGCCATGCGCCGTCGCGCTTGACGGCGCGGATCGCCAGGCCGGTGCTAGCGCCGACCACGCTTCGCTTCGGCACGCGCGACTCCGCCGCCGCGAGCGCGGCGTCATGCTCCGGCGTGGAGGCCGAGAGCTGCAATTCCGTGCTGCCGGACTCGGGAACGCAGACGCGCTCGCAAATCGCGTAGTCGAAAGCGAGCGCGAGCCCGACCGGCTGCGTCGGGTTCTGCGGGACCACGCGAAGGGGCAATAGGACATTGTCCTTGTACCCGATCGAGGTCCCCGCGTCGTCTCGCCAGGCGTGCGGCGCCGGCCATGCGACCTCGACCGACTTGACGTTCGTCGATCGGGCAAAATCGAATCGAGCCGCGATGCCCGAATCCCCCGGGTAGCGCCAATAGGTCTTCCAGCCCGGCGCGAGCCTTATTTCAATACCGGCGCGCAGGAGACCTTGGCCGTTCGCCGGCGTTCCCGCAATGAGGCGAAGCGCCGAGCGCGAATTGCCGACCCAGCCGGATGTGTCGGCCGCGTGCGACCGAGCCAAGCCAATGAATGGGGCGGACATAGACGCGACGAGGCAAGCAAGGACGACACGCCGCCGCAATCCTGGTGCAATCATGGGAGATCGTTTATCGACGCAACCCGGGGGTTGCTACTGAAATGGTCGTGAGCGAGGCGTTGCTCGCGGACACATGCGTTGCCGAACGCGACCGGATCGGGGTAACCTTGCGCTGATGAGAATAACCAGGAAATCCTCGGGAGATAGTCCGCCCAAGCGGGGCTATCTCGACGGACAAATGCTGATCGCCATGCCCAGCATGCGCGACGAGCGCTTTGCGCGCAGCCTGATTTATGTGTGCGCCCATTCCTCCGAAGGCGCGATGGGGATCATCGTCAATCACCCGGCGGCCAACATCAATTTCGCGGACCTGTTGGTGCAGCTCGAGGTCATCCCGGCGGCCGACCTGATCATGTTGCCGCCGCGGGCGGGCTCGGTGCCGGTCCTGCGCGGCGGCCCGGTCGAGACCGGGCGCGGCTTCGTACTGCATTCAAGCGATTTTTTCATCGAGAACTCGACCCTTCCCATCGACGATGGCATTTGCCTCACCGCGACGCTCGATATTCTCAAGGCGATCGCACGCGGCAACGGCCCGCTCAGCGCGGTGCTTGCGCTCGGCTATGCGGGATGGGCGCCGGGCCAGCTCGAAAGCGAAATTCAAGCCAATGGCTGGTTGCACTGCACCGCCGATCTCGAGCTGATTTTCGGCGCCGACATCGACAGCAAGTACGAAAAGGCGCTGAAGAAGATCGGCATCGATCTCGGCATGTTGTCGAGCGAAGCCGGCCATGCTTGACGGCGCGCTCGCGCCGATGATTCTCCCTCTAGTCATTGGCGGTTGGCCCGGGATCGGAGCAGCCGAGGAGCGAGTGGAAAGAACCGAGCCATGAACTGGATCTCCAACGTCGTTCGGCCGAAAATCCGTAATTTCCTCAACCGGCGCGACCTGCCGGAAAACCTTTGGATCAAGTGTCCCGAAACCGGTCAGCTCGTCTTCTACAAGGACGTGGAGGCGAACCAGTTCGTCATTCCCGGCTCGAATTACCATATGCGGATGGGCGCCACCGCGCGCCTCAAGTCGGTGTTCGACGGCGCGACCTGGCTCGACATCGGCGTGCCGTCGGTGCCCGTCGACCCGCTCAAGTTCCGCGATGAACGCCGTTATTCCGATCGCCTCAGAGACGCCCGCGCCAAAACGGGCCTCGCCGATGCGATCAAGCTCGGCCTCGGCAAGCTCGAAGGCCAGCCCGTCGTGATCGGCGTCCAGGATTTCGACTTCATGGGCGGCTCGCTCGGCATGGCGGCGGGCGAAGCGGTAATCAAAGGCGCGGAGACCGCGATCGAAAAAGGCACGCCGTTCGTCTTGTTCGTGGCCTCGGGCGGCGCCCGCATGCAGGAAGGCATTTTCGCGCTGATGCAGATGCCGCGGACGACGGTCGCGATCGAGCGGCTGCGCGAGCAGCGCAAGCCCTATATCGTCGTACTGACAAACCCGACCACGGGAGGCGTGACCGCCTCCTACGCGATGCTGGGCGATATTCATATCGCGGAGCCGGGCGCGTTGATCGGTTTTGCCGGCCCGCGCGTGATCGAGCAGACCATTCGCGAGCGCCTGCCGGAGGGGTTCCAAAGAGCGGAATATCTCAAGGCGCACGGCATGATCGACATGGTGGTGCCACGCCAGGAGATGCGCGCGACATTGGCGCGGCTGTGCCGCTTGCTCACCAAGGGGCCGCCGCCTTCGCGCAACGCGCAACCGGCATTCCAGACGTGACCGCCGCGCGTGATCAAGTCGGAGAGTCGATGCGCGGCGTCCGCCATGCCGCGTCATATCGCGCGCCTCCCGACAGGTGGGAAGGGAATTTGCGACCGAGACTTCTGCAATGACCGCGCTGCCGGCGGCGCCCATCGGGTCGATCCTCGCTCGGCTTCTCGCGCTCCATCCCAAACGCATCGATCTTTCGCTTGATCGCATGTGGCGCATTCTCGCCGCGCTCGATCATCCGCAGAAGCGGCTGCCGCCGGTGATTCATGTCGGGGGAACGAACGGCAAAGGCTCGACCATCGCCTTCATGCGCGCGATGCTCGAAGCCGCGGGCCGGAGCGTCCATGTCTACACCTCGCCCAATCTCGTTCGCATCAATGAGCGCTTCCGGCTTGGTCGTCCCGGCGGCGGCGTGCTGGTCGAAGATGGCGAACTCGCCGAGGCGCTCGAATTCTGCGAGCGCAAGAACGGCGCAGCGCTGATCACGGTGTTTGAGATCGAGACCGCCGCCGCGTTTCTCCTGTTTTCCCGTCATCTCGCCGACGTGGTGCTGCTCGAAGTGGGACTTGGCGGCCGCCTCGACGCCACCAATGTGATCGATCAGCCGCTCGCGAGCGTCATCACCTCGGTGTCGATGGACCACATGGATTTTCTCGGCGGCGCCATCGAGTTGATCGCGACTGAGAAGGCGGGGATCATCAAGCCCGATACGCCGACGATCATCGGCCGGCAGAGCGAAAACGCGCTCGCGCCAATTCTTGCGCGCGGAGAACAAGTCGGAGCGTTGCTGCACGTCGCCGGGCAAGACTGGATCGCCGGCGAGGAACGCGGCCGCTTGGTCTATCAAGATGTGGGCGGATTGCTCGACCTGCCGGCGCCACGCCTGTTCGGCCGGCACCAATTCGACAATGCCGGCGCGGCGATCGCAACCTTGCGCGTGGCCGGATTCGGACTGCCGATCAAAGCCTACGAAGAAGGTCTGGTGAAAGCCGAGTGGCCGGCGCGCATGCAGCGACTCGCGGCCGGCAGGCTGGTCACGCTCACGCCTGCGGGGAGCGAACTGTGGATCGATGGCGGACACAATGCGGACGCCGGACGGATCGTGGCCGCCGCGCTCGCCGATCTCGAAGAGCGTGTCTCACGTCCGCTTATTCTGGTCGTGGGAATGTTGCAGACCAAGGACGCTGCGGGTTTTTTGCGTAATTTCGTCGGCCTCGCGCGCCGACTGATCGCGGTTCCCATGCATCAGGAAAAGGCGTTGCCTCCCGAAGCGCTTGCGGGGATCGCGCGCGAGATCGGCATTCCCGCGGATGCGAGCGATGGCCTGGCGGCGGCGCTTGCGGGAATCGGCAGGCTCGGCCTCGCGCCTGCGCCGCGCATTATAATTACCGGCTCGCTCTATCTCGCGGGCGAAGCGCTCGCCGCCAATGGCACATGGCCGGAGTGAGGGAGCGGTAAAGAGGATATTCCTCACCTGCGACAACCGCGTGTGCCGAAACCATGTTCTTGCCATGTGAAGACTGTTCACGCATAACAAGTCTAGACTAGAGGTTGTGCGTAGGTGCGGGCGGCCGGAGCGTCCAGACAGGTGAACATCCCGGTAGCGGCGGGGTGACATCGCGTCGAAGAGGGGGTTGGCGAGCGCATATGGCCCAAAAGGTCGCACTCATTACCGGCGTCACGGGACAAGACGGCGCCCACTTAGCTGGGCTGCTCATATCGAAAGGCTACATGGTGCACGGCCTGCGCCGGCGTTCCTCGTCGTTTAACTCCGGCCGGCTCGAACATCTTTACCAAGATCCGCATGAGCAGAACCTGCGTTTCCTCACCCATTACGGCGACCTTACCGACTCGACGAACCTGATCCGCATCGTGCAGCAGACACAGCCCGATGAAATCTACAACCTCGCAGCACAGAGTCGCGTCAAGGTGTCGTTCGAAACGCCAGAATATACGGCGAACGCCGACGCGATCGGGCACGCTGCGGCTGATTGAGGCGTTGCGCATTCTTGGCTTGGAAAAGACGACGCGCTTTTATCAGGCCTCGACCTCCGAACTTTTTGGCCTTGTGCAAGAGAGCCCGCAGCGCGAGACGACGCCATTCTATCCGCGCAGCCCCTACGCGGCAGCCAAGCTTTATGCCTATTGGATCACGGTGAACTACCGTGAGGCATATGGGATGCATGCGTCAAACGGAATAATGTTCAATCACGAGAGCCCGATCCGCGGTGAAACGTTCGTCACCCGCAAGATTACCCGGGCGGTGGCGGCGATTGAGCTCGGTTTCCAAAGCAAGCTTTATCTCGGCAATCTCGACGCAAAGCGCGACTGGGGCCATGCCCGTGACTATGCCGAGGCCATGTGGCGGATCGTCCAGCAGGAACAGCCGGACGATTACGTGCTCGCAACAGGCGAATCCCACTCCGTGCGTGAGTTCGTCGAACTCGCATTCGCCGAGGTCGGCCGCGCGATCAAATGGGTCGACAAAGGGCTCGATGAGAAAGGGCTCGATGCCAAGACCGGCCGGGTTCTCGTTGAAGTCGATTCCCGCTATTTTCGTCCAACCGAAGTCGATTTCCTCCTTGGCGATCCGAGCAAGGCGCGGGCACGGCTCGGCTGGCGCCACACGACGACCTTCCACGAATTGGTTCAAGAAATGGTGGCCGCCGATCTTGTGACGATGAAACGCGAGGGTCAGGAGCGCCAACCTCGCGAGGCGGCGGAGTGACCGCCGTCCTCTATCCAATGGCCGGCAAGCGCGTCTTCGTGGCCGGGCATCGCGGCATGGTCGGTTCGGCTATCGTTCGTAGATTGGCCAGCGAAGACTGCGAGATCTTGACCGTCGACCGCAAGGCCATCGATCTGAGACGTCAGAGCGAGACCGAGGCGTGGATGGCGCAAGAGCGCCCGCACGCGGTGTTCGTCGCCGCCGCAAAGGTCGGCGGCATTCTCGCCAACGCGACACGCCCGGCGGAATTCCTGTACGACAATCTAATGATCGAAGCGAACCTCGTCGAAGCTGCCTGCCGTACAGGGGTCGAAAAGCTGGTTTTTCTCGGCTCGTCATGCATCTATCCAAAGCTCGCGCCGCAGCCGCTCCGCGAGGAGTCGCTTCTGACCGGCGCACTCGAACCGACGAATGAATGGTATGCGATCGCCAAGATCGCTGGCATCAAGCTGGCGCAGGCCTATCGACAGCAGTACGGCTGCGATTTCATCTCCGTTATGCCGACCAATCTTTACGGTCCCGGCGACAATTTCGATCTCAACACGGGTCATGTCTTGCCGGCGCTGATGCGCAAAGC
>JBAPYK010000186.1:0-2185 GCA_049284695.1 Rhodoplanes sp. | reverse complement strand
GCGCTGAATAGCGGTCGTCGCATTCTCTCAACCCCGTGCTAGGGGCGCGCTTGATCGCGCGTCTTTACTGTTTTTTCGGTCGCCTCATGCGGGCTTTGGCATGATCTTGTTCAAATGCGGAACTACGCCGCAACTGTGTTTCTACGTACGTTTTCATGCGAAGCTTATTAATTAGTACATAAGTAGGTAGACTTTTCTTGACAGGGTGAGGCGAATATGACTCACGTTTGTCATGAGAAGGAATGATGCGCGACAACTCGATCACGCGACGTTGGAAGCAATGCGTGAGCGTGCGGTGCGCAGTGTTCAGGACGGCGAAGACCCGGAGGTTGTTGCGCACGTTCTCGGTATCAATCGTTCTACCATCTATAGCTGGCTGGCGCAGTATCGACGTGGGGGATGGGGAGCGTTGAAAGCCAAGCCGCTGTTCGGGCGTCCGCCGAAACTCGATGGGAAGAAGCTGCAGTGGATTTACAACACGGTGACCCAAAAGAACCCGTTGCAGCTCAAGTTCCCATTTGCATTGTGGACGCGGGAGATGGTGGCCGCTCTGATCAAGGACAAGTTCAACATCTCACTGAGCCTGGTCTCGGTGGGGCGGCTTTTGGCGCAGCTCGGCATCACCTGCCAGAAGCCGCTGCAGCGCGCGTTGGAACGCGACGAGTCGCTGGTACAGCAATGGCTAAGGCGGGAATATCCGAGGATCAGAGCGCTTGCGCGGCGGGAAAAAGCCGAGATTTACTTCGGCGACGCCGCGCATATGCGCTCGGATCATCATTGCGGTCGCACTTGGGGCAAGAAAGGAGAGACCCCCGTCGTATCAAGCACGGGAGCGCGTTACCGTATGAGCCTGATCTCGGCCGTCACGGCGCGCGGCCACATGCGGTTCATGATCAAAGAAAAAGGCGGCGTCAATGCCGATGTCTTCATCGAGTTTCTGAAGCGGCTCATGCTCGGCTCCAGGAGCAAGATTTTTCTGATTGTCGACCGCGGGCCCGCGCATGTCGCGAAGAAGACCAAGGCGTTCGTTGCCGGCCTTGGCGGAGCGCTGCGGCTTTTCTATCTGCCGCCGTATTCCCCGGATAGAAACCCTGACGAACTGGTCTGGAAGCATCTCAAGGCCGACACCGTCGGGCGGGCCTCCATCGCCAGTCTCACTGATTTCAGGAGCAAGGTGAAATCATCGATGCTCTCCTTGCAGCGCAACCCCGAAAAAATACGGTCTTTCTTCCAGAAACCCTCCCTCAAATATGCCGCCTGAGTGTCTAGATACTTTTGTACTGATCAATAACGGCCTCTTCAGGCAGTACTTCCCAAAAGGTTCCGACCTCTCTATTTTGTCCGATGCCGATGTCCAAAGGGTCGAAGACAAATGCCTACTACGGCATATCGGGCAACTCTCGACGCATACGATGGTTCGCCTGTCAGGTCGTGGTGGTCTGGAGGAAATGGTTGTCGCGACGGGATCGCCAGGGCGGGTTCCAATGGAGCCGTCTCAATGCGATCCTCAAGCGCCACCCTCTACCGCCCGCCCGGATCGTCCATCGCCTGTACGCCACCGCGAGCAAAGCTCTCCCGTGAGGAACCGGATGCTGGAAATTGGCACGTCCGGATCTGTGAGGGTTGCGCCTTGCAAGTGCGTTGATCTCCGTCGCCTGAGATGGCGGCCGCGGTAAAGCCTAGCGAGCAGCCGCGTACCGAGTCTTGCGTGGTGTCCGGTAACGGCCACCGCGAAGCGTAGACAGGGAGGTTGTAGGCCGGAATAAAGTGAACGGGAAAATAGCCCCGAAATCGAACGTGATCGGAGTAGCCGACCCTGTCTCTCAAAGGGGAAGGCGGAATCGCAGGCCGCGCAACAGAGCGAGTGGCACGCGGTGCTCCCGGGGTTCGTACCGCCAGCATGCAACCAAAGGGAACAACGTGAACAAGGGAGATCCATTCGGTTCAAGCGAAAGTTTGTAAGGCCCGACAAGCCGGCAAGGTGAGGGAGGCCTGACGACCGAATGGAAGTCATACTGACTGATAGTACTCCGAGGACGGGAGAGCCGGCCACATGGGGAAGCGGTCAGCGGCAGGTGAATTGTTCTTGGGCAACATGGGCTCCATTCAATGGGAGATACGGCCTTCTATTCAAAGAGAAGATCAGCTGACCATGGAAACGAAACTTGAACAAATAGCAGCGAAA
>JBAPYK010000185.1:0-7146 GCA_049284695.1 Rhodoplanes sp. | reverse complement strand
GGTGGGACTGGCGGCGTTCGCCGGCGCGGCCCAATCTCTCCGCGGCCGCGGCGGCGCTCGCAACCGCGGGCGCGACCGCGCTCGATACGCTTGCCCCGCATTTCGCCGAAGCGGCGCAGGCGGCCTTCGATGTCGGCGCGCCGTCGGCTGACGCCAGCGTTCAGCCAGCCGAAGCCGCGGTCGAAGCGCTCGACCGCCCATTAGGGGCGGCGCGCGCGCAACTGCACGAGACCTATATCGTCGCGCAGACTCGCGACGGCGTCGTCATCGTCGATCAGCACGCCGCGCATGAGCGCATCGTCTATGAGCGCATGAAGGCTCAGCTGTCGGCGAGCGGAATCGCGCGCCAGGCCTTGCTCATCCCGGAAATCGTCGAACTCGACGAGGCGGATGTCGCTCGCCTGCTCGCCCGCGCGGACGAGCTCGCGCGCTATGGGCTTATCATCGAATCGTTCGGTCCCGGCGCGGTCGCGGTGCGCGAGACGCCGGCGCTGCTCGGCCAGGTCGATGCGCAAGCGCTGGTGCGCGATCTTGCCGAACACATGGCCGAATGGGATGAGGCGCTGCCGCTCGAACGCAGGCTGCTCATGGTCGCCGCCACCATGGCCTGTCACGGCTCGGTCCGCGCCGGCCGCAGGCTCCGGCCGGAGGAGATGAACGCGCTCTTGCGCGAGATGGAAGAAACCCCCAACGCCGGCCAGTGCAACCACGGCCGGCCGACCTATGTCGAATTGAAGCTGTCCGACATCGAGCGGCTGTTCGGGCGGAAGTAGCAGTCGAACCTCCGCGTCGTCGCCGCCGGGCTTGACCCGGCGGTCCATGCTGACGTGTCGCGCGCTCTTACGTTCCGATGGATTGCCGGGTCGCGCGCCTGCGGCGCGGCCCGGCAATGACGATGCGAGGGTCGAACGCAGTTCCGATTACGCAAGCCGCAGGAATACAAATTCCGTATCGTCGTAACGGCGGCGGTCGAGTTCCTGGAATCCTTCGGGCGGCTTGAAGCCGGACTGCGCCGACTCTTCGACCACCACCAGCGCGTCGGGCGCAAACCACGCGCCGTCGCGCGCGGAAGCGAGCGCCTGTTCCGCAAGCCCCTTGCCATAGGGCGGATCGAGGAAGGCGAGCGAAAACGGCGCAAGCGGATGCACGGGGCCGAGCTTGGTCGCGTCGCGGCGATAGATGCGCGTTGCGCCGCCGAGTCCGAGGGTCGCAACATTCTGCCGGATCAACGCGCGCGCTTCCGCGCCGTGGTCGACAAACAGCGCGAAAGCCGCGCCCCGCGACAACGCTTCCAGCCCGAGCGCACCCGTGCCGGCGAACAGGTCGAGCACGCGCGCGCCGGCAAGCGGCGCCTCATAGGCATGGGCGAGAATGTTGAACAGCGCCTCGCGCAGGCGATCGCTGGTCGGGCGGATCGCTTGTGAGCGCGGCGCGGCAAGCCTGCGTCCGCGAAAGCGCCCGCCGACGATACGCATCAGGCCATCCCGAAAGGTTGCAGACTTTTTCGATAAGACCACGCGTCGCTGCAAAGAGCCAGAGAGCGGCCGCGATGCAGTCCAGGCGCTGACTTAGCGCGGTTTCGGCCGGGAGGGTCGCGGCCCCGACCCGCGGGGCCGGTCGCGCGGCTCCGGCCGGCCTCGTCGTGGCTTGCCACCTGCATGATCAAGCCGCTGGCGGTTATCTCGACCCTGCGGCTTGCCGCTATGTCGGCGCGCTTGTCCTTCCATCTCCCTCCCCCCTTGAGGGGGAGGGGTGGGGAGGGGGGTAGCGCGCCGTGGCTTGTACTGTGGTTTTCCGATCGGAGCCGCCGGCTTGTCGCCGAAGCGCTCGACCAGAATGCGGCGGCCCTGGCGGTCGGCGATGAGGCCGGCGCGCTTCGGACCCGCCGGCTCTTCGGTGCGCTGTCGCGTCTTGCTGCCCGCGCCGCGGTAATGCCGCCCGAGCGGGGCATCCTCGGCGCGCCAGGCATGGCCGCGCCGCGGACGTCCCTGCGGCTTTTCGCGAACGTCATCGCCCGCGCGCTCCCGGTCGCCGCGGCGGTGCGGACGCTTCTCGCCGTCGCGATGAGCGGGGCGTGTCTTGCCGTCGCGCGGGGGGCGATCACGCCCGGGGCGATCGTGCGCAGGGCGCGGACCTGAGCGCTCTTGCTGCTGGCGCGGCGTTCTTTCCGCGCGGACGTTGGGAGCGGGACGCGCGCCCGGTTTCTCCGCGGCGCGGACGACGACGGGCGCGGAGAAGTCGCAGCCCGCCTCGGCGGCGATGCGTTCGCCGAGCTGGTCGCGCAAAATCCGCGTCTTGATTTCGACGGCCTCGCCTTCGCGCATGTCGCCGAGCTGGAACGGGCCGAACGAGACGCGGATCAACCGGTTCGCCTGCAGCCCGAGCGACTCGACCACGTTACGCACCTCGCGGTTCTTGCCTTCGCGGATCGCCATGGTGAGCCACACATTGGCGCCCTGCGCGCGATCAAGCGTGGCCTCGATCGGGCCGTAGTGAACGCCATCGATCGTGACGCCCTCGCGCAGCCGGTCGAGCGCGGCCTGATCGATCTGGCCATGGGCGCGCACGCGGTAGCGCCGCAGCCACCCGGTCGCCGGCAGTTCGAGCACGCGCGCGAGTCCGCCGTCGTTGGTAAGCAGCAGCAGCCCTTCCGTATTGATGTCGAGCCGGCCGACGCTGACGAGCCGCGGCAGGGTCTGAGGCAACGCCGCAAAGATGGTGGGACGGCCTTCCGGATCGATGGTCGTGGTCACCAGCCCGACCGGCTTGTAGTAAAGGAACAGCCGCGTGCGCTCGCGCTGCGGCAGCGGTTGGCCGTCAACATCGATACGGTCTTGCGCGGTGACGGTTACAGCGGGGGAAGCGATGACTGCGCCGTTGATGGCGACGCGGCCCGCCGCAATCCAGGCCTCCGCCTCGCGGCGCGAGCACAGTCCGGCGCGCGCGATCACCTTGGCGATGCGCTCACCCATCTGCGCGTCGCGCGGGCGCGCGGCGCGGGGCGCTTCGGCGTGCGGATTTTTTCGCGACATGGCGGGCGCTTGCTGTAAGGACGGGGCGCAGGGTTGATAGCAGACTTCTGCGCGGGGCGGGAGCGCGATGCAACGATCGTTCATGGACATGGCGCTCGACGAGGCGCGCGCCGCGGCCGCGGCGGGCGAGGCGCCGATCGGCTGCGTCATCGTCCGTGACGGCGCGGCGATCGCGGGCGCCGGCAATCGCACGCTCGCCGACCGTGACCCGACCGCGCACGCGGAAATGCTCGCCATCCGCGCGGCAAGCGCCGCGCTCGGTTCCGAGCGCCTTATCGACTGCGATCTCTATGTCACGCTCGAACCTTGCGCGATGTGCGCCGCGGCGATGTCGTTTGCGCGCATCCGCCGGCTCTATTACGGCGCAGCCGATCCGAAGGGCGGCGCGGTCGAGAGCGGCGTGCGTTTTTTTGCGTCGCCCACCTGCCACCACCGTCCCGACGTTTATGGCGGCATCGGTGAAGCGGAGGCGTCGGCGCTGCTTAAGGACTTTTTCCGCGCGCGGCGGTGATGGTTGCCGCACTCGCGGGCGGGCGATGGAGATTCACTTTCCGAGCAGGGCGGCGAGTTCCTCTTTCACCTCTTCCTTGATGCGCTCGCCCGCGCGGATGATGGCGCTCGCCTTGAGGAATTCGAGCATGCGGAACGCGGCGACATGCGGCCGGATCAGAAGATCGGGCGCGCGCGTCTTGAGCTTTTCGGCGACGATGGTCTGGCCCATCATGGAAATGGTGGCGAACACGGTGTCCCACGGATCGGGCACGTCGCCCGCGCTGCGCGGTCCCGCCGCGCAATCGACCGCCAGCACAATGTCGGCGCGACCGGCGAGGTGGCTGAAGGGCAGGGGATCGACTGCGGCGCCGTCGACCAGCACGCGGCCGCCGTACTCCACCGGCCGCACCAGGCCGGGGATGGCCATGGAGGCGGCGACCGCCGGGCGCAGCGGACCCTCGGTGAACACGACCTCCTCGCGGGTGAACAGGTCGCTGGCGACGAGCAGCAGCGGAATGGGCAGCTTGGCGAAATCGTCCGGCACCTCGTCGGGCAGAAACGCCGTGCACAGCCGGTCGCCGTCGAGCAGAATAGGGTTCTGCCCGAGCGGCCGGCGCAGAAAGCTCGACCACGGCGAAGCGCGGGCGCCGAGCAGGCGGCGGATCAGGTCGGCGCGGTCATGCACGATGCGGATGACGTGCCGCCGGATGGCCTTGCCGCTCATGCCGGACGCATAGGCGGCGCCGATCACCGAACCGATCGATGAACCTGCAATCGCAACCGGCTTGACGCCGAGCTCGTCGATCGCCTCGATCACGGCGATATGCGCCAGTCCGCGCGCGCCACCGGCCCCGAGCGCGACTGCAAGGGTCTTCATGATGGTTCCGCGAAGAACTCTATCAGCGCCTTCGCCGTCAGTTCGGGGTTTTCTTCGCAGGGGAAGTGCCCGGAATCGATCGCCATCCCCCGCACGTCTTTCGCCCACTCGCGCCAAACCGCGAGCGGGCCGCTCTCGCTCGGAATGCCGGCTGCGCCCCACAGCGCGAGCACGGGGCAGTCGATCAATCTGCCCGCCGCGCGGTCGGCCTCGTCGAGGGCAAGGTCGGTCGTGCGCCCGGCGCGATAGTCCTCGCAGGTGGCGTGGATGCGCAACGGATCCTGGAAGAAGGCGCGGTAGTGCAGGAGCGCGCGCGGATCGAACGCCGAAAGGTCCTTGCTCTTGGTCCAGCTCGCGATCTTCCAGTCGAGATAATAGACCGGGTCCTTGCCGATCAGCGTTTCCGGGAACGGCGCGGGCAGCGCGAGAAAGGTCCAGTGCCAGACCTTGTAGGCGAGCGCGCGATCCATGCCGTGCCACATCGCATAGGTCGGGACGATGTCGAGCACGGCAAGCCTCGCCAGCCGGCCGGGATGATCGAGCGCCAGGCGATAGCCGACGCGCCCGCCGCGGTCATGGCCGGCAAGCGCAAAATGCGCAAATCCCAGCGCTTCCATCAAATCGATCATCGCCAGCGCCATCGCCCGCTTGGTGTAGGGCGCATGATCCGGCCCCGCGCGCGGCGCCGCCGACCAGCCGTAGCCGGGCAGGTCGGGAATGATAAGGGTGAAATGTTGCGCCAATACCGGCGCGACCTTGTGCCAGATCACATTGGTTTGCGGGTAGCCGTGCAGCAGCAGGAGCGGCGGACCCTCCCCGCCTGCGCGGGCGAAAATCCTCCCCGCCGAGGTGTCGATCCAATGGGCGGCAAAGCCGGGATAGAGGTCGGCAAGATCGGGCATGGGGGAGATGCTTTACAGCAGCGGGTTGATTGGAGCCAAGACCAGAAAGCGATTGCATCGATCAGCGCATTCGGACGGTCTCCCGCGCGACCGCGCGCCAACCGATATCGCGCCGGCAAAATCCCTCCGGCCAGCGGATCTCGTCGACCGCCGCGTAGGCGCGCGCTTGCGCGTCGGCGACCGTCCTGCCGATCGCGGAGACGCCGAGCACCCGCCCGCCATTCGCGATCACACGGCCGTCCGCGCCGATCGCGGTGCCGGCGTGGAAAATCTCCACTCCCTCGACTGCGGCGGCTTCTGCCAAGCCGTCGATGACCGAGCCTTTGGCATAGTCGCCGGGATAACCTTTCGTCGCCATCACGACGGTCAGAGCGGCGTCATCGTGCCAGCGCAGATCGAAATTCTTCAGCATGCCGTCGCGTGCGGCCATGAGCGCGGGTACGAGATCGGACTTGAGGCGCAGCATGAGCGGCTGACATTCCGGATCGCCAAATCGAATATTGTATTCGATGAGTTGCGGGCCGGCGCGCGTGATCATCAACCCGGCGAACAGCACGCCCTTGAACGGCGCGCCCAACTCCTTCATCGCGCGCAGGGTCGGCCGCACGATCTCGTCCAGCGTGCGCTGCGTCATCTCCTCGGTCATCACCGGAGCCGGCGAATACGCGCCCATGCCGCCGGTGTTAGGGCCGGTATCGCTGTCGAAAACGCGTTTGTGATCCTGGGCGGAGGCGAGGGGGAGCGCCGTCTCGCCGTCACACAGGGCGAAGAACGAGGCTTCCTCGCCCTCGAGGAAGTCCTCGACGACGAGTTCCGCGCCGGCCGCGCCCAAGCCGCCGCCGAGAATCATGTCGATCGCGGCCTCCGCCTCGGCGACCGTCGTCGCGACGATGACTCCTTTGCCGGCGGCGAGGCCGTCCGCCTTGACGACGATGGGGGCGCCGCGTGCGCGCGCATAGGCTTTGGCCGGCGCGGCTTGCGCGAAGCGCTCGTAGGCGGCGGTCGGAATGTTGTGCGCGCGGCAGAGATCTTTGGCGAATCCCTTGGAGCCTTCGAGGCGCGCCGCCGCCTTGCTCGGACCGAAAGCCTTGATCCCCGCCGCTTCGAGATCGTCGACGATGCCGGCGACCAGCGGCGCTTCCGGACCAACGACCACGAGGTCGATCGCATGCGATTTGCAGAACGCAACGACGGCTGCGTGATCGGCGGGATTGAGCGCGACGCAGGTCGCCTCGCGCGCGATGCCGGCATTTCCCGGCGCGCAATAGAGCTGGTCGGTGAGCGGGCTCGCCGCCATTTTCCAGGCGAGCGCATGCTCGCGTCCGCCGGAGCCGAGAAGAAGAATGTTCATCGTCGTGCAATCAAATGACGGCTACGTCTATGGCGCGGCTTGGTTCTGCGGCGCAAGCCCATTCACGTGCATTCAACCGCCTACTCGATCCAAGCGCACCGCTTCGTCCGCGCCTGACGAGCTGCTTCGCGGCGTGGCGCGAAAGAGAGGGCCGAATAACCTCTCTTGCTGTAACGTTCACCTTTCCCGCAGCGAACTCCGTAGCGGCGGAAGTCGCCCGGTTTCTTGCCTCGCTCACACGGAGTGCAGTCCATGCTCAAGCTGGCGATGAGGCTCTTGGTCGGCCTTGCCGTCGTCCTTTCGTTAGGATCAGCCGTCAACGCCGCACAACCATATGACGAAAAATCTTTCAACGAAGCGCAGGCGGCCGGCAAGACCGTGCTGATCAACGTCACCGCCCCCTGGTGCCCAACCTGCAAGAAACAGGAGCCGGTCATCCGGGCCATCGAAAAGGAGCGGCCGAACCTGGTCGTTTACGAGGTCGATTTCGAT
>JBAPYK010000184.1:0-8800 GCA_049284695.1 Rhodoplanes sp. | reverse complement strand
CCCTTTGACGTCAAGCAGCGCCGGCGCGAGCACGGTGCCGGGCACGTTGACGACGATTTCGAAGGCGAGCGCCGTGACGCGGGCGCCCGACGCTTCCGCGAAGGCGACCGCCTGATCCACGGCCGTAACCGGCGTCGGTTCCGGGTAGCTGGCGAGCTGGAGCAAAATATCCTTGAAAGCCATGGGACGATCCTCGGGCCGGCCGGGCTTAGTTCGGGAAACACCGGCTTTGCCGCTAGCCAAACGACTATTGGAGTCTCATGATACAAGCTCTTTCTGGATCACATATCGACTAGATCAATGACCGAGCATTTGCGCCCTATTCGCCGTGCGCTCCTTTCCGTTTCGGACAAGTCCGGACTCCCCGATTTTGCCCGCCAGCTCGCGAGCCGCGGCGTCGAGCTGATCTCCACCGGCGGGACCAAGGCGGCGCTCGCCGATATCGGACTGAACGTGCGCGACGTCTCCGACCTGACCGGGTTTCCCGAGGTGATGGGCGGACGGGTGAAGACCCTGCACCCCAAGGTGCATGGCGGCCTGCTCGCGGTGCGCGACGACGACGCCCACCGGGAAGCGGCGGAAGCGCACGGCATCGCTCCGATCGACCTTCTGGTCGTCAACCTGTACCCGTTCGAGGCCACGGTCGCGCGCGGCGCCGACTACGCCGCCTGCATCGAAAATATCGATATCGGCGGCCCGGCCATGGTGCGCGCTGCGGCCAAGAACCACGCCGATGTGACGGTGGTCATCGATCCGCAGGACTATGGCACCGTGCTCACCGAGATGGCGGCGCACAAAGGCGCCACGAGCCTCGCTTTGCGTCAACGCCTCGCCGCGAAAGCGTTTGCGCGCACCGCCGTCTACGACGCTGCGATCTCGAACTGGCTCGACGAAAAGCTCGACGATCTTGCGCCTCCGTATCGGGCCTTCGGCGGGCAGCTGATCGAAGCGCTGCGCTATGGCGAAAACCCGCATCAGGCCGCCACCTTTTATCGAACCTCCGAGGCGCGCTTCGGGGTCGCGACCGCACGCCAGCTGCAAGGCAAGCAGCTCTCCTACAACAACATCAACGACACCGACGCCGCCTATGAATGCGTCGCCGAATTCGATCCACGGCGCACCGCGGCCTGCGCCATCATCAAGCACGCCAATCCGTGCGGGGTGGCGGAAGGCGCGAGTCTCATTGAGGCTTATAAAAAGGCGCTGCTGTGCGACACGGTCTCGGCCTTCGGCGGGGTCGTCGCCGTCAACCGCACGCTCGACGCCGAAGCCGCCCGCGCGATCACCAAAATCTTCACCGAAGTGATCATCGCCCCCGACGCGACCGAGGAAGCGATCGGCATCGTCAAGGCGAAGAAGAACCTGCGCCTGCTGCTCGCCGGCGGGCTGCCCAACCCCCGCGCGCGCGGCCTTCTGGTCAAGTCCGTCGCCGGCGGCCTGCTGGTCCAGTCGCGCGATAATGCGGTGGTCGACGACATGAAGCTCGAAACGGTGACCAAGCGCGCGCCGACGGAGGCGGAGCTCGCCGACCTGATCTTTGCCTATCGGGTGGTCAAGCACGTCAAATCGAACACCATCGTCTTCGCCAAGAATCGCGCGACCGTCGGCATCGGCGCCGGGCAGATGAGCCGGGTCGACGCCGCGAGCATCGCCGCGCGCAAGGCCGAGGACGCCGCCCTCGAAGCCGACCTGCCGGCGCCGCTGACGACGGACTCCGTGGTCGCCTCGGACGCGTTCTTTCCCTTCGCGGACGGGCTCCTTGCCACCGTCATCGCCGGCGCGACCGCCGTGATTCAACCGGGCGGCTCGGTCAACGACGACGAAGTGATCCACGCCGCCAACGACCATAACGTCGCGATGGTGTTCACCGGAATGCGCCATTTCCGGCATTGACGAGGGCGTCGCGGCGCACCCTGCCCGCTTCGCGCGGCGCTCACGGCGGTTGCGGTCTTGCCATGCGCCCCAGCGCTCGCTGCCGTATGGCCGAAGGCAAATCGGACAAATCGGAGAGGAAATCGCCCATGGACGAACGGACCAAAAAATCCACCGGCGGCAAGCGCGCTTCCGCCGCGCACGACCGCGAGGCCGGCCGCGAACCGGTGACTGCGCTCAATCTTCCGCGCGCGGAACTGAGCGCGGCGATGGAAGCCTATTTCAAGAAATGCGACGAGAAGATCGGCTTCGTCCCCAATGTGCTCGAAGCCTACGCCTTCGACATGGCGAAGCTCGAGGCCTTCGTCCCCATGTACAACGACCTGATGCTCGCGCCGTCGGGCCTGACGAAGCTCGAACGCGAGATGATCGCGGTTGCGGTCTCGTCGCAGAACCACTGCTATTATTGCGTGGTCGCGCACGGCGCCGCGGTGCGCGCGCTGTCCGCCAATCCGGAGCTGGGCGAGCAGATCGCGATCAATTACCGCGCCGCCTCGCTCGATCCGCGTCAGCGCGGAATGCTTGATTTCGCCGTCAAGCTGACGATCGCGCCCTCGACGGTCGATGAAGAGGATCGCGCCAAACTGCGCGCCCTCGGCTTCACCGATCGCGACATCTGGGACATCGCCGCCGTCGCGGCGTTTTTCAACATGAGCAACCGGGTCGCCTCGGCGACCGACATGCGGCCGAACGCGGAGTACCATAGGCAGGCGCGCTAGCATTGCGTGCAAAGCGGAATTCCAAGCGCCGCCCATCGCGGCCGGGCTTTAGCCTGATTGTCGCGCTAGGGAAGCGATTCCGAGCGAGGGTGCTTACATAGCTGACGAGAGTTCCGCGAGACGGCCATGGACTTGCGTGCTGGAATTGCTTCGATTGCTCTCCTGACAGTTGCGCTCGTGATTACGGGCGCGGGGATCGCGCGCGAGAAGCCAGTCTCGCGGAGCGCAGATGCGCTGCGCGCCGAGGCGGTGGTGGCGCAGCATGGCATGGTGGTCACGCAGGAGAAACAAGCAAGCCGGATTGGGGCGGAAATTCTGGCCAAAGGCGGAAATGCGGTCGATGCCGCCGTTGCGGTTGGCTTTGCGCTCGCGGTAACGCTGCCGCGGGCCGGCAATCTCGGTGGCGGTGGCTTCATGGTGCTGCACCGGGCGGAGACGGGCGAGAACGTCGCCATCGATTATCGCGAGACCGCCCCGGCGGCGACGACGCCGGACATGTTTCTTGACGCCGATGGAAACGCCGACCCGGAAAAATCGCGCGACAGCGCGCTCGGGGTCGGCGTGCCCGGCACGGTCGCGGGCTTGGCGCTTGCCCACGCGCGGTACGGCTCGGGCCGGTTCACCCTCGCCGAATTGGTCGCGCCGGCGGTGCAGCTCGCGCGCGAAGGCGTTCCGGTCGAGGGCGACCTCCTCGATTCGCTGCTGCTCGCCGCGCCGCGCTTGCAACGCTGGCCTTCTACGGCGCCAATCTTTACCAAGCCGGACGGCCCGAGCTGGGCGGAAGGAGACCGGCTCGTGCAGCCGGAGCTTGCTTCTTCGCTGGAAGCGATCGGGCGGGAGGGCGCCCGCGCCTTCTATATCGGTCCTATGGCCGATGCGATCGTATCGACCGTGCGCGAAGCCGGCGGGCGCATGACCCGCGTCGATTTGGAGAACTACCAGGCGATCATCCGCGAGCCCGCGCGCGGAACCTATCGCGGCTACGAGATCATCTCTATGCCGCCGCCCTCCTCGGGCGGCGTCCATCTCATCCAGATGCTCAATATTCTCGAAGGCCTTTCGCTCAAGAAACTCGGCGCGGGCTCGCCCGCCGCGCTGCATCTGATGATCGAGGCGATGAAGCTCGCCTTCGCCGACCGCGCCGAGTTCTTGGGCGACGCCGATGTCGTCGACGTTCCGGTCGAGCGCCTCATATCAAAGGAATATGCGGCAGAGCTGCGCGCCGGCATCGCCCCCGATGGCGCACGCCCGGCCATCGAGATCCGGCCGGACAGCAGCGCACTCGGCGCCGGGCTCGGCGGCGGCAACACCACCCATTTTTCGATTATCGACCAGTTCGGCAACGCGGTCGCCAATACCACGTCGCTCAATCTCAGCTACGGACTTGGCCTCGTGGCGAAAGGCACCGGCATTCTGCTCAACAACACGCTCGACGACTTTGCCGCCCAGCCGGGCGCCCCGAACGCTTTCGGACTGCTCGGGGGCAGCGCGAACGCGCCGGGGCCGGGCAAGCGGCCGCTGTCGTCGATGACGCCAACCATCGTTCTCAAGGACGGAAAGCCGCAACTCATCACCGGCGCGCCCGGGGGCAGCCGCATCATCAGCACGGTGCTGCAGGTGATCGTCAATAACATCGATTTCGGGCGGCCGATTGCCGATGCGGTCGTCGCGCCGCGCGTGCATCATCAGTGGCGGCCGGACGAGGTGCTGGTGGAACGGACTCTCCCGGCTGCGACCGTCCGCGCGCTCGAAAAACGCGGGCACCACGTGGAGGTCGGATCGGTCTTCGGGTCCGCGCATTCGATCGCGGTGACGCCGAAGGGCATCGTCGGCGCGGCTGACCCTCGCGCGCGCGATTCGCTGGCGGTGGGTTTCTAGCGCCGCGCCCCGCGTTTGACGCAATGGGCTCCTAGAACCTTCGGGCGAGGCTCCGGGCGTCGGTCGGAGAAAGGCGAATGGACGAACGCGTATCGGCAGAGACGGTCCAGGTGACGCCCGACAAGCTCGTCCAATTTCCTCGGGAAGCCCCTCCTCGTCCTGCCAAGCTCAGAACCAGGACCCGCACATACTGGTTCATTGCGGCGCTGGGCACCCTGCTGCTCGTTGCGGCGGTCGCCGGCTGGTGGAGTTGGGGGACGAGCAGCCCCACGCAATACACCATGGCCGAGGTGACGCGCGGGCCGATCGCCCGCACGGTAACCGCGACAGGGACGGTCAATCCGGAACTCACGATCATCGTCGGCACCTATGTGTCCGGCGTCATTCAGGAGCTTTATTGCGACTACAATACCGTGGTGAAGAAGGGACAGGTCTGCGCCAAGATTGACCCGCGCCCGTATCAAACCATCGTCGACCAGAGCAAGGCGAACCTCGCGGTCGCCCAGGCGCAACTCGCGAAAGACAAGGCCAACCTCACCTACACCAAAGTCCGCTACGAGCGCACCGCCCGTCTGGTGCAATCCAATGCGACGTCGCAGGATGCGGTCGACGCCGCCAAGAGCAACTACGAGCAGGCGCAGGCGCAAATTATGTTCGACGAGGCGACCATTCAGCAGCGTCAGGCCATGCTCGACGCCGCGCTGGTCAATCTCGACTATACGAACATCGTCTCGCCGGTGGATGGAGTCGTCGTCTCGCGTAACGTCACGGTCGGACAGACGGTCGCCGCCAGCTTCCAGACGCCGACCCTGTTCCTCATCGCAACCGACCTGACCAAGATGCAGGTCGACACCAATGTCAGCGAAAGCGATATCGGCGGGGTGAAGATCGGCGATCCTGGCACCTTCACCGTCGACACCTTCCCCAAGCGAACCTTCCGCGGCAAGGTGAGCCAGGTGCGGCAGTCCCCGCAGACGGTGCAGAACGTGGTCACTTACGATGTCGTCGTCAGCGTCGACAATTCCGACCTCGCGCTCAAGCCGGGCATGACGGCTGCCGTGCAGATCGTCGTCGATCAACGCGCCGACGTGCTTCGCGTCCCGAACCAAGCGCTACGCTACGTCCCGAGCGCCCCCGAAAGCGCGGACAAAGCTCTGCGCTCTCATCCAGCGTCCAGCGCCACGGGTGGGAGCGAAGCGCAGGTCTGGGTACTGCGCGACGGCCGGCCGATGGCGATTCCGGTTGCTCTCGGCCTCGAAGACGACACCTTCACTGAAATTGTGAGCGGCGACCTGAAGCCAGGGGACGAGGTCATCACCGCGGAGCAAAACGCTGCCGCCACTCGGCCGGCGCCGCCGCCACGGCTGCGATTCTGAGGCCGGGCAAGGCGGACCAGCATGCCGGCGCCGATCATCAACACCGAGAAGCTCACACGGGTCTACCGCGTCGGCGACATCGAGGTGCAGGCGCTGCGCGGCGTCAATCTCACCATCGAGCGCGGCGAGTTCGTCGCCATCATGGGCGCCTCCGGGTCGGGCAAATCGACGCTGATGGCGATTCTCGGCTGCCTCGACCGGCCCACCAGCGGCGCCTACTTCTTCGACGGCGTCGACGTCGCGCGGCTCGCCGAGCCGGAGCTTGCGCGCCTGCGCAGCGAGCGGCTCGGCTTCGTGTTCCAGAGCTTCAACCTGCTCGCACGCGCGAGCGCTCTGGAGAACGTCGCGCTCCCGCTGTTCTACGCCGGCTCGGCGTCGCATGGCACGGCGCGCTTCGATCGCGCCGCCGCCGCCCTCGAACTGCTCGGCCTCGGCGACCGGGCGCGCAACACGCCGGCGCAACTCTCCGGCGGCCAGCAGCAGCGGGTCGCGATCGCCCGCGCCCTGATCAATAATCCGAGCGTGTTGCTTGCCGACGAGCCGACCGGCAATCTCGATACCCGCACGTCGCAGGACATCATGAAAACGCTCCGCATGCTTAACCGCGAGCGGGGCGTGACGGTCGTCGTGGTCACGCATGAGGCGGACATCGCAGCCTATGCCGACCGCATCATCACCATGCGCGACGGACAGATCATCTCCGACGAGCGCCGGCCGGTCGGCGCAATCGCGCAAGCCGCCGCGGCGGGGCCTGCCGCGCCAAGCGATTCGCCGCCTCCTCCCAGCTTGAAGCAAGCCGCTGGCGGTTCGTTCGCGAGCCTTTGGGCGCTGGGCCTGATGATCCTGACGGCCGCGACCCAGGCGCTCGCGCGCAACAAGATGCGATCTTCGCTTACGATGCTGGGTGTCTTCATCGGAGTGGCCGCGCTGATCGCCATGATGGCGGTCGGCAAAGGCGCCAACGAAGCGGTCCGCAAGCAGATCGAGAGCCTCGGCACCAATCTGTTGGTCGTCGTCCCGGGCGCCGCCGTGATGGGCGGCATGCGCGGCGGACTAGGCAGCGCCTCCACCATCACCGTCGCCGACGCCGAGGCGATCCGCCGCGAAGCGCCTGCCGTGGCGAGCGTGAGCTACGTCATCCGGCAGGTGGGCCAAATCCAGTACGCCAACAAGAACTGGACGACGGCGATCATGGGCGTCACCGCCAACTACCCGCCCACCACCAATTGGCGTATCGTCGCCGGACGCGGCATCACGCACGATGATGAAACCGCCGCCGCGCTCGTCGTGGTGATCGGCCAGACCGTATCCCGCCAACTGTTCGGCGCGAACGCGAACCCGCTCGGCGCCGTCATTCAGGCGAAGGGCGTGCCCCTGCGCGTGGTGGGAGTCCTCGGCTCCAAGGGACAGACGCCGTTCGGCACCGATCAGGACGACGTCATCATGGTCCCGTTCTCGACGGGCGAGCGCAAGGTGCTTGGCGTCGCCGCGCCGAGCCAGGAGCAGGTTCCGCTCAACTGGGCCTATCCGCCTGCGCCCAACCCGTACAATTTCAAGCAGCGGATGACCGGCTTTGTGAACCAGATCTACGTGCAGGCGGCGAGTCCGGCGCATGTGCAGCCGGCGATCGGCCAGGCGACCGAAATCCTCACGCGCCGACATCGGATTCGCGCGGGAGACGCCAATGATTTTTCGGTGCGCAATCTGAGCCAGATCGCCGAGACGGCCGAGACCAGCAGCCGCATCATGGCGCTCCTTCTCGCCGCGGTCGCTTCGATATCGCTTGTCGTCGGCGGCATCGGCATCATGAACATCCTGCTCGTTTCGGTGACCGAGCGGACGCGCGAGATCGGGCTGCGCATGGCGATCGGCGCCCGCCGGCTGCATGTGCTCCTGCAGTTCCTCGCCGAGGCCGTGTTGCTGAGCGTGACCGGCGGCGTGGCCGGGATCGTCATGGGCGTGGCGCTATCGAAAACCCTCTCGCTTGCCGCCGGCTGGCCGACGCCGATCGTCCCGGCGGCGATCGCCGGCGGCTTCCTGTTTTCGGCCGCGGTCGGAATTTTCTTCGGGTACTACCCGGCGCGCAAGGCGGCCGGCCTCGATCCCATCGAAGCGCTGCGCTACGAGTAGCGCAGCCGCATCTCCGGCGACGCGCCCTAGACTAGCGCTTGATGACTGCGCAGGCGATCCGGCTTCCCGCATCCCCCGCTGGCTGACTCTTGTAGTCATCTGGCCGGTCATGGATGACCAAAGAAGTGCCGTTCGGGCCGAATAGGGAATTAGGGCCGTCGGCCAACGTCACCGCCGTATTGAAGACATTTGCGCCGAGAATGCCGCCGTCCGGAACTACCAGATTCGGCATGTCGCCCTGATGCGGCCCACCCTCGACCAAGTAGCCGTGCTTCTTGTCGTGCACATTGAAATGGCCGCCGGCCGACATGAACTTATCGGCGGGATTGCATACGCCTTTTTCGTGGATATGAAAGGCGTGCGTGCCCGTCGACAACCCGATCAGGTTAAGCGATATCAGCACGCCGGTCGGCGTCTGGGTCAATGTCGCATTGCCGATTTCATTGCCCTCCGCATTGATGAAGGTCGCTTTTGCGGTGAGCGGTTGTTGCGCAGACGCCGTACTTACCAACGCGGCGGCGCACAGCAAACTGACGACGATCCGATTCACGATTGCCTCCTTGCGGCGGAAGACCAATCCGGCAACTTTACGATATACATGTATGAAGTAAAAAACTTTTCTTGAACGCCACGGCTACTAGTCCCCCAGAAAATCCCTCCAAAAAACAAGAAAAGGCACGGACGTGCGAACGACCGTCTCCAGCCCGGCCGCGCCTGCTTCCACAGATTTACCGGCGCGGGAACCAAAGAACAAGACCCACGTTT
>JBAPYK010000183.1:0-4517 GCA_049284695.1 Rhodoplanes sp. | reverse complement strand
TGGTCGCGCTCGTAGACCGAGTCGAGAATGTCGGCGATGCCCTTCTTGATGCTTTCCGGCGTGATGCCGTGCTCGGCGTTGTAGGCCTGCTGCTTCTCGCGGCGGCGATTGGTCTCGGCCATCGCGCGCTCCATCGAGCCGGTGACGGTGTCGGCATAGAGCAGCACCTGGGAGTCGACGTTGCGCGCGGCGCGGCCGATGGTCTGGATCAGCGAGGTCTCGCTGCGCAAAAATCCTTCCTTGTCGGCGTCGAGGATGGCGACCAGCGCGCATTCGGGAATGTCGAGCCCTTCGCGCAACAGATTGATGCCGACCAGCACGTCGAAGGCGCCGAGCCGCAAGTCGCGGATGATCTCGATGCGCTCGATGGTGTCGATGTCGGAATGCATGTAGCGCACGCGCAAACCCTGCTCGTGCAGATATTCGGTGAGGTCCTCGGCCATACGCTTGGTCAGCACGGTGACGAGGGCGCGGTAGCCGCGCGCCGCCACCGCCCGCACCTCGCCGACGAGATCGTCGACTTGCGTGCGCGCGGGCCGCACCTCGACCGGCGGATCGATCAGCCCGGTCGGGCGGATCACCTGCTCGACGAACACGCCGCCCGCCTGGTCGATCTCCCAGCCGCCCGGCGTCGCCGACACCGCGACGGTCTGCGGGCGCATCGCGTCCCACTCCTCGAAGCGCAGCGGCCGGTTGTCCATGCACGAGGGCAGGCGGAAGCCGTATTCGGCGAGCGTCGCCTTGCGCCGGAAGTCGCCGCGGAACATGCCGCCGAGCTGCGGCACCGTCACGTGGCTCTCGTCGACGAAGACCAGCGCGTTGTCGGGCACGTATTCGAACAGCGTGGGCGGCGGCTCGCCGGCGCGGCGGCCGGTGAGATAGCGCGAATAATTCTCGATGCCGGCGCAGCTTCCCGTCGCCTCCATCATTTCGAGGTCGAACAGCGTGCGCTGCTCGAGCCGCTGCGCTTCGAGCAGCCGGCCGGCGGCGTTGAGCGCGGCGAGTCGCGCGCGCAGCTCGGCCTTGATGCCGGCGATCGCCTGCAACAGCGTCGGGCGCGGGGTGACATAGTGCGAATTGGCGTAGACCTTGACGAAGCGCAGCTCGTCGGTCTTCTGCCCGGTGAGCGGATCGAACTCGTCGATCGATTCCACCTCGTCGCCGAACAGGTTCACGCGCCAGGCGCGGTCCTCGTAGTGGGCGGGGAAGATATCGATGACATCGCCGCGCACGCGGAAGGTGCCGCGCGCGAAATCGCTCGTGCGCTTGTATTGCAGCGCGGCCAAGTCAGCGATCAGTTGGCGCTGGTTGATGCGTTCGCCGCGCTTGAGCGTGAACGTCATCGCCGAATAGGTTTCCACCGAGCCGATGCCGTAGATGCACGACACCGAGGCGACGATGATCACGTCGTCGCGTTCGAGCAGCGCGCGCGTCGCCGAATGACGCATGCGGTCGATCTGATCGTTGATGGTGGATTCCTTCTCGATATAGGTATCGGTGCGCGGCACATAGGCTTCCGGCTGGTAATAGTCGTAGTAGCTGACGAAGTATTCGACCGCGTTGTCCGGGAAAAAGCTCCTGAACTCGCCATAGAGCTGGGCGGCGAGCGTCTTGTTGGGCGCGAGGATGAGAGCGGGGCGCTGCGTCGCCTCGATCACCTTCGCCATGGTGAAGGTCTTGCCCGAGCCGGTGACGCCGAGCAGCACCTGCGTGCGCTCGCTTTGCCCGATGCCGTCCACCAATCCGGCGATCGCCTGCGGTTGGTCGCCTTGCGGCTCGAAGTCGGACGTCACCACCAGGCGGACGCCGCCTTCGGTCTTGTCCGGGCGCGGCGGGCGGTGCGGCGTCCACGGCCGCTCGGTGAACTCGGGCCGCCCCTCGCGCAGCAGGCGCTCCAGCGCGGCCTGGCTTGCGATGCCGGCAAGGCCGCCGCTTGCGGTGGTGTTGTCTTCGGCATCCCGCGCTTCTGCCAAATCACCTCGCCCCGCCTTGCGGGGAGATGCCGGATCGCGAAGCGATCCGGGTGAGGGGCCGCTACCCGCTGTTACTCGATCGGAACCACCCCCCTCACCCCGCTCGGACCGATGGTCCTCGTCTCCCTCTCCCCGCAAGCGGGGAGAGGGAGGCGTTCTGCCGTCGTTGTCTTCCTCGATCCCCAGCGCGCGGGCGATGTCGGGGTCAAGCTCGCCCGGCCCGACCGGCATTCCCGCGCGCCCGCGCGACGGCTGCCGGAAGGCGCGCAGCGGCGAAGTCGGATCGCGCTCGGCGGTTGCACGATAGGCCGATTGCGGGGCTTCGTCGAAGCCTGCCGCCGATTTGCGCGCGGTGTGCGCGGCGGCAAAATCGCTCCGCCGCTCGCGCGAATTGTCGGCCGGCGGCTGCAGGCGCGTTGGCGGAGGAGCGTCCTTCTGCTCCCTCCCCACTTGAGGGGGAGGATCGGGTAGGGGGGTATCCTTCCTCGCAGGATCGAGTCCCGTCTGCGAACCGACGCCGGCCGTTCCTCTGCCGATGCCGGGATTGAGCAGTTCGGCGAGCGCCGGTTCGATCGGCGGCAGGTCCGGTCGCGCCGCTTTCGCGCGCGTCGGCTTCGCCGGGTCTTTCTTCGCTTTTGCCGGTCGGGACGGAGGCTTCGCCATCGCCGCGAATATGGCGACAGCGATGCGGCATGGAAAGACCATCATCGGAGACGAACGACGATGGCCACAACGTCGGACCCCGATCGCGGCGCTTGCGCAGGCTCGCCGAGTTGCCGGCTTCAACCCGTTAAAAGGCCTGAAATTATATCCCTAGATTGTGACCTGCTTCATAGGGCCCTTGGCTGCCCGCGAGCATCGTGATTCGCAGCGAAGACCGCATCGATGGAGGACAACATGCGTCGCATCTTTATCGCGGTTGTTGCGCTCATCACCCTGATCGCCGCGAGCGCTCCGAGCTACGCCTGCCCTGGGGGTTATCGCCCCTGTGGCGCCGGCCTTTGCTGCCCGAAATGAGCGACGAAAGCGCCGGGCGGGCGGAAACGCCGGAGAGCGGGCACTTTCGAATATCACGAAAGCGCTTCTGGCTCGCAACCGTGGGTCTCGCGGCTCTGGTTGTCGTTCCGGGGGCGGCCTATGTGGCCGTCAATTGGATCGAGCCTGTCCTCGATGACATGGCGACTACGATCATGGAGGCGGGCTTCGACCCGCTGACGCCGCCAAACCGGCTGCGCGGACCGGGGGCGCTGTATGTGGTCGACGGCAAGTCATACCGGAAAGTGTGTGACGTCGATCCGAAGCTGCTGACGGACCGATTGCAGACATCGCCAGTGCCGGATCGCGTCCGCACGCGGCTGGAAAAGGGCGGCTTCTCGCTGGGCGGCGATTATCTCGCGAAGATCAACGGGCAGTTGGGCGGCAATCTGCTGCGGTCGGTCGAATACCGCCTGACCAATGTCGCGATCACCGAAATCGCGATGTCGGATCTGTTCGAGATACAGCAGGTGCTCTTGAGCGAACCAAGCTGTCAGCATATCGTCGGGCAATTGGTGAGAGCGAGCAAGCAGGTCTGCGCCGGCTACGCCGCCCTGAGTGCGAACACGTCCTACAAGGTCAATGTCGACAAGAAGGTCGCGGCGCAGGAGGAGGCCAAGCTCCCCGTTCTGGAAACGGTCAAATCGGTCATCCAGCAAAAAGCCGGGAGTGAGATCAGCATCCATAACGCTGATGAACTGAAAGGCGACGGGCTCTACTACGGCATCCAGCTGTCGCAACTCTGCATCACGCCCGACACCGCGACCGAGCCGAGCGTTCTCACGCAAACGCCGCAGGCTTTGGCGAACGAGCCTCCCGGCTTGATTAAGACGACGGCGGCGCGCTGAACATCGGAGCCGGCTGGCGCGGCGCGACGCGCCGGGGTTCGCGGTTCCGCTATGCCGGACGATGCGGGCGCGCGGTCGGCAGCGAGTCCGGCCGCGCCATGGACGCCTCCGCAATCCCGTCGGCGAAGGCGTCGACCTTGTCCCAGTCGGTGTATTCGATGACGGTCGAGGGGTCGGTCGGGCCGCCGGTCATCAGCATGATGAAGCGGATGATGTGCTTGTCGAAAAAGCCGTAGCGCGGGTAGTCGAGTTTTCCCGCGAAGGCGGTGGCGAGCGCCGGCTCTAGCTTGTGTCGCGCGATCAGCTTGCGCAAATAGACGCTGCCCTCGGCCGTATCCTTGCCGGGTTTGCGCGCGGTCAGATTGACGGAAGCGAGCGCGAGCGGCGGCGGACGATCGAGCAGGGCGAAGGTCTTCACGAATTCGATCGCCTCGGGCAGGTGGCGTCCGTAGCGCACCGCCAGCACCGCGACCACCAGGCCAGCCTGCGCGAGTTCCGCGGGAGACGGCTGCGTTGTGGCGAGATCGGTGGGCGTCGCCGCAATGCCGTGCGCGGCGAGACGCTCGGCGATGCGGGTCGCAATTTTACGGGCCTGTCCGTCACGCGAAGCGTAATAGAGCTGCATGATCTTTCCCGAATGCGTCACGCGGGCTTGCTCGGC
>JBAPYK010000182.1:0-5186 GCA_049284695.1 Rhodoplanes sp. | reverse complement strand
TCCCGGTAAGTTGGTAGGGCGTCGGGGACGGCGAGGACGGTTGCCTCGTAGACGCCGCGCGCGATGGCGCGGGCAACCGTTTGGGCTGCCGCCGCGCCGAGGCGCAGCAACCCAAAGATAGGATCATTCAACGGCTTACGCCCAGTTGCTGCGGCAAATACGAGATCGCCGTCGATCGGCGTGTGGACCGGAGTTATCGCGCGCGCAAAGCCGTCCTGCGCCATCATGGCGATGCGCTGTACTTGCGCCTTGGTGAGGGCGGCGTCGGTAACGACGACGACCAGCGTAGTGCTCGACCCGACCGCGCCCTTGGTGCGGGGAAGGAGGGCCTCGGGCGGAACGACCTGAGGAAAGCCGTGCCCGCCGAATTCGGCGTCTCGCTCGAACGGCGCCGCCCAGAACCAGGGGCCGTTCCCGACGACCGCGCTGCCGGCGGCGTTGACGGCCGCGAGGGCGGCGACGGTGAACTGGTCCTCCGTAACCATCGAGGCAGAACCGATGCCGCCCTTGAAATTGACCGTGGTCGCGCCCGTGCCCGCGCCGACGCTGCCGAGCGGGCACTCGCCGCCCGCGGCCGCCCCGGCGGCGGCTGCCGCGGCATAGCCGAGCTCGCGATAGGGCGGGTAGCGTCCCCAATCCTTGTCGCCGCCGTTCAACAGATCGAACAGGACAGCGCTCGGCACGATCGGCACCAGCGCCGGTCCGATCGCGAAGCCGCGGCCCCGTTCGCGCAGATACGCCTGCGCGCCGCTCGCCGCGTCGAGGCCGAAGGCCGACCCGCCCGAGAGCACGATAGCGTCGATTGTCTGGACGGTGCGGGATGGTTCGAGCAGATCGGTTTCGCGCGTGCCCGGGCCGCCGCCGCGCACATCGACCGCGGCGACCGCCGGCGCATCGAACAGGATGCACGTCGCCCCGGACGCAAGCCGCGCATCTTGGGCATGGCCGACGCTCACGCCCTCGACGTCGGTGAGAAGGTTGCGAAGCTCTTTCATGGCAGCGCTCCGCCGCTCGGGAGTTTTCGCAACATGCGATTGTTCGATAAAGGCTTTGGCGCAACGGATACGATTTCGTGACGGGCGTCAACCGCGCAGGCCTGACATGCGCGCGTGAGGTGCTTGCGTTCGCAGCCGCCAGGTCGCATGTGAGCCGCATGAACGACGTCACCATCTACTGGGCGCTGCTCGCCGGGTTGATCAGCTTTCTCTCGCCCTGCGTGCTGCCGCTGGTGCCGCCCTATCTCGTCTATCTCGCCGGAACCTCGCTGGAGCGTTTCGCCGACGCCGAGCCGGAGCCGCGGGTGCAGCGCGAGACCGTGCTGGCGGCGTTCCTGTTCGTGTGCGGCTTCTCCACCGTGTTCGTCGCGCTGGGCGCGAGCGCGAGCGCGATCGGCGCGGTGATGCGCAGCTATGCCCAGGAGCTGTCGATCATCGCCGGGATCGTGATCATCGTGATGGGCCTGCACTTCATCGGGCTCACGCGCTTCTCCATCCTGTTGCGCGAGCACCGCTTGCCGATGCCGCGCCCGGCCGGCTTGTGGGGCGCCTATGTGATGGGGCTTGCCTTCGCGTTCGGCTGGACGCCGTGCATCGGCCCGGTGCTGGCGGCGATTCTGGCGGTGGCGGCGGCCAAGGAGACGGTGTTGAAGGGCGCAGGCCTGCTCGCACTCTATTCGGCGGGGCTCGGCATCCCGTTCCTGATCGCGGCGTTCGCGATCGAACCGTTCGCGGCGTTCCTCGCCCGCTTCAAGCGCCACCTCGCCACGGTGGATAAGGCGATGGGTGTACTGCTCGTGCTCACCGGCATCGCTTTCCTCACCGGCTGGATCACGACCGCCAGCTTCTGGCTGCTCGAATGGTTCCCCGCGCTGGGAAATATCGGGTAGGGCTCACGCGCCGTCCAATAACCGTGCGACCAAAGCGTCGATGCGAGGCGCGATGCCAGCCTTGGCGAGGGCGTCGCGTACGATTTTGCGCGCGCGCTGGAATTTTACTCCCTCAGGCAAAGGCACAGCGGCAGCGGCGACTTCGGCCTCCCGCGCAGCGGCGGCAAGCTCGGCATGCAGGGAATTGCCGGGGTCGAAGCGGGGGATGAGCAAGTTGAAGATAACCTTGTCGAAATCACGGGCCCCCCATTGTCCGCGCGATTGCAGAGCTGCTGTACGGCTACGGGCCGTCTCGCAATTGAGAATGGCACCCAGGAATTGCGCCTCGTCCTCGTTATCAATCGATGTCCAATACAGTTTGTGGTCGATCACTTGGCGGTCGCGAACTAGGCACGCGGCAGGCAGTGTGCCAGCCTTGGAGTAGACCACGCGTAATGTCGGGATCGGGAACTGAGCGCCGAGTTCGTTGTGGTAGTTCCAGCGTTCGATCAGCGTCATGCCGTTTTCGGCGTTCGCAGTCCAGGTCGCTTCTGCTGCCATCATCCAGGCATGCAGTCCGAGATAGCCCCGATTCGCGGCCCCGGCAGCATCGAGAATTTCACCCTTCGGTGTGACTGGAACAACGCCCTCAAACGGTCGAAAAATGCGATATGGCAGGATGCTTTCGCCCAGCAACACGGGATGAAGAAATTCCGCTTCCACGGCGTGTTCCACACCGGGCAGCGTTTTCCATGGCGCTTTCTCCTGCGGCGAGCGCCGACTGACGACGAACGGGGCGGCTTGGCTGCCGCCTAGACGGCCCAGAGCTTTGCGTTCAACTAGGCAAAGCATGCGCGGCACCAACGTTGCACCCTGCCGGAACGCCGCGCGATAGGCAGACCCACCAGTGAATCGGCCTTCGGCCGGTCGCGGCGCGCCCTCGTTCACGGTGAGCTGCGCATCGGCCACATCCTCGTGGGCATCGCGATAGGGCAAGAGGCCGGAATAAGCCCGCACCGTTTCCGGAACCGCCTTCGAGGTTGCGCGGCGACGACCGAAGAAAACGCAGGACGGCAAGGGGAAAAGCGGTTGTACGCTGTCGTCCATCGTCCAGGCTTCCTCCCACGCGATCCGGGCGGAATGGAACGAGCCGGAGCGTAGCCGCTCGAATTGTCCGCGCGTCAGGGCGGCAAGTGGAAGGACGAACGCGATGCGGCCGCCCGCGCGCAGATAGAGCGCCACCGCCCGCACCACGAACAAGGCGCACAAGTCGTTCTGCGTCGTGAATTTTCCGCCGACGTAGACGCGCTCGCCCTTGGCGAGCTCGCGGAAGCGCTTCTGAAGATCGGACGACATATGGCGGAAAGCGACCCAAGGCGGATTGCCCACCACGACATTTGCCCAGCCCGCACCGAAGGCGAGCGCGAGCGGGCGGGACAGATTGCGCGCGACATAGGTCCATACCGAATCGCGCCCCTGCCGGCACAGTTCGTCGAAGACCGCGTAGGTCGCGCCCATCTCGATCACGCCCTCGGCCTCGGAGGGCGTGATGTCGCGCTTGTAGTGGCGCTCGATCTCCAGCGTGAACACCGGCTCGATCTGCTTGCGCGTGAGCTTCTGTTCGGCGCCCTGGCGCATTTTCGCGACCAGCTTGTCGAACAGGCGGATGTCCTTGCACAGGATTTCCGGGAATTTCAGCTCGGTGCGGCGGCGGCCGATCATGCCATTGTCGGTCTCGACCGTCCCGGGCGGATCGGGGACGTTGATGGCAAGCTCCTTGCCCTTCATCCAGGGCTGGGTCGAGAGCTGCATGGCGTCGGCGAGATAGACCGGAATGTAGAGCGACTCCGCGCGGATCGAGAGCGACGGGGCGAGCGCCAGGAGGTAGGTGACGCGAGCGATGATGACAGCGACCGGGTGGATGTCCATCCCGGCGATGTGGTTGGTCGCTTCCTCCGCCCGAAGGTTAAGTTCCAGCCCTTCTTCCTCCGCAGAGGCGAGGAAATTCCGGATCGCATGGAACAAGAATGTGCCGGAACCGCAGGCCGGGTCGAGCACCTTCTGCTCGATCGGGCGCTCGACCGCACGCCGAACGATCTTCGCCGCTAGCCAGTCGGGGGTATAGTATTCGCCCAGACCATGCCGCTGCGACTGATCGATCAATGACTCGTAGAGAATTTTGAGAACGTCAGTTTCGACCTCGCCGAGCCGGAACCGCCGCACGTGCGTGAGGATGCGCCGCACCAGGTCCTCGCCCTCGGCACTTGCAACCACCCAGTCGAAGAAGTCGCTCTCGACGGCGCCGTAGATGCCGGCGGCCTCAAACGCTGCGCCAGAAAGGACGTGTTTCGGGTCGTCGTCGCGCAGTCCAAGAACGGCGAGTGCGATCGCTTTCGCGACGATGACCAGAAAAGTATGCTGGAAGAACAGGGCGTCGCTCTCAACTTCGCGACCGTAGACTAGCTTGAGGAGCTGCGCCAGAGCTGGCGCTTGAGCAGGGCGGCTGGATCGGCTTTCAGCTTGGTCCAGAGTGTAGCCAACTTTTCACTGGCGCGACGGAAGGCGACGGAATCCTGCCCCAACTCGATCCGGATCGTGAGCGGGTCGGGCGGCAGCGCGCTCTTAAGCGCCAGCGCTCCGTCAAGCCAGGCAAGAAAAAGGTCCGGTTTCTCTAGATCAAGCGTGGTCTCTTTCACCTTGATCAGATGATTGCCGGATCGCTCGAAAACTACCCATTTCGAGCCGTCCGACGCTATGCCGACGAATTGCTCGCCTTCCTCGCGTTCGCGGTCGGCAAGATAATCCGGCATACGGCGGACGACGTCGTCCCACTCCTTGTCCAGATTCTTTTTTGCCTCAAAGATGGTTCGGCCAATCAACGCATCGAGTCGGCCCCTGACCTCAGGCACGCGCCGCTCGAAATCGAGCGCGTCGAGCTCCGCATTGAATTCCTCGATCAGAATCTGCCGGAAGTCGGCCTTGACCTCGTCATGGCCGGGGCGCGTCGCGAGGTGGCGCAGAAGGTCCAGGGTACGTTCTTTTTTGGTCACACCCGATTCGCTCCTCGGAGAAGCGTTACGGGCCTAGGTCTGCGGGGACAAGGCCGTTTGCTAAACCTGGGGATTGTTAGGATCTAACTGTAATCCGTTCAACACGTTGCCGGCTCGGACGAGGAGAAGGGCGCGCGGTCACCCCGCTGCCTCGGGCGCGGTTTCGAGGGCGTAGAACTCGACCGTTCCGGTGCGGCCCTTGACCGTGCATTGGTGCAGCGTATGGCCGGAGAGGTCGAGGCCGGCGGCCTCCGCCGCACGCCGGGACAGCA
>JBAPYK010000181.1:0-1766 GCA_049284695.1 Rhodoplanes sp. | reverse complement strand
GCCGCGCCGGCTGCGAGCTTCCGCTGCCGAGCTGGCAGGCGGCGCAGGCTGAGGACTGGCTCGGCCGGTGGGCGATGAACCTGATGCTGATCAACGTCTCGACGCGCAAGCTCCGCCGCGCGGTGCGGCTGCCCGAGGGCGATCTGCCGTCGGCGCCCGGTGACGGCACGTCGAAGTCGGCGGCCTCGCGCCGTTTCGTGGCGCTGTCGGCGGCGCGCATGGCGGAATGGATGGCCGCTGACCTCTCGCAGCTCGATCTTGTCGCGATCCAGATTGACGGCCTGCATGTCGGCGACGACCTGGTGCTGGTCGCTGCGCTCGGGATCGACGCCAACGGCGTCAAACATCCGCTCGGGCTCATGGAGGGCGCGACCGAGAACGCCGCCGTGGCGCAGGCGCTGATCGACAATTTGATCGAACGCGGGCTCGATCCCACAGTGTGCCGCTTGTTCATCGTCGACGGCGCCAAGGCGCTGAGCAAGGCCATTCGCCGAACCTTCGGCCGCCACACGCCGATCCAACGCTGTCAGATTCACAAGGCGCGCAACGTGATCGAACGCCTGCCCAAACCGCTGCACGCCGGCATGCGCAAGGCGCTGCGACAGGCCTGGGAGATCGACGACGCCGACAAGGCCGAGCGGCGGCTGCGCAACCTTGCCCAGCGGCTCGAACGCGAAGCGCCCGGCGTCGCCGCCAGCCTTCTCGAAGGGCTCGATGAAATGCTCACCGTCAATCGGCTCGGCCTGCCGCCGCAGCTGCGCCGCGCGCTCGCCTGCACCAATTCCATCGAGAACATGATGGGGACGGTGCGCCGCGTCTGCCGCAACGTAAAGCGATGGCGCAACGCCGACATGGCGCTGCGCTGGACCGTCGCCGGCATCATGGAGGCCGCGAAAGGCTTCCGTCGTCTCAAGGCCTACAAACAGTTGCCCGCGCTCAAAGCAGCGCTTCTCGCCCACCAATCCAAACACGCGATCAGAAACAGGCTTGAGGAGAACCGGCAAGCCGCATAGCTTCACCAACCGGCAACGCCCGTCCCGCCAAGTTCAACAAAACGCGGGACATCCCCCCGGATCGGCGTCTTTCGCCTCCAGCACGGCTTTGTAAAGTCGTTCGATCGGACCAGCCATGTCGCAACATACCGTACACCAAAGATGAGGCCAGCACCGATTTAGCCGAGAAAAGGGAAGTCATCATGAGCGACGATCGCGGCCTTGAGGAGGTCCGCTCTCAATTTGAGAAGATCGCCCGGCTGGTGATTGCGTTGCAGTCCGCCGACGTGTTTGCGCGCGAGGACGCGGAAAAGCGTATTCACGAAGACGCGCTTAAGGTCATGATCCGCAGTTCGTGGCACGAACCGGGTAGGGACTACGTGCATGTGCCGATTGAATACTGCATTTTGCTCTGCTCGGCCGGCCCCACCGTTCGAATTGTCGGTGATCTAAACGAATATGGCGAGCCCGTCAGCGCGCGGATCGAGCATCGGGACCGGCTTAACTCTTTCCAGACTTGGGTCGGAAATTGCGGTTCTGTCGAAAAAATCCTGCCTGCCTTCGCACGCTGTTTTAATTTCGGCGAATAAGGGTGTGAATCGTCGTCGTGCTTGTCGACGGCAATCAGGACGATAGACCGCCCTTTGTCGGGGTTTTTGCGCTGTCCGCCGCGGCCTTGCTAATAGTTTCGCCCAGGTCCTTCACCTGCTCGCCCAGGGCTTGCATCTGTGACTGAAGGAACTCGGTTTGCATCCGGACCAGTTCCTGAGTGTC
>JBAPYK010000180.1:0-14250 GCA_049284695.1 Rhodoplanes sp. | reverse complement strand
CCGATGACAAACGCTTCCATTGCCACGCAATCGACCGCGTCCGTTACATAATTGGCACAACAATAGGTGACTCCACTTACTAAGACTGCAGGCTGTTGTAGAATCACCACGGCCTGGCCTTGAGGGTGGCCTCGTCGCCGTTGTCATAGGCGAACTCGCCTTCAAGCGAACCGTCGGCCCGCAGTTCTACGGAGCCATCGTGTTGAGGCCGTGAGCGCGCTTGAATCCACGCAAAGCCGCCGCCCCGGACTCCGTCCCCCACGTAGAATCGGCCAGTCCCCACCGTCATCGTCCGCAGACAGCGGGCGATCCAGTAAGCACAAAGCGCTCTGCGTGATTAGATTACTGGATGCCCCGCCTCCGCGGGGCATGACGACTGAGGGAAGGTTTAACGATCCAAGCCAAAATCACCCTCTAATTGTTGTCGACGATGATCGTTGCGGCGTTTTTCGGATCGTCGCGCTGGAAATGGATTCTCTGTGCGGGGAAATAGATCGTCTCGTACGCGCGGATCGTTTCGGCCGGCGGCAACCCCTCTTGGCCGCGGGAAAGGGCCCGCTCCAACGCCTTCGCGAAGCTGCAGTCGATCCATGTCGAAAGGTCGTAATATTTACGAAACGCCTGTTTCAGCAAATAAATCCCCTCCAGCACGATGACGTCGATATCTGCGAATTCGTAAGTGTGCTTGCGGTAGGTCATGGCGGTTTCTTCCGCGAAGTCCGCCTCGACGCTTACCGAGCGGTGATCGCGCAGCGGCAACACAAGCTGCGCAAACATCTCGTCGAACCTTATCGCGTGCAGGTAAAAGTGCTCGGCGGGGTTTTTGTCGCTGAACCGCTTATCGGGAAGATTCAGCCATCCGTCGATGTTGATATTGGCGGCGTTTACGCCGCGGGCCTGGAGTTCATCGACAATCTGCCGGGTCAGCCACCCCTTGCCGCATCCGTCGATGCCGCTGACCGCCACGAGCACGGCGCGTTCGCGCGGAACCGACGCACGGACCGCGAGGATCCTGTCGGTGACGGCGCGCACGTCGGTCGCGGGGATGACCTCGCCCATGCAAGTTTCTCCAATCGCAGGCTAGCGGCGCAAGAGCCAGCCTTCGCCCGCTTGGCCGCCAAGAAGGTCAGCATGCCGGATTGATTACGGACTCTGCCGAACGCGCACAAGCACCGTCATGCAAGCCGACTGTGTACGAGCGATGACGTACACCTGCCGAACGCGTCGCGGCGTTAGACGCCGAGATAGCGGTCCTGCAGCTCCTTGTTGGCGGTGAGGTCGGCGGTCGAGCCGGTCCAGATCACCTCGCCCTTTTCCAGGATGTAATGGCGATCGGCGAAGGCGCACAGCGCCTCGACGTCCTTGTCGATGATGATGATCGCCAATCCCGTCTTTTTCAGTTCGTCAAGCTTGGCCCAGATTTCTTCACGGATTTTCGGGGCGAGCCCCTCGGTCGCTTCGTCGAGCACCAGCAGCAGCGGATTGGTCATCAGCGCGCGGCCGATCGCCAGCATCTGCTGCTCGCCGCCGGAGAGGTGATTGCCGCGATTGGAAGCGCGTTCGCCGAGACGGGGAAACATGTCGAATACGCGCTCGAGCGTCCAGGGCTCGGCACCGCCGCGCCGGCGCTCGGCCATCACCAGGTTTTCGCGGACGGTGAGGTTGGGAAAAATCTGCCGGCCTTCCGGGACGAGGCCGAGGCCGAGCCGGGCGATGCGGTGCGGCGGCAGTCCGTCGACGCGTTCGCCGCGAAAGCGAATTTCGCCGGCATGCGGGTGCAGCAGCCCCATCAGCGAGCGCACGGTGGTCGTCTTGCCCATGCCGTTGCGTCCCATCAGCGTCACTACTTCGCCGTCGCCGACGGAGAAGGAGACGCCGAACAGCACCTGACTCAATCCGTAAGAGCTCGCAATATCGCGGACGTCGAGCAGCATGCGCGCTTCCTATTTGCGATGCCCGAGATAGGCGGCCTTGACTTCCGCGTTGGCGCGGATCTCGTCCGGGTGGCCTGTCGCGATGGTGCGGCCGGCCACCAGCACGCTGATCCGGTCGGCGAGCGAAAACACCGTGTCCATGTCGTGCTCGACCAGCACGATCGTGTAGGTGCTCTTGAGTTCGGCGAGGAGCCGCGTCATGCGGGCGCCGTCGCGACGGCTCATCCCCGCCATCGGTTCGTCGAGCAGCAACAGGCTCGGCCGCATGGCGAGCGCCATCGCGATTTCGAGCTGCCGCCGCTCCCCGTGGGAAAGGTCCTCCGCCTTGGTCTCGGCGCGATCCGACAGGCCGACGGTGGCGATCGCCTGCTGCGCCGGCTCGATCAGCGCCGGGTCGCTCCCCGCGCCGCGGAAGAAGCGGAAGCTGTGACCCGTCTGCGCTTGCACCGCGAGCGCCACATTGGCGAGCGCGGAGAACCTCGGGAAGATCGAGGTGATCTGGAACGAGCGGGCGATGCCGAGGCCGGCGCGCCGGTAGGCAGGCTCGCGCACGATGTCGCGGCCGTTGAAGCGGATCGAGCCCTCATCCGACCGCAGCTCTCCTTGCAGCTGCGCAATCAGCGTGGTCTTGCCGGCGCCGTTCGGTCCGATGACCGCATGCGTTTCGCCGCGCCTGACCGCGAGGTTGAGATCGTTGGTCGCGATGAGCCCGCCGAAACGCTTGGTCAAACCGGACACTTCGAGCAGGATGTCGCTCATCATCCCGCTCCCGGCCGCATCCGCTGCACGGCGAGCGCCCACAGATCCGCCAATCCGCCGCGCAGGAAGGTGATCATCACGATGATCAGAATGCCGAAGGGCAGCTGCCAGCTTATGGTGAACGAGGAGAGCACGAGCTCGAGCACGAGGAACACCGCGGCGCCGACCACCGGCCCCCACACCGTCGCCAGCCCTCCGAGCACCGCCATCACCACGATTTCGCCCGAGCGCGCCCAGGCCATGTCGGCGGGGCTGATGAATTGCTGGCTCGCGGCGAGTAATCCCCCAGCGAGCCCTCCGAGCGTGCCCGTGATGACGAAGGCGAGCAGTTTGTAGCGCAAGGGCGGAATGCCGAGCGCCACCACCCGGCGTTCGTTCTGCGCGAGCGCGCGGATCACTTTGCCGAAGCGGCTCTCGACCAGGCGGTCGAAAAACAACAGCGTCAATGCGAGCGCGGCGAGGCATACGTAATAGAACGGCACGCGTTTGCCGACGTCGAGGCCGGCGAGGTGGAGATCGCCCAAGATCTGCAGGCCGTCCTCGCCGCCATATTTTTGCAGGGCGACGAAGAAGTAATAAAGCATCTGATTGAAGGCGAGCGTGATCATGATGAAATAGGCGCCGCTGGTGCGCAGCGAGACGAGCCCGGTCAGGACCGCGACGATCGCCGCAGCGAGCGCGCCGAGCGGCAAGGCGATGATAAGGTTCGTCGTGCCGTCGAGCGTGAACGGCCAGCTGATGATCGGCTCCGCATTGAAATCATGATAGGCGAGGATCGCGACCGTGTAGCCGCCGACGCCGACAAAGCCGGCCTGCAACAGGCTCACGAGATCGCCGAAGCCGAGAATGAAGTTGAGCGCCACCGCGGCGATGGCGAAGACGATGACGCGGGTGAATATCTTGATCAGAAAGGGATCGTCGACCGCCAACGCGATGGGCGGCACCACGGCGAGCAGGAAGATGATCGCGGCAATCGGGAGAAGACGCGCGAGCAATTGGGCGCGGTCCGTCTTGCTCGGCTGAGTCATGTCGCGCATCGTCAGTTCTGCACCGGAAACAGGCCTTGCGGCCGCAGCGCCAGGATGGCCGCCATCAGGATGAAGATCACCATGCTGCCGAGCGCCGGCGGCAACAGCACGCGTCCGAAGGTGTCGACGATGCCGATCAGCAGCGCGGCGAGGAAGGCGCCGCGGATCGAGCCGATGCCGCCGATGGTGGTGACCACGAAGGCGAGAATGAGAATCGGCTCTCCCATGCCGATCTGCACCGCGAAGACCGGCCCCGCCATGATGCCGGCGAGTCCCGCCAGCGCGGCGCCGGTGGCGAACACCATGGAGAAGACGAGTTGCACGTCGACGCCGAGCGCCGAGGCCATCGGGCGGTTGCTCGCGCCCGCGCGCACCCACATGCCGGCGCGCGTGTGCACGACGACGACGTAGAGCCCGATTGCGACGATCGCGCCGACGGCGAGAATCGCGAGCCGAAAGGTCGGGTAGCGCACGCCCTCGAACAACTCGACCGAGCCGGACAGAAAGGCGGGCAACGGCATCGGCACCGGCACCGGCCCCCAGATCAGGCGGGTGATCTCGTTGAGCACGAGGATCAGGCCGAACGTGACCAGGACCTGATCGAGATGCGTGCGCGCATAGAAACGCCGCAGCAGGCCGACCTCCAAGAAGGCGCCGAGCAGGCCGGTGAGCGGCAGCGCGATCAGGACGGCGAGAATGAAGCTGCCCGTGACCGGAATCAGCGCCGCGGCGATGAACGCGCCGGCCATATAGAGCGAGCCGTGCGCGAGATTGATCATGTTCATGATGCCGAAGACGAGCGTTAGCCCGGCCGCCATCAGGAACAGCATCACGCCGAACTGGACGCCGTTGAGCAGTTGTTCGACGATCAATGCGAAGGACATTCCGGCGTTCCGCGGCCCGGTTCGCTACGGCGCCGCCATTCCGGGCGGCGCCGCAAGCATCTGCTCAACTTGCCGGCATCTTACAGTCCTTGGCGTAGGCGTCGGCGTGGTCGCGATCGATCACGCCTCGGATCGCCATCACCGGCCGTCCTTTCTGATCTTTGACGATCTCCACGAGATGGAAGTCCTGAATGGGGTAATGGTTGGTGTTGAACTTGAAATTGCCCCGCACCGAGTCGAATTTCACGGTCTCGAGCGCCTTGCGGAACGCGGCTTTATCTTCGATCTTGCCGCCGATCGCCTTCAGCGCCGCGTCGATGATGAGCGCCCCATCGTAGGCCTGCGCCGCATTGGGCGACGGGATGCGGCCATACTCGGCCTCGAAATCCTTGGCGAAGGCCTTGCTGGCCGGATTGTCGAAATCTTCGCTCCAGTGGGTCGATGCAAACGCGCCGACCGCCGCGTCGCCCATTGCCGGCAGCACGGTCTGGTCAAGCGAGAAGGACGGGCCGTAAAGAGGAATCTCTTTCAGGAGCCCGGACTGCGAATACTGCTTGACGAAATTGATGCCCATGCCGCCGGGATAGAAGAAGAACACCGCCTCCGGCTTTTTGTCGCGCAGCTGGGCGATCTCGGCGGCGTAGTCGAGTTGGCCGAAGCCGGTATAGACTTCGTCGACAATCTCGCCTTTGAAATAGCGCTTGAAACCTCTGAGGAAGTCTCTTCCGGCCGGGTAATTCGGCGCCATCAGGTAGACGCGCTTGACCCCCTTGTTTTGCAAGTAGTGGCCCATCGCCTCGGCCGACGTGTCGTTCTGGAACGAGGTTGAGAAGAAATGCGGATGGCACAGCGGGCCAGCGTATTGCGACGGCCCGGCATTGACGTTGACGATGAAAGTGCCGGAGTCGAGCACCGGCTTTGCCAGCGCCAGCAGCACATTCGAGAAGTTGATTCCGGTGATGATATCGACGCGGTCGCGCTCGACCATCTTGTCCGCGACCTGCCGGCCGACGTCGGGTTTGGCCTGGTCATCACCCTGGATGAGCTCGACCGGCCGTCCGCCCACCTTGTTGCCGAGTTTCTTCAGCCCGAGCTTGAAGCCGTCCAACAATTCTTGGCCGAGGCTCCCGGTCGGCCCCGAGAAGGTCGAGATGAACCCGATTTTGATCGGCTCCTGCGCCGACGCGGAAACCGATAGACCTGCCGCGAACGCCGCGGCGATGAGCAGCCTTTTCATATCTCCTCCCAGTTCGGTTTGTTCCCGATCAGCGACCTCGAAGCCGCCTCCCGGCATGTGTTTGGCGTTTTCCAGTCTGCCCGTCGCCCGTGACAGAACTCAATAATGCTCCTTACGAAAAGTCGATGCGCTGAAAACCATCCCTGGGCGGGTCGCGCAAGCCGCCGCGGGTCGACTAGTTCAAATTTGAACTATTTTCAACGGCGTGAAATTTCACGTCGTTGATCGATGTCAAACGTGGGCGTGGTCCTATCCTGGGCGCGATCACGCCTTGTAGAGTTTCCGCACGGCGCGCAGCGCGTTGCTGCCCGTCTGTTCGAGGATATTCTTGTAGGCGTTGAGGACGTAATTGTCGTCCGGCAGCGGGCGATAGGGGCGCCAGGGCGTGGCCAGGACGGCGTCGAAGCCGAGCGGCACGGCGAGCGTGAGGAAGGCGCATTCGAGCGACAGCTTGAGGTCGGAGCCGTCGGCCGCCTTTACCGGAAGTTGCCCGCCGATATTGGTCAAACCGCCCATGATATGGATGCCGGCAAGGTCGGGGTCGGCGCGAATCGCGCGGATCGCAGCCAACGTCGCGCGGTGCAGTCCGGTGGTGTCGGCCACAACCGCGCTGATGGAGATATCGATGAAGATGTCATCCATCGGCATGCCGTAGTCGTTTTTCAGGCGCAGCGCGGCGCGGCGCGCGGTTGTGATTATCTCGTCGGCGGTCTTGTTCGGTTTGGCGATGCCGTCGTCGACGCGTTCGGACGCCATGACGATGACCTTGAACGGGCCAAACCGCTGATAGAGGTCCATCAAATCCCAGCGGTGCTCGGTGATCGAATTGACCAGCGGCAGCGCGCCGCCCGCCCGCGCCCGGTCATAGGTCCTCAGGCAGACTTCCTGCACCGGCGCGGTCGGAAAATCGAAGCAAAGCGGCACGGTGACGACCGCCTGAATGGCGCGGACCACCTCCATCATGAATTCGGCATCGTTCACCGCGCGCGGACCGATGGTCACGTCGAGATAGCTTGCGCCCGCCGCGACCTGCTTGACCGCAAGCGCCTGAATCCCGGGCAGGTCGTTGTTGTCGACCAGCGTCCGCACGCTCTTGAAGCCGGGATTGATACGGTCGCCCACGACGATGAGATCGAATCCGTTCGAATGTGTCACGATGCTCTCCGCGCCTCGATGCGTTTCCTGAATCCGATATTGTGCATGAAGGTCTTTTGGAAATCGGCGCGCGTGCTGAGCTCGATATAGCGGCATTGCCCGGCAAGCTCGTGCGCCCGCGCCCGCGCTTTGCGCGAGGTCAGCATCTGGCGCACGCCAAGACCCGCCGCATTGCCGACCTGGGAGAAGCGGTCCGCCGGCAGGGCGGGAAGCAGCCCGACCGCGACGGCGCTTTGCACGTCGATATAGCTTCCGAACGCGCCGGCGATGACGACGCGTTCGATCGCGATTTCTTGCAGGTTCGCGATGCGCAGCAACAGCTCGATGCCGGTGCGGATCGCCGCCTTGGCAAGCTGCACGGCGCGAATGTCGGCTTGGGTGAAATGCACCTCGGGCGCGAGCATGATGGCGCGCTTGCCGTCGATCTCGCAAATGTTCGGGTGATGGGCGATAAGCCGGCCGCCGCCGTCGAGGAGACCCGCGCCGCGCAGCGCCGCCACCGTATCGAGCACGCCCGAGCCGCACACGCCCACGGCTTTCGCGCCGCCGATCACGCGGACATCGATTCCGTCTTGGGCGATGGCGACGCGCTCGATGGCGCCGCCGGCCGCGCGCATGCCGCAGGAAATATGCCCGCCCTCCAAGGCCGGTCCCGACGGACAGGAAACGGTGACGATTGCGCCGCCATGAATGAGCGACATTTCAGTGTTGGTGCCGATATCCATGACCAGCGCCGCCGCCGTGGTCTCCCACAACGGCTCGGTGGCGAGCAGGGCGGCGACATGGTCGCCGCCGACAAATCCGCCGACATTCGGCGCGGCATGAAGATAGGCGCCGGGGGCGATCGCGATGCCGAGATCGCGCGCCTTCACGTCGAGCGCCTCGCGCAAGGCGGCGACGAAGGGCGCGCGACCGAGCTGCCGCACCGGCAGTCCCAGCAGCAGGTGATGCATCGCCGTGTTGCCGCACACGGTCAGATCGACAATGTCGGATTCCTGTAATTCCATCGCATGGCAAAGGTCGTGCGCGAGCGCGTTGATGGCGCCGACAGCCGCCGCGCGCAGTTCCTCCGCCGCGTTGGCGTCGCGGATGGCGTGATTGATGCGGCTGATCACGTCGGCGCCCCAGGCAACTTGCGGGTTTTCGATGCCGAGGCTGGCGACACGCGCTCCGCTCGAAAGATCGATGAGAAAACCCGCCACATTGGTGGTGCCGAGATCGACGGCAAGGCCGAGCGTCGGCCGGCCGGTCGGCGTAAACCCGATCGCTTCGCCGTCGCGGACATGCGCACGCACCGACCAGTCCGCTGCCCGCAGCAGGCCCGGAAGGTCGCGGGCGGCGGCAAGATCGATGGCGGTCAGCGGTACGGGCGATGCGCGGATGATGCGGTCGGCGTCGGAGCGCGGATCGCTCAGCGTCGGCGGCGGAACCGCGATGTCGAAGCTCGCCACCATGGGGTCGAGCGGCAGGGTCTCGTCCCGCATGCCGGCGTCAACCTCGGCGCGGACGATCGGCGCGAGCGAGCGCGGCTCCACTTCAAGCGTGCAGTCGGCGCGTGGGAGGATCTGGCATGAGCGCACCCATAGCGCCCGCTGGTTTGCCGCGCGGCCGCGCAAAGTGCGCCCGTTGACATGCTCGACCAGTCCTTCGGCGATCCGCACGGTGCAAGTGCCGCATGCCCCACGGCCGCCGCATGCGCCGATGATGCGTAACCCGCTGCGCCGCGCGCAATGGAAAACGGTCTCCTCCGGATGAGCGAGGATCAGGCGCTCGAACTGAGGAAAGCGCAGCGCATGCGAAGGCGCGGAACCTGCGGGAGCGGCGGGCGGGCGATGCGGCATGTGGCTTCTCCGGCCAAGCCCTCGGTCAGGCGCTGGAGCTGATCTCCGCCGGGTGAGCGACGAATTTGCATGTCGGGCGCGAGCGGCAATCGTCGCAGCGCGACCAGACGGCGGGGGGCAGGTCGAGACCCGCCCCGAGCACCATCGAGACCGATTTGAGCGGGCGGAGCAGGAGACCGTCGGCCAGCGTGACGCCGATCGCCGCGCCGTTCGCGAGACCCAGCACGGTCGCCTGCGCTTCGAGGTCTAGGCCCGGATCGCCCGGCCGCAATTCTCCGGAAAGAACGAGGCCGCGCTTGTGCGCGGCGGCAAGCATGCGGTCCTGCAGACGGCGGGACAGGAGATAAAGACAGCGATTGCCAAGCTCGTCGAGCGCAAGCGCGAGCGACACCGCGCGCGCCGCGCACAGGGCGGTGACGCGTCTCTCCAGGCGGGCGCCGATGGTTGCGACCCCGCAGGCGAGCGCGGTCAATTCGCCCGCCCCAGGGAGCAGCCGCGGCGCATGCAAACGCATGCCGCCGGCAGAGAGCGTCGCGGCAGCCGGCTGATCCAGATCGACGATTGCGAAACGCAGAGCCGGCGCGACGAGGTCGTCGCGGATCGCCAGTTCATACGCCTCGTAGCGGAAGCGATCCGCCGACCGCGATCGCGCCTCGCCGGGCTCGGTCTCGGCGGCCTCGCGCAGCAGGGCCTTTACGGCGGCGCTCGGCATCGTCAGCTCCTCAACCCGCGTACTTACGGGCCGCGGCGAACATGGCGCGCACGTTCTCCACCGGCGTCTCGTCGGGAATGCCGAACGCGCCGTCGAGGATCAGCTTGCCGCCTTTGTGAAACACGTTCTCGGCAAGATGCCGCACCGCGGCGTCGACTTCCTCCGGCTTTCCCGTTGTCAGGAGCGAGGGCGAGAGATTGCCACGCAAAGCGACGACGTCGCCCAGCACTTCGAAAGCGCGCACCATGTCGGTGCGCTCGAACCAGTAGATGCACTTGCCGGGGGGAATGTCGCGGATCGTCTCCAGGCGCTTGGTGCAATCGGCCTCCCACAGCGGCATCGGAATGGCGCCGCCCTCGATGAGCGCGAGCAGCATCTTGCGGAAGGACGGCCACCAGAAGGTCTCGAACTGCTTCGGCGACATGAAGGCGTCGGGCGCCCAGTGGATGGGAATGAACACCACCGGATGCCGCGACGTCTTGATTCCGAACAGCGCCTGCCGGACCAGGAACGTCACCGCCTTATCAAGCAACTGCAGCAGCTTGTCCTTGTTGCGGAAGAGGTCCTTCATCATGCCGGTGGCGCCGCGGAAATAGTCCGCGATCAGGTCGTAGGGCGAAATCGAGGTGCTGATGTAGGACATGGGAAAGCCATGCGCCGCCATGCGTTGGGTGAAGTCGTGATGATGCCCGCCCCAGCGCTCGACCTCCTCGCCTGCCTTCATCAGCGCCTCCAGCGCCTTGCGCACGCGCGGGCGCGCAAAGGTGCGGACTCCACCGATCAGCCGGAAATATTGCAGGCCGGGCAGATAGGCAATTTCCTCGATGCCTTCGAACGCCTCGCCGACTCGCGGCAGGTATTTCTGCAGGTAGAAACCGGTAGGGTCGAACAGGAACTCGTCGTACTCATCCGCCGTCATGTATTCGCGGTCGAGATATTGATAGGGCTGGTCATCGCGCACTCCGTGGCCGGGCCACTGCACTTGCTTGTAGCCCACGGCCTCAAGCGAAGGCCCCATGGAGACGCCGAGGATCATCGGGCTTGGCGCGTCCGGCTCGAAATCGAGAATGGCGCGCTCGGCGATCTCCTTCGTCTTCTCGTAGTCATACATCAGCTGGCGGTTGCTGATGCCGCCGTATTTGGCGAGCCAGAAGGTCGCCATCATGGTCGTCGGCATGCGGTCGGGCTGCTTAAGGGCGACGCAATCCATCACGCGCTTCCAGCGCGCGTCATAGGCGGCCTTCGCCTCCGGCGTCTGTTCGTAGGTTTGCGGGACACTCATGCGGCGACCCCCGCCCAGCCTTTGCACAGGGTCACGGCGTCGACCGCGTTCCTGCCGAACGCGTCCGCACCGGTATAGGCGCGCACGGTTTCGTCGATCTGGCCGCCGCCGATCATGATCTTCATGTCGTCACGCAGGCCGGCGCCCGCGATCGCGTCGATCGTCTCCTTCATCGAGTCGAAGGCGAGCGTGAGGAAGCCGGAAAGCCCGACCACCTGCGGCTTGAAATCGTTGATTTCATCGATAAAGGTCGCAACCGGCACGTCGACGCCGATATCCTTCACCTCGAAGCCGTTGATGTCGAGCATGAAGGTGACGATGTTCTTGCCGATGTCGTGCAGATCGCCATGCACGGTCCCGATCAACACCCGGGCAAGCCGCTGCGGCTCGCCGCCCGCGCGCTGTTTGATCAGGGGCTTGGCGACCGCGCCGATCGTTTCCAGCATCTCGCCCGCGAGCACCAGTTCGGGAAGGAAGTATTCGCCCTCGGCGAAGCGCTTGCCGACGATGTCCATGGCGGTGCGACACAGGGCGAGCACGCGCATCGGGTCGGCGCCCTGCTGCAGGAGCATGCGTTTGGCGAGCGCGACGCCGTCATCCTCATTCATGTCGGCGAGCCACTCGACGAGTTGTTGCTCCTCGGCCGTCATGTCGCTCATGGTTTCCCCCTTGTTTGCTCGTTTTCGTTAAGCTTCAGGCCTGAAGTGACCGGACCTCCGCTTGCGACGGCAAGTCCGCCTCGACGATCGCCTCGGCCAAGACCCGTTCGTTCTTGTGACCCATCAAATGCACCCCGGCAACGCCCTCGATGTCGGCGAGACGGTGAATCATCTCGATCAGCACCCGCTTGCCTTCCGCTTTCTGATCGGCGGCGCTGCCGATGCGCGTGAGCAGCGGTTCGGGGATGTGCACGCCGGGCACGTGCTCGGCCATCCAGCGTAGCGCCTTGGCGGTCGAGAGAATACCGACCCCGGCGATGACGGCGCACCGCTTGTGCAGCTCTCGCTCGCGCACCTCGCGCATGAAGGCGGTGAAAGCCTCGATGTCGAAGCAGAACTGCGTCTGGATGAACTGGGCGCCCGCCGCGACCTTCATCGCAAGGTTGGCGATGCGGTCGCGCTGCGGCGGCGCAAACGGATTAACGGTTGCGCCGAGGAACAGATTGGGCGGCACGTCGAGCTTGCGCCCTGACGTAAAGGCGGCGCGGTCGCGCATGGTGCGGGCGACCCGCAGCAACGAGACCGCGTCGAGATCGAACACCGGTTTCGCTTCCGGGTGATCGCCCTGGCTGACATCGTCGCCGGTAAGGCACAGGACATTGCGAATGCCGAGCGCCGCCGCGCCGAGCAGTTCGCCCTGAATGGCGATCCGATTGCGGTCGCGGCAGGCGAGCTGCCAGATCGGGGTCAAGCCGTTGGCGACGAGAACCGCGGACGCCGCGACGCTCGACATGTGGCAATTGCCGCCCGCGCCGTCGGTGATGTTGATGGCGTCGACCAGCCCCTTGAACCGGGATGCCCGCTCGACCAGCGCTGCGGGATCGGCGGAATCGGGCGGCGCAACCTCCACCGTGACGACAAAACGCCCAGAGCGGCAGGCGCGCTCGAAGGCATGCATGTCGCCGATGCGCGGGGGCGTCTGCTCGACGACCGGCGGAGGCAGCCCGCCGGCGATCACCTTCACCCAGCTCGACCGGGTGTGCTGGCGATGGTCGACCGGCGCCAGCATCGGACGCGCACCATCCCCCTTGGCGATGCGGTGCAGGCCTTCGGTAGCCTCCACCCACACGCAGCGCATGGCGGGAACGACTTCGCAGCCGCCGTCGGGGCGCACGCCGCCGCACGGCCCATTGCGCATGTTCTTGGCGCAGTTCATCGGACACGCCATGCCCGTCGAGGAGAGCACGCATTGCCCGCACATCTTGCAGTCGAACAGGAAGCCCTTGGCCGCGCGTTCGACGGGAGCGAGTAGACGTTCGGTCCGGCCCGGACCGATCTGGCGCATCAGCGGCGCAAAATAGGGGGCGTTGCGGGCGCAGGCGTCGTAGAGGCGCTTCAGTCCGCGCGCATGCCGCACGCTCCAATGACGCAACGCTTCCATGACGCGCGGTCTCGGCCCCGTCGCAAGAATAGTTTTAGCCTAAACCATAATCGTTGACTTGTCAACGAACTTGGAGCATGCTGACATATGGGCGGTTCGCGGGTTTTTGCGTGCAGAATCAAGAGGTGATCGAGCAATGACCGTCCGGCGCATCCTCGCGGACGCGTATTTCGACGGCGAGACGCTTTTCGACCGCGGCCCCTTTCTGCTCACCGTCGATAGCGGCATGATCATGCGTGTCGAATGCGCTGCGCCGGAGACTTTCGCCGATGCTGCGGGCGCATTCCTGATGCCCGGTCTTGTCGAGGCGCATGCTCATGTCTTTCTTGACGGGGCGCTAGTGGACGCGGGCGCGCGCAATGCGCGCCAGGGGGCGAGCGTCGCCGACATGCTCGCGACGGCGCGCGACAATCTTGCCAAATCCACCCGCGCGGGCGTGACCGTGGTGCGTGACGCCGGCGATCGCTACGGCATCAATCACGCGATGCGCGACGAGCTAGCCGCGCGCGAAGATGCGCCCATCGAACTCCGTTCGCCAGGTCCAGCGCTCAAACGGGCGAAACGCTACGGAGCGTTTATTGGCAACGACGTCGCCGGCGGGGATGAACTGCGCGCTGCGGTCGCGGAGCTTTGCCGCGCGAGCGACGACATCAAGATCATCCTGACCGGCGTCGTCGATTTCGCGGACGGCTGCGTCAAGGGCGCCCCGCAATTCGATGTCGACGAGCTGCGCCTGATCGTTACCGAGGCGCATGCACGCAATCGCAAGACCTTCGCTCACTGCAGCGGACTTGCCGGACTTGAAACCGCCGTGGCCGCGGGCGTCGATTCGATCGAGCACGGCTACTTCATCACCCGCGATATCCTTGGCCGGATGGCGGACAAGCGCATCGCCTGGGCGCCGACTTTCGCGCCGGTGCATTTCCAGTGGGCCGAGCCGCAACACGCGGGCTGGGACCGGACGACGGTGGGCAATCTCTCCCGCCTTCTCGACGACCATGCCCAACAGGTGGGGCACGCGCATGCGCTCGGCGTGGCGGTTCTCGCCGGGTCCGACGCCGGCAGCCCGGGCGTCGATCATGGGGACGGGCTCACCGACGAACTCTTGCATCTGTTGCGAGCCGGGCTGCCGATGCAGGCGGTGCTGCGGGCGGCCACCAGCTTGCCGCGCGCACTGTGGAACATGCAGTCGGCGCGGATCGCCCCCGGTAGCCGCGCGGATATGATCCTGCTTGGCCGTTCGCCTTTCGATGATCCCAGCGCGTTGCGCAATGTTCGTCTGGTGGTGAAAGGCGGGTGCTGCGTTCCGGTGGGTGCC
>JBAPYK010000179.1:0-19710 GCA_049284695.1 Rhodoplanes sp. | reverse complement strand
GACGCGACACGGTGCTGCTCGGTGCGAGATTCGCGTTCGGATCGGGCGTCGGCTTGGATGTAAAAGCCCCGCTGAAAGGCAGCGAGTTGACAAAACGCTGCATCGCGCCAACGAACGAGCTTTGTTGCGCCGCCGCCGGCGCCGACCATAAGACCGCGATTATCAGCGCCGCGCCGCAGGCGCTAGTTGGCGTACCGATCGAGCGACCCAGCCCCTTGACCATGGACTAGTTCTTAGCCCCGAATTTGGGGCAATTTCATGCCGAACCGCCCGGGAACCACGATTACCGGCCCTCCTGCCATCCCCCGCCGACGGAGTCGGAGACCACGCCATGCCGGATGCGCTCGAACTGTTGAAGTCCCGCCGCTCGGTCAAACCGCAGGAACTGGTGGGTCCGCCGCCCAGTGAAGCCGAGATTGAAACGCTGCTCACCATCGCGTCGCGCGTGCCGGATCACGGGAAGCTTGCGCCCTGGCGCTTCATCGTGTTTGCCGGCGATGCGCGGCGCAAAGCCGGCGAGGCGATCGCGGCGGCCTTCGTCCAGAACTACCCGGACGCGACGGCGGAGCAGATCGAGGTGGAGGAGAACCGGCTAACGCGCGCACCGTTGGTGATCGCCGTGGTGAGCCGCGCCGCGCCCCACGTTAAAATCCCGGAATGGGAACAGGTGTTGTCCGCCGGCGCCGCGGCCATGAACCTGTTGACCGCCGTCTACGCGCTCGGCTTTGCCGGAACCTGGATCACCGAATGGTATGCATATGACCGCACCGTGCTTGGCGCGCTCGGCTTGAAACCCCACGAAAAAATCGCCGGATTCGTTCATATCGGCCGCATCGCCCGTAAGCCCGAGGACCGCGCTCGCCCCGCGCTGGCCGATATCGTTACGCGCTTCTGAGAGTAGCCGCCCGAGGTCATCATTGCGCCGCACCTTGCTATCACCGTCGCACACCAGCCGAATCACGTTTCGTGAGCAAATGCTCGCGTTGGTCGCCGCGAGAAGCAGGCCGACCCGTGGTAATCTGTTGGAAATTTCCTTAAGCGCCAACGAGGACAGCGTGAGAACTGACGACTCCATTCTCGCTCCCCTTGCCCGCCGCCAATTCCTGCGCGGGCTCGCCGGCGGCCTCGCCGCGCTCGCCATCCCGTCATCGGCGGATGCCGCGCTATCGTACGAGCAGTGGCGCGCCGGTTTCCGACCGCGCGCGCTGCAGCGCGGCATATCCGGGGAAACGTATGACCGCGTGATGGCGATCAAGCCGGACACCTCGGTCTATGCGCTCAAGCGCGCCCAGCCGGAATTCCAGGAGAAGCTCTGGCAATACCTCAATCGCCGGGTCTCCGATTGGCGGATCACCACCGGCCAGGAACGCGCGAGGGAATACGCCGCGCTGCTTGATCGCCTCGAACGCGACTACGGGGTCGACCGGTCCCTGCTGGTCGCCATCTGGGGGATCGAGTCGAGCTATGGCGAGCTAATGGATAATCGCAGATACATGCGCCCGGTGATTCCCGCGCTTGCGGCGCTTGCCTGGGGCGAGCCGCGCCGGCGCAAATACTGGGAACAGGAACTGCTGAACGCGCTCGTCATCGTCCAGCGCGGCTGGGGCGATCCGGAGGAGATGGTCGGATCGTGGGCGGGCGCGATGGGCCACACGCAATGGATGCCCGAGGTGTGGCTCAATATGGGGGTCGACTACGATGGCGACGGCCGCATCTCGCCGTTCGGGAAGCCGGACGATGCGCTTGCCGGCGTCGCGCGTTATCTCGTCGTCCGCGGCGGCTACCGTCGCGGCGAAAGCTGGGGCTGCGAGGTGCGCCTGCCGTCGGGCTTCAATTCCCGTCTCGCCGGCCGCAAGACATACCGCGCCTACGCCAAGTGGCGCGAACTCGGGGTCAACCGGGCGGACGGCGAGGAGTTTCCTCGCCCGGCGGACCAAGTCCGCCTCGCCGTCCCGGTTGCGGGCGGACCGGCCTTTCTGCTCGGCCGCAATTTCGCTGCGGTCCATTCGTTCAACCCGGCCTTCTCCTACACACTCGCCATCGTTCATCTCTCCGACCGCATTCGCGGCGACGGGCCATTCGTGCAGAATTTTCCCGGTGGCGAACGTACGCCGACACTGGCCGAATTGCAGGAGATCCAAAGCCGGTTGACGGCGCTCGGGTTTGACACCGGCGGCGCTGACGGCCGCGTCGGCGCGGGGACGACGCGGGCGATCGCCGCCTTCCAGCGCAAGGTAGGCATGGAGCCTGACGGCTATCCGGGGCTGCGGCTGCTGGCGCGGCTGCGCCAGGGGTCATAGGCGCGCGGCGCATGTGCGCCGCCCTCCATAATCTGATCTGGTCTAGGTGGTGACTTCGCGCTTGCTCGGCAGCCAAGCGTCCAGTTTTTTCTCGATCGGTTTTTCCAGCTCCTGCACCGAGGACGCGAACTCCATATAGAAAATTCCGTTCAGATCGGACGGCAATTCGAGCGGCCTTTTCACCACCAGCGCAACGCGTTCGAACGCGCGGAATTTGGCGAACAATAGCCCGGTCTCGAAAATGACGTTCTGGCGGGCGCGGCCAGCGAGCGGCTCATTGCCGCCTTTGATGCGCCCTTCATCATCCGGCGTCACCAAGATGAAGCCGGCCCGGCACGTGCGGATGAGCCCCTCCAGCTCCTCGAGGATCGAGTTCGGACCTTTGTCCTCGCGCACCAGTACGCGGGGCGTCACTTTTTTTTGCAGGAGCATGTTCTCAAGCTCCAGCCGGGCTTGCGTGTCGCGTCCATGCACGATGAACACGTTTCGCTCGAGGTTCAGTTCGGGAACCGGGTTGTGCAGCGCGATGGCGAGAATGTCGACGCAGGATTCCAGCAGTTTAACGTGCTCCTGGCTGAAAGTCTTTTCTGGCTTGTTGTTGTGAAAACATACGACGCCGAACGGGACGCTCCCGCCGGTCAAAATGGGAATGCAGACCATGTTTGCGATCGGACTGTCCCCAAAAAACCGGCTGTCGGTGGGATTTTCGGCACGGCAATATGTCTGCGTTTCCTCGGTCAGAAAGCATGTTCCGGCAACGCTGTCGTAATAGCCGATCTCCGCAGGCCAACTTGCCCGCGCCTGCGGGTCGAGCAGCTTCTTTTCGAATAGAAAATTGCCTTCGTTGAACGTGATCAGCAATTTCCTTTGCGGATGATTGATCAGCACCGAGCCGTTGTCGGACACCGGGTCGTTGATCACCGTCGACGCCAGGAACTCGATGATGATGTCTTCCTGGGAGCGCCCCCTGGCCGCCTTCAGGAATCGACGAAAGGCCACGAAATCCGTTGGCATGAAGTTCTCCCGGCATCCCTGAAATGGCCGGTTGAGGCTGTCACTGATTGGGGCTAAGTTCAACCATAGGATGCTAATATATAACGCACACGTGATTGTAGAAATGCCGAGATCGAGGATTCTGGTTGCGTCCCTGCGGTCGGCCGGCCCGTTCGCAGCGGCGACCAACGTGCAGCGGCAAGATGGAGCGCAGGATCAAGTTCTTTTTGTTTCTGATGACGCTGCACGGCTCGCTGTTGATCACCAGCACCGTCGCGGGCTCGAAGCTGTTCGCCCTGCCCTTCGGCCTTTCGGCGAGCGCCACCGTCATTAGCTACATGCTCACTTTTGTCATGCTTGACGCCATTGCCGAACTCTACGGCGCCAGGTTCTCACGGCTGGTGATCAATCTCGGCCTGGTCGGAATGGCGCTGTCTGCGCTTTACTTCAAACTGACGATCGCTCTCCCGCCGGCCGGCGTGTGGCCGTACCAAGAAGCGTTTGAAACGGTGCTCGGGTCATCATGGCGCATCTGGCTCGCGGGATGGCTTGCCTACCTCGCGAGCCAGTACCTCGACCTCTGGGGTTTCCTGAAAATGCGCGACGTGACCCAAGGCCGAGCGCCGCTCGCCCTCCGCGCCTTCGTCGGCATGCTGGTGGGCCAATTTTTTGATACGACCGTGTTCGTAACCGTTGCGTTCTACGGATCGTTTCCGCTCGGCCCGGCGCTGGTCGGCCAATATCTGGTAAAAGTGGCGGTTGCTTCCCTCGGCGCCCCGCTGGTCTGGCTTGCGGTCGTTCTGGGCAAGCGCTGGGTCGGTCGGGCCGATGCCTCGCCGGCTCTTACTTGATGAGCGGCCCATGCATTTTCCGCGACAGGCATTAGGCGGTTGCGACTAATCCATTGCGAATATTGACGACGCCGGCAGCTTTGCATAAGGCCGGTAATGACTGATCCTCAAAAATTTGCACGCGAGCGCGATTTGACCGGTACGAATTCGGCTTTGCCGCGTTTGTATTGCGTCGTGCCCAGACAGGGGAGTTTCACATGTCTATTATTGCTTGGATCATCCTCGGCCTGATCGCCGGTTATATCGGCAGCCGCATCGTGGACAAGGAAGGCAAAGGCCTCTGGCTCAATATGGCGCTCGGTATCGTCGGCGCGATTGTCGGAGGATTGATTTTCAGCGCTTTCGGCTTTTCGGGCGTCACCGGCGTCGATCTCTACAGCATGATCGTCGCAATCATCGGCTCTGTTGTGGTGCTGTGGGTCTATCACGCCACCGCGGGCCGGCGCCCCGTATAAGGCCCGGCGTACCGCCGTCAACCAACCTGACTAAATGAAGGAGAAACCTATGGGATTGCTCGATGACGTCCTGGGTTCCGCGGTTCCCGGCGGCAAAACCTCCAAGCCGCTCATGCTCGCCCTCCTCGCATTGCTCGCCTCCGGCGCGTTGTTCAGGAGCGGCGGGCGCGAAGTCCCCCCCGTGACACCCGATCCGCCGCGCGTTCCCACCGGCGAGGGCGGCGGTGGCGGCTTGCTCGAAGGCTTGGGCGGCTTGCTCGATCGCTTTCGACAGGCCGGCCAGGGACAAGTGGCCGATTCCTGGATTGGTTCGGGGCCCAATCAACCGGTATCGCCGGGCCAGCTAGGAAACGCCCTCGGCCCCAACATAATCAAAACGCTGTCGGAACGGTCCGGCATACCGGAAGATGAACTTGTCCGGCAGCTATCGCAGGTTCTGCCGGGCATGGTCGACAAGCTGACGCCGCGAGGCCGGCTGCCCACACTGGCCGAGCTCGACCAGATGCGATGACGCGCCCTTGTCGGGCGCGTCCGCCAGTCAGTCCGGTCCGTACGGAGGGTCGATTATGCGCATTGACGAACTGCCGCGTAGCGAGAACATCGACGATCGCCGTGGCGTCCGCATGCGGCGCAGCGGCGGGATTGGGATTGGAATGCTCGTCGTGCTCGGCCTGATCGGCTGGGCGCTCGGCATCGATCCCCGCCTCCTGATCGGCGGAGCGGAGGTCCTGACTGGCGGCGAGCAATCGCAGCCGCCGTCCTATTCCGACACCAAGAAAACGGGCGAGGCCTCCACCGATCAGATGAAGGAATTCGTCGCCGCGGTGCTCGGCAGTACGGAGGTGCAGTGGAAGGAACTGTTCGCAAAGGGCAATGCGCGGTACGTGCCACCGACTCTGGTGATGTTCTCGGGGGCGACCTCATCGGCCTGCGGCTTCGCCCAATCCGCCATGGGGCCGTTCTACTGCCCGAAGGATCAGCAGGTCTATCTCGACACCGCGTTCTTCGAGGATTTGCAGCGCCGCTTCGGGGCCTGTAATTCGGCGAAGGCCTGTCGGTTTTCGGAAGCCTACGTCATCGCCCACGAGGTGGGACACCACGTCCAGAACTTGCTCGGGATCCTGCCACGTCTCCAGCAGATGCAGCAGCGCATGGACCGGGAAGACGCCAACCGTCTGCAGGTCATGGCTGAGCTGCAGGCCGACTGCTTCGCCGGCGTATGGGCGAACCGCTCCGAGCAGAAGTGGAAGTTCCTCGACCCAGGTGACGTTGAAGCGGCGCTGCAGACCGCCTCGGCCATCGGTGACGACCGGTTACAGCGGCGATCGCAAGGTTACGTAGTGCCCGATGCGTTTACGCATGGCACCTCGCAGCAGCGCGTGCGTTGGTTTACCACCGGATTGAAAACGGGCGACGTCGCGGCCTGTGACACTTTCAACGCCGCGCAGCTCTAGCAGGCGGAGCACAAGCGAACTTCGCGGCGGCCGGCTCGACCGCCGGGACGATCTTGCGTCCGGTCGAACCGCTCATTTCGACCGGCGCCTAACGAGGAGGTGACCATGAGCATTTTCGGCAAGATCATGTCGTCCATTTTCGGACGGGCGGGCGAGGCCAGCGCTTCGCCCTCTGCATCGTCGCCCGCCCTTGCGCCGGGCGGCAAGTCCGCGCCTTCCGCCACGGCCGGGACGACTACGCAGGTGGATGTGGCGGACGTCCTCACCAAGCTCGCCGCGGAGAAGAAAGAGAAGCTCGACTGGCGTCGCTCGATCGTCGACCTGATGAAGCTGCTCGATCTCGACAGCAGCCTCTCGGCGCGCAAGGAACTTGCACAGGAGCTGCACTATTCGGGCGACATGAACGACTCGGCGGCAATGAACGTGTGGCTGCACAAGCAGGTCATGCAGAAACTCGCCGAGAACGGCGGCAAGGTGCCGGAAGAGTTGAAGGCGTAACAGGAGCTGACCGCGGGGCGACACCGTCGAGAAGCAGCGCGCCGCCAAGTCGAGGCGCGCTGTTGCAATGGCGTTTTCAGTTGGCGTGAGAAGGGAGATCGTTATGCGGCGGGTTCATTACGCAGTCCTAGTAGTCGCGCTCGCCCTTATCGCCTTCCCATCGTTGAAGGCGGCTGCCCAGCAATCCCAGCAACCCCAGCAGCCACAGCAATCCCAGCAGCGACCGAACATCCTGGTGATCTGGGGCGACGACATCGGCACCTGGAACATCAGCGACAACAACCGCGGCATGATGGGCTACCAGACGCCCAATATCGACCGCATCGCGAAAGAAGGGATCGCCTTTACCGCGACTATTACGGCCAGCAGAGCTGCACCGCAGGCCGCGCCGCCTTCATGGGCGGGTCGGTGCCGGTCCGCACCGGCATGACCAAGGTCGGTCTGCCGGGCGCGAAAGAAGGTTGGCAGAAAAGCGATCCGACGATCGCGGCGCTGCTCAAGGCGCAGGGTTACGCGACCGGGCAATTCGGCAAGAACCACTTCGGCGATCGCGACGAACACCTGCCGACCATCCATGGCTTCGATGAGTTCTTTGGCAATCTGTATCACCTGAATGCCGAGGAAGAGCCGGAGAACATCGACTATCCGAAGAATCCCGAGTTCCGGAAAAAATTCGGGCCGCGCGGCGTGCTGAAGGCGAAAGCCGACGGCAAAGGCGGCCAGACCATCGAGGATACCGGACCGCTCACCAAGAAGCGGATGGAGACGATCGACGACGAGACGGTAGCCGCAGCACTCGACTTCATCGACCGGCAGCAGCGGGCCGGCAAGCCCTGGTTCGTGTGGTGGAACGCGACCCGGATGCATTTCCGCACCCACGTCAAGGCCGAAAACCGCGGCATATCCGGGCAGGACGAGTACTCGGACGGCATGGTCGAACACGACCGCCAGGTCGGCCAACTGTTGAAGAAACTCGACGACCTCGGCATCGCCGGCAACACCATCGTGTTCTACTCGACCGACAACGGCCCGCACTACAACACCTGGCCCGACGCCGGCACGACCCCGTTCCGCAGCGAGAAGAATTCGAACTGGGAAGGCGCCTATCGCGTGCCCGCCTTCGCACGCTGGCCCGGCAAGTGGCAGGCGGGCGTCACCTTGAACGGCATTGTCGCGCATGAGGACTGGATGCCGACCTTCCTCGCGGCCGCCGGCGTGCCGGATGTGAAGGAGCGTCTGAAAAGGGGCGATGCGTTCGCGGGCCGGCCCTATCGCTTCTATCCGGACGGCTACGACATGAACGATTACTTCGCCGGCAAGACGAAGCAGTCGCCGCGCCACGAGTTTTGGTACGTCAACGACGATGGCCAGATCGTCGCGGCGCGTTACGACGACTGGAAGGTCGTGTTCCTCGAGAACCGCGGCCAGGCTTTCGAAGTGTGGCGCGAGCCGTTCGTCGAACTGCGCGTGCCGCTGATCTTCAATCTGCGCCGCGACCCGTTCGAGAAGGCGCAGCACAATGCCACGATCTATAATGACTGGGTGCTCGATCGAGCCTTTATCATTGTCCCGATCCAGGGGATGGCGGCGCAGTTTCTACAGACAATGAAAGATTATCCGCCGAGCCAATCGCCCGGATCGTTCAACCTTTCGAAGATCGAGGCGCAGCTTCGCAGCGCTGCCGGCGGGCACTGAGGGCTACGGGGTGAAGACCTACCGCGTCTTTGCCCTTCGCCTGCGCCATCTGACGATCGAGAATTCGGGAAATGGGATGAGGCGAATTTTTTCCATCGCGGCGAGTTTGGTCTTGCTCGCCGCCTTCGCTCACGCGCAAACCGACCCCCTGCCCTCGTGGAACGATGGCGCCGCAAAGACAGCTATCGTGAATTTCGTCAAAGCCGTCACGGATACGGCCGGTAAGGATTACGTGCCTCCTGCCGACCGGATCGCCGTGTTCGACAATGACGGCACGCTATGGGCGGAGAAGCCCGTCTACTTCCAGCTCTTGTTCGCGATCGACCGCGTGCGGGCGCTCGCGCCGCAACATCCGGAATGGAAAGCCACGCAGCCGTTCAAAGCAGCGATCGAGGGCGACTTCGATGCGCTCGCCGCTTCAGGCGAAAAGGGCCCCGTCGAATTGGTGATGGCGACGCACGCCGGCATGACAACCGAAGCGTTCGCAAAGATCGTGGGTGACTGGATTAAGACCGCACAGCACCCGCGCTTCAAGCGCCCCTATACCGACCTCGTCTACCCGCCGATGCTCGAACTGCTGAACTATCTGCGCGCGAACGATTTCAAGACTTACATCGTGTCCGGCGGCGGCATCGAATTTCTGCGCGTATGGGCCGACCGCGTGTACGGCGTGCCGCCCGAGCAGGTGATCGGCTCGTCGATCGTCACGCGCTTCGAGGTGCAGGACGGCAAGCCGGTCGTCGTGCGGGAGGACAAGATCGACTTCATCGACGACAAGGCCGGCAAGCCCGTCGCCATCAACCAATTCATCGGACGGCGGCCGATCTTCGCCTTCGGCAATTCCGACGGCGACCTGCAAATGCTGCAATGGACCGCCGCCGGCGATAGGTCACGCTTCATGGGCCTCGTGCATCACACCGACGCCGAGCGCGAATGGGCGTATGATCGAAACTCCGCCGTGGGCCGGCTCGACAAGGCGCTCGACGCCGCAAGCAAGAACGGCTGGACCATCGTCGACATGAAACGCGACTGGAAGCAGGTGTTCCCTTTCCAGCGGTGAGTTCGCTGCTTCGCAAGCCACGCGCGGCAAGGCTGTCCGCAGCGTTGCTACAGCGCCCGCGCTATAATTTCTATCGGCGCGATCACGCCACGGTCGAGCGCGCGAATGACATTCGCCATCCGTTGCGGCGTCGAAGGCCCCATTAAGATATGCAGGCCGAGCGGGGGTATGCCCTGCTGCGCCGTCCCCTCGCGCATCTTACGTCCAAGCTGCAGGGCCGGTTCGCGCCAATCGCGCTCCTTGTCGATCGCAAAGCCTTGGGCAGCCAGCAAGGCGCGATACGCGGCCGGCGTTTCGAGAAAACTTGTCGCGGCGCTCATCGCCCACGGCATCGGGTAAGCGATCTCGCCATCGCCTATCAGCATGACGTCGTACACGCCGAACAGGCCGCCGGATTTCAGCACGCGTCGCACTTCCGCAAAAGCTTTCGCCTTGTCCGCAATGTTCATGCCCACATGGATCAGCGTCGCGCAGTCGAAGCTTCGGTCGGCGAAAGGAATGGCGAGCGCGCTCGCCTGGCCGAAGGAAACCGTTTCCGCGAGCCCACAGCGCCGGGTGAGCGCGGTTGCGACCTGCATATATTCGTCGCTGAGGTCGATCCCGTGGACGATGCAGCTATGCGCCTCGGCGAAATACCGCGCCGGTCCACCGATGCCCGCGCCGATGTCGAGCACGCGCATGCCGCTCGCGAGGCCCAGATCGCTCGCGAGACCAGCCGTCGCCGCGTGCGAGCCAAGGTGGTACTCGTCGGCGTTGGCAAGATCGCGGCGCGTGAGCCGTTCGACATCCCTGCCGCTTGCGGCCACGGCGTCGAGGATCGCCCGTTCGAGCGCTCCGTGCCGGTATTGCTCCGCGACCTGCTGTTCGGTCGTCATTGGGCTCGCGTCTTCAACGCACCGCAATCGGTTCCGCGCTTGCAATGTCGATCAGACGGAACTGCACGCGCTCCGCGCCCTGCCAGCGGTCGAGCGCAAGGCAGCCCGCCGCGTGCACGCTGCGCCCGCGATTATCCATCATCGCGCGCCCCAATACCTGCCCCGCCGCGCGGAACGCGATCGCCTCCACCATCGCGCCGTCTCCCGCTTTGAAACGGGCGCGGACATGCGTCTGCCCCACCTCCTCGGCATAGGCAAGGATATGCGCAGGCAGCGCGAGAATGGGCTCGGGATTGCCGGCGCCATAGGGGCCCGCGCGCGCGATCGTGTGACACAAGTCCGGCGTCACGGCGGCGGCCGCGATGGCGCCATCGATCAGAAGCGCTGAATCGCGCCGCGCCGCCTCCACCGGCCCCGCGAGGGCTTCTTCGAGAAACGCGCGAAAGGCGGCGAGCGCGCTCTTGCGCAAGGTGACGCCGGCCGCCATCGCATGTCCGCCGCCCTTGATCAGCAAACCTTCGGCGACCGCCCGCTTGACCGTGTGGCCGAGATCGACCCCGAGGATCGAACGCCCGGACCCCGTGCCGCGGTCGCCCGGCTCGAGCGCGATGGCGAAAGCCGGCCGGCCGAACCGTTCCTTCAGCCGCGCGGCGACAAGGCCGACCACGCCCGGGTGCCAGTTCGCCGCCGCGGTGACGACGACCGCGCCCTTCTCCTCCAGTCCCAGCGCCGCCATCGCCTCGGCTTCGGCTTCTGCGACGGCGGCCTGTTCGATCGCCTGGCGCTCGCGGTTGAGCCGGTCGAGTTCGGCCGCGATCCTGCCCGCCTCGACCGGGTCATCGAGCGTCATCAGCCGCGCGCCGAGATCGGCCCGGCCGATGCGCCCGCCGGCATTGATGCGGGGACCGAGCAGGAAGCCGAGATGCCACGGTTCGGGCGGCCCGGACAGGCGGGCAATGTCCATCAGCGCCGTCAAGCCGATCCGCTCCCGGCGGCGCATCGCGATCAAGCCTTTGCGGACGAAGGCGCGGTTGAGGCCGGTCAGCGGCGCCATGTCGGCGACGGTGCCGAGCGCGACGAGATCGAGATATTCGAGGAGATCGGGCTCGGGCCGCGACGCCGTCCAAAAACCGCGCCGGCGCAGCTCGCGGTTAACAGCGACCACCGTCATCAGCGCGAGCCCGACCGCTGCGAGCTGGCCGAGGCCGGACAGATCGTCGAGCCGGTTGGGGTTCACCACGGCGACGGCGGGCGGCAGCGTTTCGTCGGCGAGATGATGGTCGATAACGATGACGTCGACGCCAAGCTTCTGCGCCTCGGCGAGCGGTTCGACGCTCGTCGTGCCGCAATCGACGGTGACGATCAGGCGCGCGCCGCGCGAGGCGAGCAGGCGCACCGCCTCGACGTTCGGCCCGTAGCCTTCGAACAGGCGGTCGGGAATGTAGACGATGGGGTCGAGCCCGGCGCGGCGAAGGAACAGCGCAACCAGCGCGCTCGACGTCGCGCCATCGACGTCGTAGTCGCCGAACACCGCGACGCATTCGCCGCGCTCGGCCGCATCGGCAAGCCGCGCGGCGGCGGCTTCCATCGCTGTGAGGACATGCGGGTCGGGCATCAGCCGGCGGATCGCCGGATCGAGATAGGCCTCGACGGCGTCCGGCTCGACGTTGCGGCCGGCTAAAATACGCGCGAGCAATTCCGGCGTGCCGCAGCGCTGGACGATGGCGAGCGCCCGCTGCGTTCCGCGCTCATCGAGCCGGTCACGCCAGACGCGACCCGTCGCCGAGCGCTCGACGCCGAGAAAAGGACGGGCAGGCGGCTCTACCGTCAAGAGACTGTGCAGCATGGAGCGCGTGGGCCGACCACGAATCGATTTTTCAGCGAACGAGTCAGTCTAGGGCTAATGGGTCGGTCGTGTCATTCCGGCGCGACGAGGCTGTCCGGAATGCGAACCGAACAGTTACCGAGGCCCCGCGCAGTCCGGACGCGGCAGAGACAAGCGGCAGCGCGACGCGTCGCCCCGCCCTTAATCCATCTGGAATTTATCGAACCGGCGGTGCTCGGCGCGGATCCAGCGCACGGTGCCGGTGGTCGAGCGCATCACCACCGTCTCGGTCTCGATCAGGCCCGGCCGGAAGCGCACGCCGCGCAACAGCGAACCGCTGACGATGCCGGTGGCCGCGAACACGCAGTCGCCCTGCACCAGATCTTCGATCGTATATTTCTTCCGCGGGTCGCGGACGCCGCCCCGGCGCGCCGGTGCGCGCTTCGAATCGCTGTCGAGGATCAGCCGTCCCTGGAACTGGCCGCCGATACAGCGCAGCGCCGCGGCGGCGAGCACGCCTTCGGGCGCGCCGCCGATGCCGAGATAGATGTCGACCCCGGTCGTTTCCGGATCGGCGGTATGAATCACGCCGGCGACGTCGCCGTCGCTGATCAATTGCACCGCCGCGCCGGTCCGCCGCACGGCGGCGATCAGGTCGGCATGGCGCGGCCGGTCAAGGATGAGCGCGGTGATTTCGTGCGCCTTCACCCCCTTCGCCATCGCGAGCGCATGGATATTGTGCTCGGGCTTGGCGTCGAGATCGACGATGCCCGGGGGATAGCCGGGCCCGATCGCGATCTTGTCCATGTAGACGTCAGGCACGTTCAAAAGCGCGCCATCCTCGCTCATCGCCATGGTGGTGATGGCGCCCGGAAGCGCTTTCGCGCACAGCGTCTTGCCTTCGAGCGGCGCGACGGCGACGTCGACCTTCGGCCCCTTGCGCGCGCCGACATGCTCGCCGACGAACAGCATCGGCGCTTCGTCACGTTCGCCCTCGCCGATGACCACTTTACCGGCGAAGGGAAGGCGGTTGAGCTCGCGCCACATCGCTTCGACCGCCGCCTGATCCGCCGCTCTTTCATTGCCGCGGCCGCGCCATTGGGCGGCTGCAACGGCGGTTCGCTCGGTCACCCGCACGATCTCGATGGACACAACACGGTCCATCGTCTCGCGCTGGGTTGCGGCCGCAATCGAGGTGCGTTCCGCCCGGGCAAGATCGCCTGTGCTCACAATGGTATTTCCTTCCCTCGGGCTGCCTGTCATGAGGTCAGCCTCATTAGTTCTTTTCGATCCGGATCACTTGCGGTCGTCCTGCAATCACGCCACGATTTTTGATTTCGCGCAAGGCCTTATGGACGGCGTCTTCGGTCGTAGCGTAGGTCACGAGGATGACGGGCGCAGGCGAGTGCGGGCTTTTCGGGTCGTCGCCGCCATGCGGCTCGGCATTGCGACGACGCTGAACAATCGATTCAAGCGAAATCTGTTCGTCGGCAAGATGACGCGCAATAGTGGCAAAAGTTCCAGGGCGATCGACTGCCAGCAGGCGAATATAGTAGCCGCCCTCGTGGCGCTGCATCGGGGCGCGGCCGCTCGCGACCAGAGCCGCGGCCGGGCGTCCGAACGGCGCGGCCCGTATCCCGCGGGCGATGTCGCCGAGGTTGGCGACCACGGCGGAAGCGGTCGCCGCCCCGCCAGCCCCCGGCCCCACCAAAGTGATCGGTGCGATCCCCTCGGCGTCGATCGAGACGGCGTTGGTCACCCCCATGACCTCCGCGAGCGGCGAACCGAGCCGGACCATGGTCGGATGCACTCGCTGCTCGATGCCGTCCTCGGTGCGCAGCGCGACCCCCAGCAGCTTGATCCGGTAGCCGAGTTCCGCCGCGGCCTCGATGTCCTCCGGCATGATTGAAGAAATCCCTTCGACAAAAATGGCTTCCGGATTGACCTTGATGCCGAACGCGAGGCTCGCAAGGAGAGAAAGCTTCTGCGCCGTGTCGTAGCCTTCCACGTCGAACGTCGGGTCGGCTTCGGCATAGCCGAGTCGTTGTGCATCTTTGAGACAGTCGGCGAAGGAAAGCCGATCCAGCTCCATCCGGGTCAGGATATAGTTGCAGGTGCCGTTGAGGATTCCGTAGACGCGATCGAAGGTGTTGCCGGCGAGCCCCTCGCGCAGCGTCTTGACGATCGGAATGGCCGCGCCGACCGCCGCCTCGAAGTCGAGGGCGGCGCCATGCGCCTCGGCGAGTTCGGCAAGCGCCACGCCGTGGCGAGCGAGCAGCGCCTTGTTCGCGGTCACCACCGCCTTGCCGGCCTTCAGCGCTGCCTCGATCGCGCTCTTGGCTGGATCGCCCTCGCCGCCCATCAGCTCGACGAAAACGTCGACCTCCGGGTCGGTCGCAAGCGTCACCGGGTCGCTCGCCCAGCGTAACGGCCGCGAGCCGAGATCGCGCTTTTTGGAGCGGGAGCGCGCGGTCACCGCCGCCACTTCGATCGGACGGCCGCAGCGAAGCGCGAAGCTATCCGCTTCCTGCTCGATGAGACGGGCGACGGCGGCGCCCACGGTCCCGAGCCCGGCCAAACCAATTTTGAGCGGCGCAACCATGGCAGGACCTTCGGATATAATTTAACTTACGCTTAGAATGCCTTAGGTGATAAAGTTAGCGCAACTTGGCAAGCGGAACCACGTTGTGCAGCTTGTCCGGCCCGGTCTCAAGGAACCGGCGCAAATTGCGCGCCGCCTGCCGGATGCGCTGCTCGTTCTCGACGAGCGCGATGCGCACGAAGCCTTCCCCGTGCTCGCCGAAACCGATGCCGGGGGAGACGGCGAGTTCGGCCTTCTCGACGAGGAGCGTCGCGAACTCGATGCTCCCAAGCGTGCGGAATGCCGGCGGCAGCGGCGTCCAGGCGAACATCGAAGCGCGGGGGGCGGGAATCTCCCAACCGGCGCGCCCGAAGCTCTCGACCAGCACGTCGCGCCGGCGTTTATAGGTCTCGCGCATTTCGCGAATGCACTCCTCCGGCCCATTGAGGGCGGCCGTCGCCGCGACCTGCACCGGGGTGAAGGCGCCGTAGTCCAGGTATGACTTGACCCGCGCAAGCGCGCCGATGACCCGCTCGTTGCCGACCGCAAAGCCGATACGCCAGCCGGGCATGGAAAACGTCTTCGACATCGAGGTGAACTCGACGGCGACGTCCATCGCCCCGGGCACCTGCAGGATCGAGGGCGGCGGGTTGCCGTCGAAATAGACCTCGGCATAGGCAAGATCGGACAGGACAATGAGCCCGTGCCGTTTGGCGAAGGCGATGACGTCCTTGTAGAAATCGAGGTCCACCACGTAGGCGGTCGGATTGGCCGGATAGCAGACGACAAGGGCGGTGGGCTTCGGGATCGAGTGCACGACCGCCCGCTCGAGCGCCTCGAAAAGCGCGGGGGTCGGCTCCGACGGCACCGAACGGATCACCCCGCCCGCCATCAGGAAGCCGAAGGCGTGAATGGGATAGCTGGGATTGGGGACCAGCACCACGTCGCCCGGCGCGGTGATCGCTTGGGCCACATTGGCGAAGCCCTCTTTGGAGCCGAGCGTCGTGACGACCTGCGTCTCCGGGTTGAGCTTCACCCCAAAGCGGCGCTCGTAGTAGGCGGCCTGCGCCTTGCGCAGCCCGGCAATCCCTTTGGACGCGGAGTAGCGGTCGGTGCGCGGCCTGCCCACAGTTTCCTTGAGCTTTTCGACGACATGGGCCGGGGCGGGCAGGTCTGGATTGCCCATGCCGAGATCGATGATGTCGGCTCCCGCATTGCGCGCAGCCGCCTTGGCGCGGTTCACCTGTTCGAACACGTAGGGCGGCAACCGGCGAATGCGGTGAAACTGTTCCATGGACATCTCGGCGAGGCTCTCGTTGCGGCGGCCTTTGCTAACCGCCCCGAATCGGGGCGACCTGTAATACGATATAAATGGGGGTAGTAAAGCGCCTCGGCGCGCGGCGGATCCGTCTTATTCGACTTTGCGGGCTTTAGCGCGCCGCGGCGTTAGCCTCGGTGGTCGCGGCGTTGGCCCCAGTTGCCGCTGTGGCGCTGGCTCCAGAAGCCGCCGCGCTAGCCTCGGTGGCGCGGCGAGCAGCGTTGTCGCGCGCCGCGGCGAGATCGGATTCGACCTTCTTGCGCTCCGCACCGGACAACACGCCCTCGGAACGCTGCGGCGGCATCTCATGGACTCGGGGGAAGGCCGGCGGATCGGCCGACCGCTCCGGCGTCCCTTCCGGAAGCCCCCCGACTGCGGTGGGAAGGCTCGAGATGACGGACGAGCATCCTGCAATGACCGTCGCGGCGCCGAGCGCGAGCACAATATGCCACATCGGCACTCGACGGCGCGGTGGTTCGGTTCTAGACATGATGCTGGACGATGAACATTTAAAAAAGCGACCGTTTAAGACTGGCTGAACCTCGCCGTATCGAGGTAATATGTCCAAAGCAAGGAGCCCCTCCCCCATGGACATGAAACAAGACGCGCAAGCAACGGACCAATCTCCTGCCCCGCAAGTGACCGAGCATTCCCCGCCCGCTCCGGCAAAAGCCGAAGGAAACGGCGCCGCCGCTCCCGCCAAGCCCGCGAAGAAGGCCAAGGCGCCCGCGGAACCGCAGCCCCCGCCTCAGATCGATATCGAGAAATTCGCGACCAACATGGCCAAGGTCGTGGAGGAAGGCGGCAAGGCTTTCGCCGCCTGGCTAAAGCCGCGCGCCGAAGGTAAGGTCAAGGAGCCGCACGAGCAGGTCACCGATATCGTCAAGACGCTCGGCCGGGTCGCCGAATATTGGATGACCGACCCGCGGCGCACGGTCGAACTGCAGACCAATCTGAGCAAGGCCTATCTCGATCTGTGGTCGAATGCGGTGCGCCGCATGGCGGGCGAGCAGGTCGAGCCGGTCGCCAAGGCTGATCCGCGTGACCGGCGTTTCGCCGATCCGGAATGGTCGACGAACCAGTATTTCGACTTCCTCAAGCAGGCCTACTTGGTCACCAGCCATTGGGCCGACCACATCGTGGCGGAAACCAAGGGCCTCGACCGCCACACGAAGCGCAAGGCGGATTTCTACGTCAAGCAGCTCGTCAACGCGATCGCGCCCTCGAACTTCCTGTTCACCAATCCCGAGCTTCTGCGCCTGACGCTCTCCTCGAACGCTGAGAACCTCGCGCGCGGCATGAAGATGCTCGCCGAGGACATCGAGGCCGGCGGCGGCGAATTGCGCATTCGCCAGTCCGATCACAGCCAATTCGAGGTCGGCCGCAATATCGCGGTCACGCCCGGCAAGATCGTCTATCAGAACGAGCTGATGCAGCTCATCCAGTACACGCCGACCACCGAGAACGTGCTGAAGACGCCGCTGCTGATCGTGCCGCCCTGGATCAACAAGTATTACATTCTCGATCTCAACGAAGAGAAGTCGTTCATCAAATGGGTGGTGAGCCAGGGCGTGACCGTGTTCGTCATCTCCTGGATCAATCCCGACGCGCGGCTCGCGACCAAGACGTTCGCCGACTACATGCACCAGGGCCCGATCGAGGCGCTCAACAAAGTGCTGGAAATCACCGGCGAGCCGACGGCGCACACGATCGGCTATTGCGTCGGCGGCACCATGCTCGCGGTGACGATGGCCTACCTTGCCGAGAAAGGCGGGCTCGAAAAGATCGTTTCGGCGACCATGTTCACCGCCCAGGTCGACTTCGAGCACGGCGGCGATCTCACGCTGTTCACCGCCGAGCCTGCACAGGTGGAAGCGATCGAACGGCGGATGGCCGAGCTCGGCTATCTCGAAGGCAAGAAGATGGCGACGGTGTTCAACTTCCTGCGCTCGAACGACCTCGTCTGGCCCTACATCATTTCCAACTATCTCAAGGGCGAGCAGCCCTTCCCGTTCGACCTGCTGTACTGGAACTCCGACTCCACGCGCATGCCGGCGGCGAACCACTCCTACTATCTGCGCAACTGCTACATGGAGAACAAGCTCAGCAAAGGCGAGATGGAGCTCGACGGCGTCCGCCTCGACCTCAAGAAGGTGGCGACGCCGATCTGCAACGTCGCCACCCGCGAAGACCACATCGCGCCGGCGAAGTCGGTGCTCATCGGCTGCAAATTCTTCGGCGGGCCGGTGGACTTTCTGCTCGCCGGCTCCGGCCACATCGCCGGCATCGTCAATCCGCCGGCCGGCGGCAAGTATCAGTACTGGACCGGCCCGAAGCCCGATGGCTACGATGATCCCGAGGCGTGGCTCAAGCAGGCGACCGAGACCAAGGGCTCGTGGTGGCCCTTCTGGATCGAGTGGATCAAGAACTTCGATCGCTCCGAAATCCCGGCGCGCCAGCCCGGCTCCAACCCTAACTTCCCGGTCATCGAAGACGCGCCGGGCGCTTATGTGAAAATGCGCGACTGAGCATTTTCCGGCGAAGTGGGAACCGGTTCGCCGGAGAAAATGCGACCGCGAAAGGGCAAATCGAGCGAATTCCGATTTCACCGAACGGAATTCGCTCAAGCCGTCAATTGCGGCTCTTCCCAATGCTCGACGGCGCGCGAGGCGACTTGCGCGCCGTCTCTTGTTCGGGCGCGTGAGAGTTGAGCCAAGTCAATGCCGCGCGCTGGCGTGCTTCCGACAGTCCCGGCCGAGCGACGATGGTCGCCCGCGCCATAAGAACCAACTGGAGAGGATTGCGCCCATGAAGGCCTCCGACATCATGACGACCGATGTCATCACCGTGGCGGCTGATGGCAGCGTGCGGGAAGCGGCTGAGACCCTGCTCAAGAAAAGGATCGGCGGAGCGCCGGTGGTGGACGCTCAAGGCCGCTTGGTCGGCGTTGTGAGCGAGGGCGATCTGTTTAGGCGGGCGGAAACCGGCACCGAACACGAGCGCTCCTGGTGGCTGAAATTGCTGATGGGCCACGACGAGCTCGCCACCGAATATGTGAAAGAGCATAGCCGCAAGATCGTCGACGTGATGAGCAGCAAGGTGATCACCGCGACGCCCGATACGCCGGTCAGCGAGATCGCCGAAATGCTCGAAAGCAGCCGGATCAAGCGGGTGCCGATCGTCAAGGGCGACAAGCTCGTCGGCATTGTCAGCCGTGCCAACCTGCTGCACGCGCTCGCCTCACTGCGCAGCGAGATCCCTGCGCGGACAGTCGCGGATTCCGAGCTGCGCGAGGCGATCATGAAACGCCTCGCCGACGAGCCATGGAGCCGGGGAGCGCTGATTAATGTGACGGTCGCCGGCGGGGTGGCCGACGTCTGGGGCATCGTCGACTCGCCGCCGGAAAAACAGGCGATCCGCGTCGCCATCGAGACGATGCCGGGCGTGAAGGCGGTGAAGGACAATCTTATCGTCCGCCCGATCCTCAGCGGCACCTAACGCATTTTTCCGGCGAAGTGGGAGCCGGCTCACCGCCAGAAAATACCCCCCTTCCCCAACCCTCCCCCGCAAGGGGGAGGGAGCAAGAAAAATGTCGCGCCCTCGCAAATGAATGCCGAGCCTGACAATCCAGACGCCGCGTTAGGTCACGGAAACAGCGCGATCTGCTCCAGGCCCGTCGTCTCGGGAAAGCCGAGCATCAGGTTCATGTTCTGCACCGCCTGACCCGACGCGCCTTTGACGAGATTATCGAGCGCCGAGCCGATGATGGCGCGGCCCGGCTTGCGGTCCTTCGCGACCCCGATGA
>JBAPYK010000178.1:0-2231 GCA_049284695.1 Rhodoplanes sp. | reverse complement strand
TCGGGCGTCACCGTGCCTGCCTCGACAAAGCCGAACCCGAAACCGAGCATCGGGTCGATGACTTCGGCCTGCTTGTCGAACCCGGCGGCGAGCCCGATCGGATTGGCGAAGGAAAGCCCCCAGACTTGCGTAGCCAGAACAGGGTCGTCCGGCTCAGCGTGCGGCCGCAGCAGCCCGTGTTTCAACGCGGCGATTGCGAGCCGGTGCGCCTGTTCCGGGTCGATGACATGCAGCGCGGGCCGCGCGAGCCGGTAGAGGAGATCGTGCATCAGAGTCGAACAAACCAGTGGTCATTCCGGGGCCCGAGCGCAGCGAGGGAGCCCGGAATCCATAAACCTGTCAGTGAGTTTGGATTCCGGGCTCGCCGCTGCGCGGCGACCCGGAATGACTGCATTGGCATCGCGCAATGGAGCTGCGCATCGGCTACTCCGCGGCGGGTTTGGCGATCCCGCCATGCGCTTTCGACCAGCCGGCCGGGTCGTGCATGAATTTCTCGACCTCCGCCAGCATTTTCGCATCGAACTTGTCGCTTGCCTTGGCGACGGCGATGACGTCCCACCAGGTTGCGAGCGCATGCAGCTTGACGCCGAGGTCGCCGAGGATTTGCCGGCTCTCGGGGAAAATATCGTAGAAGAAGAACACGAGGATATGCTCGACCCGCGCGCCCGCCTCGCGCAGCCCATTGCAGAAATGCACCTTGCTGCGGCCGTCGGTGGTCATGTCCTCGACCAGCAGCACGCGCTGGCCCTCGACGAGATGGCCCTCGATCAGCGCATTGCGGCCGAACCCCTTCGCTTTCTTGCGCACGTAGAGCATCGGCAGAGCGAGCTTGTCCGCCATCCAGGCGGCGAAGGGAATGCCCGCCGTCTCGCCGCCGGCGACACTGTCGAATTGCTCGAACCCCGCGTCGCGGAACAGGGTCGCGGCGCCGAAGTCGATCAGCGAGGAGCGTGCGCGCGGGAACGATATCAGGCGGCGGCAGTCGGTATAGACCGGACTTGCCCAGCCGGAGGTGAAGATGAAGGGCTTGTCGGTCATGAAACGGACCGCTTCGACCTCAAGCAACGTCTTTGCGGTCAGCTCGGCCATCACCGTTTTGTCGGGAAAACCGGTTGGGGTCATGCTGCATTCCTTGGGTTGCGTTCCGTCAGCGCAACGCCCGCGGCATCCACGCGCGAGAGATCTTATAGGCTCATTCCTCTACGACCCGCCAGGGCAGGGTCTCCCCGCCGTGATAGACGGTGACCCGCTCTTCGATGCCGGCGACGCCGACGTGGTCCGGCACGGTCCAGGGCGAGCGTTCGAGGGTTATCGTGCCCTCGTTCGGCGCGAGGCGGTAGTGCTTGGGCCCGTTTAGCGCGGCAAAGGCTTCGAGCCGGTCGAGCGCGTTTTCCTCCTCGAACACCTGCGCATAGACCGCAAGCGCGACCGGCGCGTTGAACACGCCGGCCGAGCAGACCGGCGCATACTTCCGCGCGACCTGATGCGGCGCCGAGTCGGTGCCGAGGAAAAAGCACGCTTCGCCCGAGGTCGCGGCTTGCCGCAGCGCAGTGCGATCGGCAGTGGTCTTGATCACCGGCATGCAGTAGAGGTCCGGCCTCAGCCCGGCGCCGAGCATGTCGGTGCGCGTCTCGGTCAGATGGTGCGGCGTGATGGTGCCGGCGAGTTGGGGCGCGGCGCTGCGGACAATCTCCACGGCCTCTTTCGTCGACAGATGCTCCAACACCATGCGCAGGCCGGGAAACGCCTTGAGGAGCGGCAGCAGCGTGCGATCGATGAACACGCGCTCGCGGTCGAACACATCGACGCCGTGGCCCGTATCCTCGCCATGCATCAGGAGCGGCATGTCGTTTTTTTCCATGCGCGCGAATACGGGATATGCCTTGGCGATGTCGGTGACGCCGGAGGCGGAATTCGTGGTGGCATGCGCCGGGTAGAGCTTCGCGGCCGCGAACACGCCGCCACGAAAGCCGCGTTCGAGATCGTCCGGGTCGGTGGTATCCGTGAGATAGCAGGTCATCAGCGGCGTGAAGGCTACGCCTTCAGGGAGCGACGCCAAGATCCGTGCGCGGTAGGCGATCGCGTCCGCGGCGGTGACCACCGGGGGCACGAGATTGGGCATGATGATCGCACGGGCGAAATGCCGCGCCGTGCATGGCAGCACGGCGGCGAGCATGGCGCCGTCGCGCACATGCAGGTGCCAGTCGTCCGGCCTGCGAATGGTGATGCGC
>JBAPYK010000177.1:0-7904 GCA_049284695.1 Rhodoplanes sp. | reverse complement strand
GGCGGCCGTAACTATAACGGTCCTAAGGTAGCGAAATTCCTTGTCGGGTAAGTTCCGACCTGCACGAATGGCGTAACGACTTCCCCGCTGTCTCCAGCATAGGCTCAGTGAAACTGAATTCCCCGTGAAGATGCGGGGTTCCTGCGGTCAGACGGAAAGACCCCATGAACCTTTACTGTAGCTTTGCACTGGCATTCGTGACTGCATGTGTAGGATAGGTGGTAGGCTTTGAAGTGCGGGCGCCAGCTCGTGCGGAGCCACCCTTGAAATACCACCCTTGTGGTTATGGATGTCTAACCGCGTCCCGTCATCCGGGGCCGGGACAGTGCATGGTGGGCAGTTTGACTGGGGCGGTCGCCTCCCAAAGAGTAACGGAGGCGCGCGATGGTGGGCTCAGAGCGGTCGGAAATCGCTCGTTGAGTGCAATGGCATAAGCCTGCCTGACTGCGAGACTTACAAGTCGAGCAGAGACGAAAGTCGGTCATAGTGATCCGGTGGTCCCTCGTGGACGGGCCATCGCTCAACGGATAAAAGGTACTCTGGGGATAACAGGCTGATGACGCCCAAGAGTCCATATCGACGGCGTCGTTTGGCACCTCGATGTCGGCTCATCACATCCTGGGGCTGGAGCAGGTCCCAAGGGTTCGGCTGTTCGCCGATTAAAGTGGTACGTGAGCTGGGTTCAGAACGTCGTGAGACAGTTCGGTCCCTATCTGCCGTGGGTGTCGGAGTTTTGAGAGGAGCTGTCCCTAGTACGAGAGGACCGGGATGGACGCACCTCTGGTGGAGCTGTTGTGGCGCCAGCCGCAGTGCAGCGTAGCTATGTGCGGACGGGATAACCGCTGAAAGCATCTAAGCGGGAAACCCACCTCGAAACGAGAACTCCCTTGAGAGCCGTGGTAGACGACCACGTTGATAGGCCGGGTGTGTAAGCGCAGCAATGCGTTGAGCTTACCGGTACTAATCGCTCGATTGGCTTGATCGCTCTCATTAATCAATGTCCATCGCTCATCCTTCGAGACGCCCGCTCCGCGGGCTCCTCGGGATGAGGGCGAACTTGAGAAAGACCTCATGGTGAGGAGCGTTGCGCAGCAACGCGTCTCGAACCATCACAGCTTGCTTCACCTCCGTCCTTCGCCGGCCTGGTGGCTCTAGCGGGGAGCCTGTACCCGATCCCATCCCGAACTCGGCCGTTAAACTCCCCAGCGCCGATGGTACTAAGTCCTAAGACTTGGGAGAGTAGGTCGCTGCCAGGCCTGCCAAGGACGGAGCCTCTTCACGTTTGTCTCGATTGTCTTCCCCAACCCAACGCCAAAAGCTATGACGGCGATGCCGCGTCCGAACGCGCATCTGTCCGCTCAATCCCTATCGCACGCGCCCGAAAACCTGGTCGGGCCGGCGTTCTTTCCCAAGAAACTCGGCAATGTGACCTTGTGAAAAGCCTGGCCGACAGCGAAGCCACGATAACGGCGGCGGCGGAGCGGCTCATCGCCGGGTGGACGGCGCTCGCCAAGCGCTGGGACCCGGTCGTCCTCATCGTCGCCGTCTGGGGCTTGCTCGTACTGCCGCTCGTCTGGTTTCGCGGCTTCAATTCCGACGATGGCGTAGCGCTGACGCTGGCCCAGACCGCGATCACGGATGGACAATGGCTGACGCCGCACATGTTCAACTTGCGATTTGCCGAACGCCCCGTGCTGCTGTCCTGGGTGATCGCGCTGATCAGCCTGCCGTTCGGCGGCGTCACTGAATTTACCGCGCGGCTGCCCATCATTCTCTCCCTGCTCGGCGGCTGCCTGCTGATCTTCGCCCTGCTCCGCCGCGTCGCCAGTGCGCCGGCCGCGCTGTTCGGCGTCGCTTTGTTCCTCGCCTGCCCGCTGGTCGTCCGCGCCTATGTCGCGGTGACCGCGGATCTGCCGCTCGCCGTTCTCCTCTTTCTGGCGTTCTATGTCTGGTGGACCGGACTGGCGGCGGTGCGGCTGACGATCGGACGCTGGAGCGCCATCGGCTGCATCCTGGCGCTCGCAGCCCTGTTGAAGGGGCCGCAGCCCGTTGCGTACTTCTTCCTCGGCGTGGGCGCCTACGTCGCCGTGCGCCGCTCCTGGCCGCAACTCCCCGGACTCATTCTTGCGGGCGTCATCTGCGTGATCCCGGTGGCGGCGTGGTACGGGTATGTCTACACGCCCGGCGACGAGTCGACCTGGGCGCTGTTCATGCGGCTCGATAAAGTCCGCTCCGCGACACTGCCGCATCCTCTGCGCGCGGCCGCAAATGTTTTCGCCGAGATGCTGCCTGCTTCGCTATTCGCCGGCGTCTATCTTCTCTCTGGCGGGCGCCGCCGCAGGGGGCAGACTCTGTCCGAATTCGTCTTGGCGCTTGCGTGCTATGCTTTCGTCTGCACCGTAGCCCTCCTGTTCTGGCCCGGAGGGGAAGCGGCGCGCTATTTCTTCCCGATGGTACTGCCTTTGTGCGTCCTCGGGGGGCTCGCCTTCGACAGCCTTTCCGTCCGCCGGCCGCTGTTCGTCGCGTCCGTCTTGTTCGCAACCCTCGGCATCCTCGCCTATGCCGCCGTATACTCGGCGATCGCGTCGCCGTTGCTGGCCACGCAGTTCCGATCCTCGAAGATCGACGCCGCAAGGATCATGGAGCGCGTGCGCGCGGCGCCCGCCCCCATCTACCGTGCGGGGCCTGCGGCGTTGAACGAATTCTCCTATCTGCCGGTGCGCGTCGCCACAGTGGACATGCGGACGCTCGACGCCCTTCGCGGTCCCGCCTGGATCGTCGCGCAGACGCCGGAAGCCGACGAGCTTCTCGCCAAGCGCAAGGACGCCCTGCATCTCGTGTTGGCCTTTGGCCGCCCACAGCAATTGCGGCTGCTCCGGCTCGACGATGACCGCCGTTGATCCCGGGCGAGCGCGAGGCTGGAGGGTTAGACGTTTTCCAACCATTTGCGAGCACGCATCAGAACATGCGCGTTGAATGCGAGCAGTGTCCGGGATAACAGTCAGCGGCATCGACCGTGGCTTGGAATGAGCGGAAGAAGGGAACCATGACTGCCGCGCTCGCCACGAACGCGAGTCTCCAGGATCACCCCGATCCTGCCGCTGTGTCCGTCACCGCGGCGCCTGAGATCACGATTGTCGTCCCCACCCTCAACGAGCGGGCGAACATCCGCATTCTCGTAGCGCGGTTGCAGCGCCTCCTGGCCGGTATCCACTGGGAAATCGTTTTCGTCGACGACAACTCGACCGATGGAACGGCGGCGGTCGCCCGCACCCTCGGCGAAGCCGACAGCCGCGTCCGCTGCATCCGGCGGATCGGCCGCCGCGGCCTCGCCGGCGCCCTGCTCGAAGGCATGCTGGCGAGCCAGGCGCGGTACGTGGCGGCGCTCGACGCCGACCTGCAGCACGATGAAAGCTTGCTGGTGACGATGGTCGAGCGCCTTCGCCAGGGCGGCGTCGACCTCGTCGTCGCCAGCCGCTACATGGAGGGCGACGCGACGGCCGGTTTCGACCAGCATCGGGCGCGCGCGAGCCGCTGGTCTTCGGCGATCGCCCGCCGTTTTCTCGGCGTGGAGCTGACCGATCCGATGAGCGGGTTCTTCATGATCCGCCGCGATCTGGTCGAGGAGCTTGCTCCGTCGCTGTCATCGCAAGGCTTCAAACTTCTGCTCGACATCGTCGCGACCGCGCGCGGCAGGATTCGCGTGGTCGAACTGCCTTACGTCTTCCGCGCGCGCCAGCATGGGCTGAGCAAACTCGATACGCGCGTGATTCTCGATTTTGCCGCGCTCGTGATCGCCAAACTGACGGGCGACGCGGTGTCGCTGCGCTTTCTTCTGTTTTGCGCCGTCGGCCTCACCGGCGTCGTCGTCCATATGGCCGTGCTCGCGCTGGCGCTGGATGCGGCCGAATTGCGCTTCAGCGCTGCGCAGGCCGTCGCCACGGTCGCGGCCATCACTTGGAACTTCGTACTCAACAATCGGCTGACCTACAGCGACCAGCGGCTTACGGGATGGCGGTTCTTCAAAGGGTTGCTGTGGTTCCAGGTGATCTGTTCGGTCGGCGCGGTCTCCAATGTCGGCGCGGCGAGTTGGATTTACGACAACGGTCCCGGTTGGTGGGTCGCCGGCCTCGGCGGCGCGCTGATGGGAGCGGTGTGGAATTACGTGGTGAGCGCCGCCTTCGTCTGGCGCCAGCGGTGAACGCGCCGCGGACGCCGCAGCCCTTGAATCGGCTATGTTTTCTGTTTCTTGCCCCTCGCAAACGCCGCTATACTTGCCTGCTTCGAGTCGGGGGGCAGAGCATGCGGCTGCGGAGGGAGGCACCTGATGTGCCGCTGGATCGCCTATCGAGGTGACACGATTGCCCTCGAACACTACGTCACCGCACCGGCGCATTCGCTGATCGCGCAGAGCATCGAAGCGCTGGAAACCACGGCGAGAACCAATGGCGACGGCTTTGGCCTCGGCTGGTACGGGGATCACCCCGAGCCTGGCCTCTATCGCGAGGTGCGCCCGGCTTGGTCCGACGAAAACCTGCGTTATCTGTGCCGCCACATCCAGTCACATCTGTTCTTCGCCCATGTGCGGTCGGCGACCGGCACGCCGACGACGCGCCCCAACTGCCATCCCTTCGCCTGCGGGCGTTGGATGTTCATGCACAACGGCGTAATCGGCCACTGGCCGCGCGTGCGCCGGCGGGTGGAAGGGCTCATTCCCGACGCGCTCTATGGCTCACGGGTCGGAACAACCGACTCGGAGGCGGTGTTCCTCGCCATCATAGGCGCGGGGGCCGAAAGCGACCCGATCGGTGCGACGCTGCGCACGCTCGAAACGCTGACCCGGATGGTGAACGAAGACGGGCTTAACGAGATGCTGCGCTTCACCTCGGCGCTCGCCAATGGCCGTGACCTCTACGCCTTCCGCTACGCCGCGAACTGCGACGGCAACACGCTGTATTACCGTACGGCGGGATCCGACGTGGTGATCGTGTCCGAACCGCTCGACCACGATCATTCCGACTGGATCGAGGTGCCCGAGAACCACATGGTGGTGGCGCGCGCAGGGCGGCCGGTCGGGCTCGTGCCGTTCGAGATCGGGCAGGCGCTTGCGGCGGAGTAGGTTGATCCGCTGTATCCTCGTTCGTCATTCCGGGGCGCGGACGTCGTCCGCGAGCCCGGAATCCATTCTCTGTCTCGGCCATGGATTCCGGACAGCCTCGCCGCGCTCGGCTTCCGGAATGACCGGACAGGTTCGGCTTCCGGAATGACCGGATGAGCTCTCAAAGAGGGAGGCCCTAGAGCCCGCTGAACCAGTTGTAGTTCTGGTTCTCCCAATAGCCGCCTCGGTCCTCGTTGGTGACCTCCATCGCGACCACGTATTTGGGGTTCTTGAAGCCGAGCTTGGTCGGCATGCGGATTTTCATCGGGAACCCGTAGGCGCGCGGCAGGATGTCGTTCTCGAACTTGAAGGTCATCTGCGTCTGCGGATGCAGCGCGGTCGGCATGTCGATCGTGTTGGTGTAGCCCTCGGCGCAGCGGAACCAGACATATTTCGCCCGCGTGTCGGCGCCGATCCGGCGCAGGAAGTGGCGCAGCGGACAGCCGGTCCAGCTTCCGATCGCGCTCCAGCCCTCGACGCAGACATGGCGGGTGATCTGCTTCTCCTGCGGCAAGGCGTAGAGCTCGGCGAGCGTCCACGATTTCTTGTTGTCGACGAGCCCGCCGACCTCGAGCGCGTAATCGGCCGCGTCCACCTCGGGCGCTTCGTCCTCGGCATAATAAGCGTTGAACGGAAACGGCCGGGTGATCGCGCTCTCCGGATAGGTCGGCGCCAGCTTGGTCGGGTCGAAAATGAGCGCCTGCACCGAATCGTTGAAGCGGGATACCACGCGCAGCGCGCTCTCCGCCGTGTCGCCGTCGATGATGTCGCAGCCGGTCAGCAACGCGAGCGCGCCGACGCTTGCCGCCCCGCGCAGGAACAGGCGCCGCGACGGCTCGGGCATGAGCTTTGCCGCATCCTTGGTAAGGAGCCTGGGATCGACGCCGGGGATTTTTTTGCGCATGCGCGACATGGCGGTCTCCTTGTTGCTTCAGCGGCCGCGGATCATCGCGCGCAGGCTCTTGGGGACGAGCAGCGCGAGCGCGACGTGCACCGCGAGAAATCCGACGATCGCCGCCATGGCGCCGAAATGGACGTAACGCGCGGCGTCGTAGCCGCCGAACAGCGCCGTCAGCTCCTGGAACTGCACCGGCTTCCAGATCGCGACGCCCGACAGAATGATGACGACGCCCGCGCCGATCACGCCGACATAGAGGAGCTTCTGCACCGCGTTGTAGACGGACAGGTCATTATGCGAGAGCCGGAACGTCAGCGCGGCTATGAGATCGGACACGATTTCGCGCGGCCGGATCGGAAAGAACTTGCGGCGAAAGCGCCCGGTCAGCATGCCGAGCATCACATAGACGATGCCGTTCACAGCCAGCAGCCACATCGCGGCGAAATGCCAGAGCAGCGCGCCGGCAAGCCCGTAGCCGAGCGTGAACTGTTCGGGAAATACGAAAGGAAATAACGGCGAGGCGTCATAAATGCGCCAGCCCGAGCCGATCATCACGACCATGGCGAGCGCATTGACCCAATGGGTGACCCGCACCCAGGCCGGGTGGATGACGGCGTCCGATCTTTGGCCCGATCCTTTGCCCGATGCGACGCCCGGATGCGGCGCGCCAATGGTCGCCATGCTTTCGCTCATCGCCTACACCCTCGTGACAAGCCGGCGAATGGCCGACGAGAGCGCGCTCGTCGGCCATCTGCGCGGGTTTCCGCAATCACATCGGCAGGAGCACGGTGTCGATCACATGGATGACGCCGTTCGACTGCAGCACGTCGGCGATCGTGACGGCGGCGGTGTCGCCCTTGGCGTCGGTGATGGTGAGCTTGCCGGGGCCGGCCTGCTTGACCGTCAGCTCTTCGCCTTGGACGGTCTTCAGCTTGGCCCAGCCCTCGCCGTCCTTCACCGCCTTCATGAGGCTGGCGGCGGTCATCCGACCCGGAACGACGTGATAGGTGAGGATGCTGGTGAGCTTGCCCTTGTTCTCCGGCTTCACCAGAGTCTCAACGGTGCCCGCCGGCAGCTTGCCGAAGGCGGCGTTGGTCGGCGCGAACACCGTGAACGGCCCGGCGCCCTGCAGCGTATCGACGAGGCCGGCCGCCTTCACCGCGGCGACGAGCGTCGTGTGGTCCTTGGAATTCACTGCATTCTGGATGATGTTCTTGGACGGATACATCGGCGCGCCGCCGACGTTCACGGTCTTTTCCTTGCCGTTCGATTGCGCGACGGCAGGAAGGATCGCCGTTCCCGACAAAAACGCGAGCGCGGCGGCAAACAGCATCAGACGCTTGGACATCGAAGTTCTCCTTCATTTTGCACAATGGCGTGAGACGGCCCACCGCCGGCGGCGGGGCGACCGGAGACGAAGCCTGCCCCCGACCCTGGAAGCCGGGTAAACCGTTCGTCGTCGGGGCGAGTTACGGGGGCAAAGGCCGCCGGTTTCATCGCGGGCGAAAATTCACCGGCTCGTGAAAAGCGGCGGCGCTCCGCGGGGCGGACGCAGATCTGCGTCACCCTCTCGTCACATCCCGGCCTTGGACGCCGCCTGACTGCGGGCTGGCGGTTGCTTGCCGCCCCTTCGGCCAAGTGTTATCTCGCGCCCATGGCCATTCATCCGATCGAAAACATCCGCAATTTCTCGATCGTTGCGCATATCGACCACGGCAAATCGACGCTCGCCGACCGCCTGATCCAGACGACCGGCGGTCTTTCCGAGCGCGAAATGCAGGGGCGCGAGCAGGTGCTCGATTCGATGGACATCGAGCGCGAGCGCGGCATCACCATCAAGGCGCAGAC
>JBAPYK010000176.1:0-10632 GCA_049284695.1 Rhodoplanes sp. | reverse complement strand
GACATCGACCACCAGCAGCGGCTTGGCGTAACGCGCCGCCAGGTCCCCCGTCAGCGCCGTTCCCTGAGAGACCGCGACGCCGCTTCCATCGACCAGGATCAGGCACGCGTCGCTGTCGCGCATGTTCCACTCCGTGCGCTCCGCCGGATCGGCGCTCGGCGTCTCCTGCAACAAGGGATAGCGCGCAAGCACCCCGGGCGGGTCGGGGAAATCCTCGGCCCAGCCGCCCTTCGGGCACCAGCCGCCATAGGGAATGCCGCGCGCAATCGCTGCGTCGAGCGCCGCGCGGTCGACCCCGCTTTGCCCGCCGGAGACGATGGTGAGGCGTTGCGGCATTTGCTCCGGTAAGATCGCGTTGGCCCGCGCAATTTTAACATGCGCGGTCATGCGCAGGCTCGCCCGCGTCTCTATGGTGCGCTTCGGGCGAGGCCAAGCTTGGTTCCTCACGGAGGCACGGTGCCGTTCTGAATCGTTCGTTGTCGCGAATCCGACCAGGCCGACAGCGGATTTGTGACGTTCGCGACCTTCCTCACGCCTCCGGCGCCGGCGCTATCAGGGGCCGGTTTTTCCGGCAAGCATCCGGCCTGGATGCAAAATAAAATTAGAATGAAAAGGCGCTTCCACCGCGCGACAAGACCGATGCCGCGGCGCAACAAACTGGCCCGCACTTTGCTTGCGTTCTAATCAGTGACCGTGGGGCGGGATCCGGGGCGCCGCGTCCACGATCGCGATCACAAGACCCGCGACGCGGAGCGCCTTCCCGGCGAGCCCGGTGCGGTTGTGCGTTCGTCAACAAGACACACGCGGCCACAGGAGCATGCCGATGACCAATGTCACGTTTTCATCCCCGGTAATGGCGCGCGACATGACCGTCTACGCGATCGCCGGCGACCGAGGCACCATTCTGGCCGTCGCGAAGGCCCACAACGTCCCGATCCCGTTCGACTGCCAGGACGGCGAGTGCGGGTCCTGCCTCGTCGAGGTCACGCACCTTTCGACCGACAAACCGAAATACGGCATCGCGCTGACGGAGAAGGAGAAGGAAATGCTCCGCCAGCTCGGGAAAATCACGGACGAGGAAATCTACAACGCCGAAACCAATGACATGCCGCCGCGCTACCGGCTGGCGTGCCAGTGCTTCATTCGCGACGAAGACATTCTCGTCACTTTCGAAGGCGACCAGGTTCTGCCGGCGAAAAAGCCGCACCTCACGCCTGCCTCGAAAATCTTCAAGGGCGGCTTGGAGGTTCACTCGCTCGACGAGTTTCTCAGCTACGCCGTGAAGGCCGAGGAGGACGCCGCGATCCATTACGAAGAACTGACCAAAGCGATGGAGGATGTCGGCAACCACACGGTGGCGCAGTTGTTTGCGCAGCTTGCGCGCTTCTCCCGCATGCATCTCGCCGAGGCGACGAGCCGCGCCGGCTCGATCGACGTGTCAAAGCATCTGCCGCCGGACTACGTCTGGGCCGACAGCGCCACACCCGAACGCGCGGACATCTGGGCGGGCGATCCCGACCTGTCGCGGCTGGACGCGTTGCGCGTGGCGCTCCGCGGGGAAAAGCGGGCGTTCGAGTTCTATTACCAGGTCTCCGGCACCGCGAAGGACCCGGAAATCAGGGCCGTGGCGAAGGAGTTCGTCGAGGAAGAGTCCGAGCACGTGCGCATCCTCGAGGCCTGGATCACGCGGGAAGAGTGGGAACGGAAATACCCGCTGGAAGCAAGCGAGGCTTCGGGCGCGGCCTAGTAATCGCGACAGCGATCACATCATCGACGCTCGCGCACCGGACGCAAGGCGGAGCGAACAGCGTCACTCTCCGTACACCGTCACCACCACCGTCCGGTCCCGCGGACGATTGTCGAGATTGACGACCGCGATCTGCTGCCAGGTTCCGAGGTCGGGCTTGCCGTCGGTGACCGGCACCGTCATGTCGGGGCCGAGTACGGCCGCGCGCAGATGCGAATGGGCGTTGCCGTCGCCCCACGCGCGTTCGTGATGATAGTCGCGGCCGCGCGGGATCAGGCGGTCGAGAACGTCCTTCAAGTCCTGCAACACGCCGTCCTCGAACTCGACCGACACGATCGCGCCGGTCGAGCCGACGACGAAGAGCTGGACGAATCCGTTGGCGATCTTCGATCGCCGCACGATGTCCCGGACGAACGGCGTGAGGTCGGCCGCGTCCATCTCGTCTTGCCGCGGCGTGCGGACCGTTTCCCGGTAGAAGCGTGAGAATCGACCTTCGATCATGCGTTCCGCCTCGCCTATCCCCCAAATCCCGCCCCTCCCGCCAGCGGGGCGAGGCGGATTAACCGGGAATCCTGCACCGCCGCCTGGCGGTGCTTGACCGCCTCGCGATAGACGGGATCGCGGATCATCTCGACGAAGGCAGCGACCGCGGGGTACTCCGCGACAAAGCAAAGATCCCACCGCTCCTCGGAAGGCCCGATCACCATCTGCTCGAAGGTCCCGCGCCAGACGATCTTGCCGCCCAGCCGCGCGAAGACCGGCCCGCTCTCGCGGCCATAGGCGGCGTAGGCTTCCGCGCCCGTCGCCTGCCGCCCGTCCGGATAGTTCGCCCGCGCGCGCAACCGCACCAGATTGAGCATGTGGATCGGGCCCGCGCGGTCGTTCCCGCGAAATTCGGCGAACGCCTGCTTGGTCGGGTCGATATGGCCGGTCATCACACGCCCCTGCCCTGTCCCATCTTCTGCGCCGGTCTCACCGACCATCGGTCATGATCGGGTGATGGGATTTTGCTTCCGCTCGCCCCACCCTACATTTTCCAAGCTTCCTCGCCTCGTGCCCTACGCCTTATGCCATGTCCTCGGTCCGCGACAATGCCGCCCTCTCCCGCTTCGAGCTCGACGCCGAGGGAGCGACGGCGCTCGCCTATTACCGCCTCGCCAACGGCGTGATGACCTTCACGCATACGGAGACGCCGCAGCGCCGGCGCGGGCGCGGCATCGCTTCGCGGCTCGTCCATGGCGCGCTCGAGGCGGTGCGGGCGCGCGGCCTCAAAGTCGTCCCGCGCTGCTCGTTCGTCGCGAACTACGTGGCGCGGCACCGGGAGTTCGACGATCTGTTGGCCTGAGGCGGCGGTTCGCTTCAACCCCGCGCACGCAAGAGCCGGCCGCGCTCGCGATCCCAGTCGCGCCGCTTTTCGGTCTCGCGCTTGTCGTGCAGCTTCTTGCCGCGGGCGAGCGCCAGCTCGAGCTTGGCTCGTCCCTTTTCGTTGAAATAGAGCTTGAGCGGAACGATCGTCATGCCCTCGCGCTCGACGCCGGCGGCGAGCCGATTGATCTGGCGGCGATGCAGCAACAGTCGGCGCGGGCGCTTCGGCGGATGATTGAACCGCCCTGCCTGCAGATACTCGGGGATGTTGGCGTTGACGAGCCACAGCTCGCCCTCGCGCGCATCCGCATAGGATTCGCCGATGCTCGCGCGCCCCTGGCGCAGCGACTTCACTTCCGAGCCGGTGAGCGCGATCCCGGCTTCGAACGTCTCGCCGATCTCATAGTTGAACCGCGCCTTGCGGTTGTCGGCGACCACCTTGATTTTGCGCGCTGGAGCATTCGCCATGGCGGATACACGCGTCACTTCTTAAGGAGATCGCGTATTTCGGTCAGCAGCTGGACATCCTCGGGCACCGGCTTCTTTTCCTCCTGTTTGGCGCTGAGACGGTTGATGCCCTTCACCACGAAGAACAGCGCCCAGGCGATGATCAGGAAATTGATCACCATGGTGACGAAACTGCCCCAGGCGAGAACCGCGCCTTGTTTTCTTGCTTCGGCCAGATTGTTGGCGTCGACGTGCGACGACAGCGGCAGAAAGTAACTGGAAAAATCGAGGCCGCCGGTGACCGCGCCGATCACCGGGTTGATGATGTCGTTCACGAGCGCATTCACGATCGCGGTGAATGCGGCGCCGATGACGATGCCGACCGCAAGATCGACAACGTTGCCACGCATCGCAAACTTCTTGAACTCTTCGAGCATCGCCGTTCTCCTCGACGAGCGGCGCGCCCGGCGGCGCCCGCCGAAGCCGGAACCCCGAACGCCGCGAGCTGAGAAAAATATGATTGAAGGCTAGAGCGAATTCCGTTCCGGTCGAGTCGGAATTCGCTCTGGTTTTCCTTGGGTAGTCGCATTTTCTGCGGCGAACCGGTTCCCACTTCGCCGGAAAATGCTCTAATTGATCAGCCCGGCATGCACCATCGCGTCGCGCACCACGGCCCTCGCCTTGTCCGACAAAGCAACCAGCGGCAGGCGCACGGTGTCCGCGCACTTGCCGAGCAGCGAGAGCGCGTATTTCGCCGGCGCCGGGTTGGTCTCGATAAACAGATTGACATGCAGCGGCAAGAGCTTGTCCTGCAGCTTGAGCGCGGTCGCATAATCGCCCTTCAGGCACGCGCCCTGAAACTCCGCGCATAGCCGTGGCGCGACGTTCGAGGTCACTGAGATGCAGCCATCCCCGCCATGCGCCATGAAGCCGATCGCGCTCGCGTCTTCGCCGGAGAGCTGGTTGAAATCCGGTCCCATCGCGGCGCGCTGCTGCGAGACCCGCACCACATTGGCGGTCGCGTCCTTGACGCCGGCGATATTCTTCAGCTCGAACAGGCGCTTCATGGTGTCAACCGACATGTCGATCACCGAGCGCGCCGGGATGTTGTAGATGATGATCGGAATGCCGATCGCGTCGTTGATCGCCTTGTAGTGCTGGTAGAGGCCCTCCTGCGTCGGCTTATTGTAATACGGGGTGACGATGAGCACGGCGTCCGCCCCGACCTTCTCGGCGTGACGGGAGAAGTCGATCGCCTCGGCGGTCGAGTTCGAGCCCGCGCCGGCGATCACCGGGACGCGGCCGCGCGCCTGTTCGACGCACCATTGCACGACTTTCCTATGCTCCTCGTGCGACAGCGTCGGGCTCTCGCCGGTGGTGCCGACCGGCACGAGTCCGTTGGTGCCCTCTCCGATCTGCCAATCGACGAGATTGCGAAAGGCCTTTTCGTCGACCGCACCGTTCTTGAACGGGGTCACCAAAGCGGTGAACGACCCCCGAAAGTTGGTCTTGGCGGTCATGATGGCTTGCTCCTCGGCTGGAATCGTCGGCGCATTCGCCTCCGGCTCACATTGATATCGGGTCCCGACCGCAGGCGAAAGCCCCGTTCTGCATGCCTCGGTCAACGCAACACGCCGGTTTTGCCGTCTTTTCCAACGCGGCGGCTTAGTCGAAACATTGCCATGTTTGAACGGTTTAAGGCATTGTTAATGCAACCGACCGAATAGATTCTTCAGCCGAATTCACGTCTGACCGGGGGATGGTCAGTGGTCAAAAGCAGAGAGCTTTCCACCTTGCGCGTTTCGCTCGTCGTGCTCGCAGCGCTTGTTGCGACGGCAATGCCTGCGCTCGCCGGCCCCAAGTCGACAAAGGCCGCGATGGCCGGAAAGAAGGCCCCGGCCATCGCGCGCTCCACCAAGCCGGTTCCGCTTCCGCGCGCGCGCCCAACCGCTGCGACCGCAACGCGAACACCGGACGCCGGCCCGCGCTCACTCGATGCCCAGGCGGCGGCGCTCAGCAAACGTTCCCCGCCTGCTGCGCGCGCCCCCGCCGTGTCGTCCGCGTCCGACGATGTCCCGCTGACATTCGCTCCGACCCAGTCTACCTCGAATTCCGACATCAACGCCGTCAAGCAGGCCATTCAATCCGCGCGACGAGGACAGTCGGACGCCGCGACCGAACTGCAGCGATCGATCTCCGATCCGCTTGCGCGCAAACTCGTCGAGTGGATGATCCTGCGCAGCGACGACAATGATGTGGGTTTTGCCCGTTACAACGCGTTTATAACCGCCAACCCGGTCTGGCCGAGCATCGGGAAGTTGCGGCGGCGCGCCGAGGGCATGCTGTGGGCAGAAAAAGCGGACCTCGCAACCGTCCGCGCATTTTTCGCGAAAGAAGAGCCGCTGACCGCCCTGGGCCGGTTTGCCTATGCCCGTGCGCTGCTGGCGAATGGCGTCCGCACGGCGGCGCAGGCGCAGATGCGCGAGGGCTGGACCGAGGCGTTCAGTCGCGAAGCCGAAAGCGAGGCGCGCGAAGCATTCGAAGGGCTGATCACGCCGGCCGACGACAAGGGGCGCATGGACCGCCGGATCTATGACGACGACATCGACGCCGCCCACCGCGCCGCGACTCGCCTTGGCGGGGTCGAACTGGCCATTCTTAGAGCCCGGAAGGCGGTGAACGACAAGGCGAATAACGCCAAGGCCCTGCTCGATGCCGTTCCCGCGAGCGCCCGCAACGACGCCGGCTACATGTTCAGCCGCATCCAGTGGCTGCGCCGCAATGAGCATTATGAGGAGGCCGCGCGCCTGCTGCTTGCCGCGCCGTCGGACCTCGGCGCCGCTCACGACACCAACGAATGGTGGATCGAACGGCGTCTGATTGCGCGCAAGCTCCTCGAGCTTGATCAGGCCAAGGCCGCCTACCTCATCTGCCGCAACGCCGCGTTGCCGGCCAAAGAGAACTATAAGGTTGAAAGCGAGTTCATGGCGGGGTGGATCGCGCTGCGCTTTCTCAACGATCCGCACGCCGCCGCGCAGCACTTTGCCCGCATTCGCGCCCTCGGCATTGAAAATACGACGGCGCTCTCACGGGCAGGCTACTGGCAAGGCCGCGCCGCCGAAGCCGCCGGGCGGCGGCAGGAGGCGCGCGCCTATTACGAAGCAGCCGCGCGTTACGCCACCACCTATTATGGCCAGCTTGCCGCGGCCCGGTTGGGCTTGAGAGACATCGCGCTTGCGCCGCCGCCCGCAATGTCGGCAGCCAGGCGCGCCGCGCTCAGCCGGCTGGAGATCGTCCGCGCCGTCGAACTCCTTTATGAGATCGACGAGCGCACCCTCGTCATCACCTTCGTCGCCGACCTCGAACGCACCGACAATGCCGAAGCGCTTACTCTCATTGCGGAGCTTGCGCGCAAGCACAACGATGCGCGCGCCGCGGTGGTGATGGGCAAGGACGCGGTCGGCCGCGGCCTGCCGCTCGACCATCACGCCTTCCCGACCTACGGACTGCCGCGCTATTCGGCGATCGGCCCCGACGTCGAGCCCGCGATTGTCTATGCGATCGCCCGCCAGGAAAGCGCGTTCAATCCGCAAACGGTTTCCCCCGCGAATGCGTTGGGCCTGATGCAGGTCACGCCGGCCGCCGGGCGCTATATCGCCAAGACCTATGGCGTCCGCTTCGACCAGAAGCGCCTGCTGCGCGACAACGTCTACAATGTGCAGATGGGCGCGGCCGAACTCGGCGGAAATATCGAGGCCTATCGCGGCTCTTACATCCTGGCGTTCGCGGCCTACAATGCCGGCCGCGGCCGGGTGAAGGAATGGATCGAGCGCTTCGGCGACCCGCGCGACCCGAATGTCGATCCGGTCGACTGGGTCGAGCGCATTCCGTTCTCCGAGACGCGCAATTACGTCCAGCGCATCATGGAGAATTTGCAGGCCTACCGGGTCCGCTTCGGCAAGGGCACGCAGCTGTTGATCGAGGCCGATATCCGCCGCGGGTCTTCCGTCAACTAAAGCAGCCGCAAGCCAACCGAAGCAGCCGCAGCGGCCCGCCTCCCGCGCGCCTCCGGCTACCGCGACCTAACGTAGCGCTATAGCCGATAGCGCGGTCCAAGTCCGGGCCGCGCGTGTTTACGCGCCGTCGTCAGAGCGGCAGGTTGTCGTGTTTCTTCTCCGGCATTTCCAAGGTCTTGGTGCGCAGCATCGAGAGCGCCCGCGCAATCCGCTGGCGAGTCGAATGCGGCATGATCACCTCGTCAATGTAGCCGCGCTCCGCCGCCTTGAACGGCGACATGAAGCTCGTCTCGTATTCCTTGGTGCGCGCGGCGATCTTCTCCGGGTTGCCGAGATCGGAGCGGAAGATGATTTCGACCGCTCCCTTGGCGCCCATCACGGCGATCTGCGCCGTCGGCCAGGCGTAATTCACGTCGGCCCCGATATGCTTTGACGCCATGACGTCGTAAGCGCCGCCAAAGGCCTTGCGGGTGATCACCGTGACCAGCGGCACCGTGCATTGGCTATAGGCAAACAGCAGCTTTGCCCCGTTCTTGATCAGGCCGCCGGCCTCCTGCGCCGTGCCGGGAAGGAAGCCCGGCACGTCCACGAAGGTGACGATCGGAATGTCAAAGGCATTGCAGAAGCGCACGAACCGCGCCGCCTTGCGGCTCGCATCGGAGTCGAGGACACCCGCGAGCACCATCGGCTGGTTGGCGACGAAGCCGACCGTGTGCCCGGCGATCCGCCCGAATCCGATGACGATGTTGCGCGCGAAGGTCGTCGACAGCTCGAAAAAGTCGCCTTCGTCGACGACCTTCAGGATCAGCTCCTTGATGTCGTAGGGCTTATTCGGGTTGTCCGGAATCAGCGTGTCGAGCGAGTCTTCCACCCTCTCGACATTGTCGAACGTAGGCCATTCGGGTACACCGCCCCCGCTGTGGGACGGCAGGAAGTCGATGAATCGCCGCATCTGCAGCAGGCATTCGACGTCATTCTCGAACGCGCCGTCGGCGACCGCCGATTTGGTCGCATGGACGCTCGCGCCGCCAAGTTCCTCGGCGGTGACGATCTCGTTCGTGACCGTCTTCACCACCTCGGGGCCGGTGACGAACATGTAGCTCGTATCGCGCACCATGAAGATGAAATCGGTCATCGCCGGCGAATAGACGTCGCCGCCGGCGCAGGGGCCCATGATCACGGAAATCTGCGGGATGACCCCGGAAGCGAGCACATTGCGCTTGAACACTTCCCCATAGCCGCCGAGCGCGGCGACGCCCTCCTGGATGCGCGCTCCGCCCGCGTCGAACAGGCCGATGATCGGCGCGCGCGCCTTCACCGCCATATCCTGAATCTTCGTCATCTTCTGCGCATGCGCTTCGGACAACGACCCGCCGAACACGGTGAAGTCTTTGGCGAAAACGAACACGGCGCGGCCGTTGATGGTGCCCCAGCCCGTCACCACGCCGTCGCCGGGTATCTTGGTCTTGTCGGCGCCGAATTCAGTCTCCCGGTGCTCGACGAACATGTCGTATTCTTCGAACGACTGGTGGTCCAAGAGCAAATTGATGCGTTCGCGCGCCGTTAGCTTGCCGCGCTTGTGCTGCATCTCGACGCGCGGCTCACCCCCGCCGAGCCGTGCCCCGGCCCGTCGTTCTTCGAGTCTCTCTAAAATGTCTTTCATGCCGTCACACCTGCCCCACGCAAGAACGATCTTCGGTGTGAAGAGGTCGTTCTGGGTTCTTGTATTGTCGTATGTTTTTAACGACCAACTGGCGCCGGATCGGCCGCCCGAGGCGGACAATTCCGGGTTATCATGATTTCGTCAATAGCACGGCTCTCGCATCGCCGCGAGGGCGGTGCAGCGAAAAATGGGCGCTGCGGCAAGAAAAGGGCGTCGAACGGCTTGATCGCGCTGGGCGGAGTCATGCCCAGGGCTACGCTGCCTCGGGAGCCATCCGCAGCACGCTAATGGCGGCATCGAATTCGGTTCGACGCAGCGCGCGGCGGGCGACTGCGCCGTCGTCGCGCCCCCAAAGCTCTTGATTCCAATTCTCGTCGACATGCGCGGCCGCCCAGGCGTCGTCGGGCGTGATCGCCTGTTCCGCCAAGGCGAGCGCGATCAGCGCTGACCCGGTCAGCGTCGTGATCACGTGCACCGCTCCCAGCCGCCAGGGACTTGCCGGGATAAGCCGCCGCATGGCGGCAACCGCCGCCTCCGGCTGGGTCACGAAGACGACGCCCTGTGCAAGCAGGAAGCGCGCTCCGTGGGCCTCCCGCGCCCACGCTAGGATCGGATCCCATTCGCTGTTCTGGCGCGCGACCAGCCGCTCAGGCCCTTCGGCGCGATAGAACAACAAGTCGGAGGCGAGGTATCGCGCGACGTCGGCAGCAACTTCGGCATGCGCGTCCACGACCGCATCGATGATGGTGTTGGCAAGGCGCGTCAGCGGCAGTTTGGCGGGATCGATGAACTCGCCCTGGGATTGCCATTCCGTGGCGTCCAGTTCGGCGAGCGGCAATGTCGGGAAGGCAAGGAGCCGGCGCGCCGGGGTCCGCACCGGCTTGTCGTCCAGTTCAACAGCGAATGCGCCTTCCGTCTCATGCACCGCCGCAGTCGTGTAGAAGCGCCGGCGGCGGGCGCGCATGGTTTCCCGCGCCGCTTCGTTCGGGTCGGCGACGCGTTCGCTGAATATCTCGTCGAATAAATTCACCATTGTCGTGTTGCACCAAAGCGCCCGCTTGCGTCTTGAACTTCTGCCGAGGCGCCGCGGCCGCAATGAAACCATTCAGCACACTGAATGGCTATGACCAAGCCCAGAGCGTTCTGCCAGCCGACCCTCCGCTCGACTGTGCGACCAGGCAGGGCATAGGATTGCCATGGGCGATGGCAAAACTCGTCTGAGGTCCCGGCAGGGTCGTTCGGACGCAAATGAAATAGGAGCACGCGATGAAGGTGAAGCGAACAGCGCTATTGGCGTGTGCTACGGCCGGGCTGATCGCGCTCACATTGTCTGCGACCCCGTCCGAGGCTCGCTGGGGCGGCGGCTGGCGCGGCGGCGGCTGGCGGGGCGCCGC